>JALDAG010000039.1 GCA_022729255.1 Candidatus Nanohalarchaeota archaeon | reverse complement strand
TCAACGTCACATGGGGAGACGAATTGGTTGTCTACCCAGGACTGTACACCGACACAGACGCAGCAGTCGCATTCCTAGATAACGAAGCAGTAACACTGGCCAACGACGGCGAAGAAGCAGAAGAAATCAACGTCAGACTTCCAAGCACCAAGTCATCCGGAGACACAGAGGTCACCATCAACGACGACGGAACAATCGACGGCGAATACGATGACGACCTTTACACCATTTCCGCAGCAGAAGATGGCGGAGACTGGGACGGAGACGTAACAGTCACAGCAGACGGAGTCACAGGACCTTCACTCCTAGTCATCCAGCCTGAAGACAGAATGGACGAAGAGAAAGCATTTACAGTAGAATTTTCAGACGAAGAAGATGTAGATTTTGACGATGTAGAAGGCGTAGCTAACGCAGGATTCGGATTTGCCGATGTAGCAGGCGAAGATGATCTAGAAGCAAGCTACTCTCATTACGGTACCTACTTCGAACTAGATACCGACGATGAAGGAGAACTTGACATCAACTTCCCTGCACACGAATCAGTTGTAGGAATGGCAATGACAGAAGACGGCGGAAGCCTTTCAGCAACAGCTGTCGGAGACCAGCTAATCGAGTACGAGGTCACTGACTTGATCAACCCAGGAATCAGAGGAAACCTACCTAACCTAGGATTGACAGACGATGAAGTAACAGAAGGAACAAGAGAAGCTAACGACCTAATCCTAGTTGGAGGTCCAGCAGTGAACACACTTGTCGAGGAACTTGCAGACGAAGGACTGACAAGAACTCTTGACGAGTGGAGAGAAGAAGGAGAAGACGAAGCAATCCTACAGGTCATCGAAGACGCTTTCGCAGAAGGAAGGAAAGCTTTGATCGTCGCAGGACACTCTGCTCAGGACACAACTGCAGCAGCAAGGTATCTGTCCAACTACCCAGCTTACCAGGAAGAGCTAGATACAGATCTACTTGAACTGGATTCAGCTGAGTACCCAGGTCAGTAACTCCTTGAACTGACTGTCCAAGAAAAAGAAGCGGAACGGTTTAAAAAACCGTTTCCCACACACCTTTTTCTTTATTTTTTTAAGAAAATGAGAAAAATCGTTCTAAAGTATAACAGTGTTATAATCCTAACTGAAAAAAATAATAAGAGAAATTTTTTTATCTATACCATCACGAAGACACAGTCGTTACCTTCTTCCTCTGCTTGACAAGTCTGCTCCTTGAAATTCTTGTCTTTACCATGGTTTTCAGCCACGGCTGAAAGTATGCCTGAAAGGAAGTGACATGTCTTTGTGGAGAACATCTTTTTCGATTTATAAGCCTCGGCTGTTGGAGAAGAACTGAAAGTTATGCTTTCCATCTCCACATAAGAATCCGAGTAACCAAGGAACTTTAGTAGGCCAAGCATCTTTCCAAGACTTTCATCGAAACTTTTTTCTTCACCAATTAAATCCAAAAGATCCTTTCCATACATTTTACCAGATTCAAAAAGCATTTCACCGGCTTTTTCCTCGTAAGAGTCCTGTAAAATCACGAGTATCTCGCTCATGAAGTATTTCGAAGCCATTATGTTGAACCTTTCTCCCATCAACATAACGTTCCCGTTTTCGTCTCCTGCAAGATCTTCCTCTTCATCAAGCTTTTCAAAGTACTCGTCTTTCTTCTCAACAATAATTCTCTCATCCATCGAAATTCACCTCTGTTACACATGCATCGTCTCCAGCACATACACACGAGACGTGTTCCGCATCTATATTTCCTGTATCCCAGAAAAATATCGTCATGCCCTGTATAACTCCTGTGATGAATGAACAGTTCTTCTCACCTGTTTCTCCATGTGAAAAAGCATCGAAACCGTTCTCGTATTTGTATTTTGCGTACTTTCCTTCCTCATATTCCTCAAGATCTACTTCTCCCAGCCATCCGACATGCATGCCGTACCCGAATATTTTTTCTATCTGGTCCCTGGGAGAACTACCTTTAATCTTTAAAATATCTTTCATGTTGAAACCAGATTCTTTTATGAGTTTTAACTTGTCCATAACTCCTTTTTCCCTGAAATGACGATCCATGTTTTCCGCGATGTTGTATCCTGCTCTTATACCTATCATCTCTATCCTGTCCCGAACATCTTCTCCTGCTACTTCCTCCATCCTTTCGAAAAGCTTCGAAAACATTTTTGAATGCAGGTACACGAATCTTCTACCGCTGTACTGTATCGTTCCTTCTGAAGTTGGGTCAGGATTGACAAGGTGTTCAGCAAGATTGTAAAAAGCGTCCTGTATCTCTGTCATAACAGTAGGTAATTGTTGGTCATGGTATAAAATTCTTTCAGTCCCAGAAATATTGTTGTTATCAGGACAAAAAAAGTGTTGTTACCACTTTACTATCCTAAGAAAAGGGTAATATATAAATAAGTGATTTCTAAATTATTGACCGGGGAAGTTCAGATGCTATTCAAATTAGGATTATTTAGAGGAAAAGGTGTTATGTAAAAATGAAAGTAAAAAATGCTATTAAAAAAATAGGGGCAGTCACCGCGTCAGTACTGCTTGTGGGTACCACTTTCGGAACCGCGGCCACTCTTGGAGATTTTCCAAGTCAATACGTGGACCAGGAAGGTAACCCCCAGGCAAGTATCGTGGTGGGGTCCCAATCAGACCCTCTTGACATCGTGGGAGCGATAAACGTTGCGACCGCGCTAGGTCAAGAAACGATCAAAACAGAAGAAAAAAAGATAACGGAGACCATTGACATAGATAGAAGAGAGGGATGGACCGCTGAAAGAGGTACAACCCTTGAAAGACCGAACAAAAATCTTTTTCTGAGTTCAAGAACTGATTCAGGGCTTGACGTACTTGTGGATGAAGATTTAGATATACTTGGAACCACCAGTTTCGAGGATCCACAGAGAAGAGATGTTGAAGTGATACACGAACTAAGCCTAGGATCCAACCCTCAAAAATTCGGAAGACCGAGAGGCATGGACGAGATAGGTCTTCACATAGATTTCTCAGAGGACAAGGTTTTCTCCCTTGATGCGATGATGGACAGGAGGGTGGATTTCACTCACGAGAACATTGAAGGAGAGGAAGTAAACTTTTTCGGACAGACATACACGGTATCCGATTCGACCAACGAGAGATACCTCGTTCTTTACGGAGACTCGATGAGATACGAAGTGGAAACCGATGAAGTAAAGACTATCGAAGTAGCTGGAAACACTCACGAAATACACGTAAGATACGTTTCCGATCACCAGGCAACAGTCGTTATCGACGGAACTACTAGAAGATTGGAAAGAGGAGACACAGTAAGACTCTCTGGACAGGATGTAAGAGTAAGAGACATATTCCCTCTTAGAGAAAACCACGGGATCGTGGCTTTCGGAGTGGGAGAACAGGAACTAGAGCTTTCGAACAGGGCAAGAGCAAGGGTCGACGGAGATGCAGTAGACGGCACAAGGGTTTACCTGAACGACAACCTCGAAGGAGATCTTGTTGTGGACGATCTTCAGGACATAACCATAGAATACCAGGACCCAGGAAGAGATAGAAGGTTCATAGAAAAAGGAGACTACTTCAGTGAACCGCTGTTCGGTATCGAGTTCCACTACGGTGGACCGGCACCCGATGCTTCAGAGGATCCTGCCGAAACCGTTGAAGTCGAAGCCGACGGAAATTCTGCGGATGTTTTCTTCACAAATGAAAGAGGAAGAAGCGCTTCATTAACCTTCATGGACAGGGAAACATCTCACAGACTTGGAGACTTCCACGGAGAATTCATGAGGTACGAGGGACAGGAGCTCGGACTCGACGACTACATCATTCTTAACCACGATGAGAACGCTGGAATGTACCAGGTAACGGATATATATTACGATGAAACATACGATGAAGGAGAGATAGAACTTGAAGACGTTTTTACTGGAGACATTGACACAATCGAATTCGAAGACACTTTAAAATCTTCAGTCAGAATTAACAGGATCAACTACGATTTCAGGATCACTCATCCATCAAACAACCCTGACCAGGCAAGGATGAAAGTAACATGGGGTCCAACAGACGAATACGTTGTATTCCCTAACCTTTACACTGAAACAGAGTCGGCAGTGGCTTTCACAGACACAGTAGAACTTGTCGAAGATGTGGGAGTGGAAATAGGAGATTCCATAAAACTACCAAGCACCACGTCATCCAGCGACAAGACACTGACACTAGAGGAGAGAAACGTTGGTTCAAACGTTCCTGGTTCGGTCACCGTTTCTAGCAACAGGTTGCTCATAGATGTTTCTGATGGAACACATTCCGATTCATACGAGGACGTAGTGACCATCGGAGGACTAGAATACCACTTGGAAGTTGATCTAACACCTGGTGGTGAGATGGAAGAAGTTTCCCTAAGTCTATCAGACCAGAGAGCAGGAACACAGGGAATAGGGATATCGATGGCGATGATACAGCCTGAAGATGACAGTGGAAACGAGTACGGTTTCGTAATTGATCCTGAAAACGGTAATGACGTTACCTTCAACAACATTTTAGGTGTTGGAAGAGCAGGTTTCGACCTAACCAGCTTCAGGAACATCAGGAACAAAAGAGCTGCTTACTCCTACTATGGAACATACATGGAACTTGACACGGGAAGGGATGGATACGCAGAATTCAACCTTCCATCACACGAATCAGTGGTCGGTATGGCTATAACGGATAGAGAAGGAAGCCTAGATCCTTCAGGAGTTGCGAGAGGAGAGTTCACCTTTGAATACCTTGGTATCCTATCTGAAGCTGTAAGAGGCGCTCTACCTGAAACAGGTCTTACTGATGGAGAGGTAACACAGGCCAAGATGAACGAACACCATTTGATACTTGTGGGCGGACCAGCGGTGAACAGTCTAGTGGCTGACCTGGCTGACCAGGGAAGAACAAGAAGCTTGTTTGAATGGAGGAACTACTACAGAAACGAAGCTCTTCTACAGGTTGTTGAAGACGCTTTTGCAACAGGAAAGAACGCTCTTATAGTAGCAGGTTATGGTGCTGAAGACACAAGAGGCGCTTCAAGGTATCTAGCTAACTGGAAGACCTATGAAGACGATCTTGATAGAAAAGAACTTTCCCTGAGTAGCAACCAGTATCCGGGGTAGGAACTTAAAAATTTCTTCCTCGACACCTTTTCCCCTTTTTTTTTATCCGACATTTTTTGTCAACCAACATTGAATTAAGATACAACTCTACTTATCTAACAGGGTGAACAAGTTTGAGAAAAAACGATTACGATGGAAACATGATTGTCATCGAAGGAGTGGATGGTGCGGGTACCACTACCCAAGCAAGAAGACTTGCCAGTAAAACATCTAAGTACTACACATTTGAAAACACAAACGGCCTAGTAGGAAGAAAGGTCGATGAAATGATCAAGGATGGGAGTTACTCCGCAGAGACGGTTGCTTTAGGCTTCGCATGTGACCGATATTTGCATTTAGAGGAGGAAGTTATACCCAAGCTAGAAAAAGGGATCGATGTTGTAATGGACAGGTATTACCATTCCTCACTTGTTTACCAGTCTTTAGCTGGAGCCGACTATGGATGGGTGAAAGGACTACACAAAGAAGCACCCAAACCTGATTTGACCATTATCCTTGATGTTGATTTAGATACGGTTTTGGAAAGGATCGAGAAAAGAGATGGACTCGGCAACAACATATTCGAGAAAAAAAGGTTTTTGAAAAAAGTGATAAACGGTTACAAGAGCCTTGAAGTGAAAATAGAGGAAGAAATGGTGTACGTCGATGCTTCAAGATCAAAAGAAAAAGTTTTTCAAGATGTCTATAAAGTTGTCAGGGAAAGGTTCTGACCTGCCTCGTTTTTTTATATGAGGCAATCCATTTAATTTTATATGGTCGGACTGAACGCAAGTCGTAAGGATCTTGTCGGTTATGGTATACCGCTCATCATTCTATCAACTACTTCAACTGGTCTTGGAATGTATCTTTTGGCTATGGGCGAATCAGAGTTAGGCTACCCTGTATTCCTGTTAAGTTTTGGTTTGACCATGCTATTCATAATTCTTTTCATTATTCCTGCTGTTAAGGGATACATAGAGGATTTCACGGAGTCATACGGTAAAGACATCGTGGGCGAGAACTAGTTCTTCTTAAATATTTTGGGAAACATATCTTTTTTGTGAAGCGAAAGGGCCTGTAGCTCAGTCTGGAGAGAGCGCTCGGCTTCGGGTTCCAAAAAATTTGTTTTTTGGGAAGAAGCTACCGAGCGGTCGCAGGTTCAAATCCTGCCAGGTCCGTACAAATAAAAAGAATTAATCGTCCTCGATGACAACTTCTACGTCTTCATCCCTGTATTTCTTCATCTTCAAGCTATTTTTGATGGAAATCGTTTTGTCACAGCCGGGATAACCTGTGCATCCCCAGAAATACCCGTACCTGCCTTCCTTTATCGTCATGGAGAAACCGCATTCGGGACATCCGATGTCCTTAGGTTCCCTATTTTTGTGTTTCGTGCAAACAGGTTGTCTCTTCTTGTTCATCCTTGTGGCGGTTCTGCCACAGTGAACACATATAGTTTGTTTGGTCTGTTTAGCCATCTTTTATAAACCCTCTTTTTTTAAATAACATTTATGGCATCGAATTGTCAGTCGTGTGGAAAGGTCTCCGAAAAAATCTTTACCTGTGATTTCTGCGGATCAGCTGTCTGCAGAGAATGCCTAAGAGAATTTGGTTGCGACATATGTAAGGGAAGAAAGACGTTCTAGAGCTTCTGAACGTCCTCAACGTCAACCGACTGAACTCCCTCTATACTACTTAGTTTTTCCTCCACTTTATCGGTTCCACCCTCATCGTCCTTTACAACGGTGGATACCATAACGGCTTTCAGTCCAAAAGCAACGTTTTCTTCATCCATGTCGCTGACATCGATAAGTTTTTTCACTTCCTCCTTGATCTTTTCAAGATCGGTTTCAGGAGACTCAGGCATCAACTTTATCACAACACCTATCTTTCCCATTAAAAAAACCTCTTCTAAACTATTTACGGTCCCAGAAAACCGCAGTTAGTACATTCGTATTTGTTTGAAAGTTTTCTGCATTTACTGCATCTTTTGATATCTTCTTCTCCACATTTAGGACACGAAAAAACAACGTAGTTATCCTCAGAGTCCAGGTTGGCTCCACATGTGGTACAGTTTTTTTCTTCCATTGTCAAGCACACTCAATCTATTTTTCAGTCAATTTTTTTATACTTGTAACCCCTTCTTTATCAGAATCAAAAAACCTTGTGGTTGAAACAGGAGATATACAAAACACGAACTAGAGACCGTCTAAAAGCAGTTTTTTGATACTAGAAGCGCTCTAGTATAAGTTTTCCCGATCATCAGGGTTTGAAACCAGTTATTTCAGTGAAGCGTTCCCTCCCTCACATCGTAGTCATAAGCGAAAAGCGCATAACCTATCTCGGAGGTTTTGAAACCGGTTTTATCGGCGATTTTTCTGATGTGTCCTATCATCTCAACGTAATCCGCTGGTCCAAAGCTTTCCTTCCTACCTTCAACAAAACCCTTTCTTTCCAGTGATGCCCACACCCTTGTATCAACAACGGCGTGTTTATTAGGATCAGAAGCTGTCAAAACGCAGGACGCAGTTGGAGCCTTGAAACCCTTCAACAAAGTCAAAACACCTATCTTGGAAAAATCATCTCTCAATGCTAGTGCATTGGCGGATACCTGTTTGCATCTCTTCTCAGGGTTTTTCTTTACATGGTAAGCGCTTCTAGTTGATGACATGTAGGCTATGCTGTAAAGATCTTCTCTCGTGAGAAACCTTTTCTCCCTGTACTTTTCCCCGAACTCCTCAAGTTTTTTGGGCAGAACTCCCTGTGTTTCACCGTATAATTCATGGTATTTTTCCACAAATTTTTCATCAATATCCATTCACATCAGCCTTTAAGACATAAAAAAAATTTGTGAAAACATCTTTGAAAAACTTTTCTTGGAATCAATGTTTTGGAAAAAAATATTTAATCCCGACAAACTTTTTCTATCCTGATCTTTTTGTAGGCGGTTTTACCCCTAGAATCCTCGATATTTTTGAGTGTTTCCTTGATTATTTTCTCCTCTGACTCGAGTTCCTCAAAATATAGGAATGGCTT
>JALDAG010000048.1 GCA_022729255.1 Candidatus Nanohalarchaeota archaeon | reverse complement strand
TAGTGGATCCTATATGGGTTGAGTGTACTGAAGAACAGCAGAGATGCGAAGAAGAAATGATAGATTCAGGAGTACCAGAAATACAGATAGAAGGAGAAAAATATGAAGGACAAAGAAATCCAGAAGCAATAGGAGAAGCAGCAGGTTGTTAGGTGGTTTAATTTGAAAGTGTTTACATTGAACTGCGGGAGCTCATCTATCAAATTTCAGGTGGTGGATCCAAAAAAAGATGAAAAAATCCTGAAAGGTTCTCTGACCAGAATACCTGTCCATAATTCTGTTCTCAGCATAAATGGAAATGAGATTGAAGTGGATGTAGACGAACATTCTGGAGGACTAGACCTGATTTTGGAAAAGTTGGAGGAAAAAAATATTCTCGAAGAGATTAACGCGGTAGGACACAGGGTTGTTCATGGAGGAGAGAAATTCAAGGAGCCCGTGATAGTGACTGATGAGATATTGGATGAACTGGAAAAATTATCTTTCCTAGCTCCATTACACAATCCACATAACGTGAAAGGTATTGAGATCTGTAGGGAAAAACTTCCCGAAATACCGGATGTAGCTGTGTTCGATACTTCTTTCCATCAATCGATGGATGAAAAAGCATATTTATACGGTATCCCTTACAGGTTTTACAGGGATTACTCGGTAAGAAAGTACGGTTTTCACGGCACATCTCACAGATTTGTAGCGAAAAGAACAGCTAAGATGATGAACAAAGAAATTAAAGATATCAATATTGTGACCTGTCACCTTGGAAACGGAGCATCTGTAACAGCAGTTAAGGAAGGTGAATCTATGGACACATCGATGGGATTCACTCCTCTAGAAGGCTTGGTGATGGGTACTAGATCCGGGGACATTGACCCTGCTATAATTCCTTTCATCATGGAAAAAGAAGGTATTACTTCAAAAGAAGTTGAGGAAATTTTGAACAAAGAAAGCGGTCTCAAAGGACTTTCTGAGGGTACATCAAATTTCAAGGAGTTAATAGAAAATGCTGAAAAAGGAGATAAAAAATCAGAAAGGGCTATAAACGTCTTTAAATATAGGTTAAAGAAATACATTGGCGCATATTCTGCTGCAATGAACGGGATTGATGCAATAGCGTTTACAGGAGGTATAGGGGAAAACGCTGTTGAACTAAGGAGAAACATTTTAGAGGATCTTGAATACCTTGGTTTCGAGATAGATTATGGTAAAAACAAGATAAGGGGTGAAAAAATGGAAATCACCCGTAAAAACTCGGAAAAAAAGGCTTTTGTGATACCGACGGATGAGGAACTCGAGATAGCTAAAGAAACTATCAAGATTTTAAGATGAACTTTAGAAAAGTTGCTTTTTTATCCCAAATATTAGAACTCTTAAGATAAAACACCAGTCTTAATAAATTTTCAGTGAGAAGAAATACATATCCGAATTGAAACCTGGGGAGGTAGCTCAGGTGGTTAGAGCACTGCGCTCATAACTTGTACCAGTTTTCCTGGGCATTTGGTTGTGAGCTCTGAGTTCCTGGTTTTTCGCCGGGAGCGATGATCTAAGCTTGAAGCGCTCTGAGACGGGTGTGGATGCCAACAAACATTTACTGTGGGCTACGCAGAGGTCGCGGGTTCGAACCCCGCCCTCCCCAATAACAATATCTTTTTTCCTGATACCCAAAAATTCTATCACTATAAGTTGAATTATTTTTCACTTCGAAAAATCTACAACCACAGGGTCCACAGCTCTTCTCCACTCATCTGCTTCTAATTCCATTGAAACAGTTCTCATTCCCGCATTGAAATCGATTTTTTCGTTTTCAAATAGAAGAGGGTCAACAAAAACGGGTATGTCAAAAAGATTTCCGAATGGTGGTACACCACCGACTTTACAGCCGGTTATATCTTCAACCTTCTTGGGATCTGCTAGGCTCACACTATCAGTATCTAGTACATCACGGATAGAATCGAAATCGATTTTTTTGTTAGCCGGTAATACAAACATAAAATATTCTCCTTCGCTCCTTATAACCATAGCCTTAGCTCCTCTTTTCAAACCTTCTTCGATAGTCATATCTCTAACTTCGGCTGCTTCTTTACTTGTTTTCACTGGTCTATGATTGAAATAAGTGTATTCAACATTTTTTTCATCCAGAAATTCTTTGATGTTTTGGAATACTTCTTCCGACATAATGAACTCCTCGTCAAGAATTGAGATGACAGAAATAAAAAAGTGTCTTTACTTTAAACTTCTCCTAAATGCTATCTCTTCCACCGGTTTTCGTTTGCTGGGTTTTTCATTCTCCCTTAATTCTTCTGGTAACTTCTCTTTGTCAGCTCTTTTTCCTACAACTGCCATGGCCTCAACTTCAAACTCCTCTGAAGCTCCAACCAACTTTTTAGCTTCATCATAGTCAAAACCCTGCATGCCATGGACAACAAGACCTCTCCTAGCTCCTTCTAAGGCAAGATTTTCCCAAGCAGCACCTGTATCGAATGAATGAGTTCTCGAATGTTTTCCATTGTAATCAAAAGTTGTCTTTGATAAAATCACGATAAGAACCGCTCCTTCTTTTGCCCACTTTCTGTTCCCATCCACAAGGAGTCCTAAAAAATCGTTCCATTCTTCATCCTCCCTTTTTGCATAAACAAATCTCCATGACTGGTTGTTGTAGGAGGAAGGAGCCCATCTTGCTGCTTCAAAAAGGCTTTTAAGCTCTTTATCAGATATTTTTTCGCCCGTCATGGCCCTGGGAGACCACCTATTTAGAAAAAGAGGATCAACAACATGTTCCATCTCCCTTGTTTTTTTAACCTCTTCTCTTAATTCTTCCATGGGTGAAAAATCAAAACCGACATATATAATTGTTTTTAAATTGTTGGGTCACCAATTTTTTTTGTATGACAATGATAGCATGGGTGAGAAGAAGTCTTAGAGAGCATGACAACACGAGTATAAGAAAAGCTTCAGAGAGTTCTGAAGAAGTTGTTCCCTTCTACTGTGTGGACAAAAAATATTTTTCAGAGGCTGATCTAGGATTTCCAAGGGTTAAGTTCTGGAGGGATTCTCTGGTAGAGTTCAAGGAAAACCTAGAAGAGCAGAAAGGTAAAAAAATGGTTTTGAGACACGGGAAACCTGTTGAGGAACTAAAAAAATTGGTCGAGGAATCCGGAGCCGATAAAATCGTGGTTAACCAAGACTACACACCTTACTTTAGAGACCTTTTGAGAGATGTTAGGAAATCTCTGGATGTTAAAGTGGAAACAGTAAAGGACATCGTGATGTTCGAAAAGGAAGAGATAACGACAAACAAGGGGAAACCTTACAAAGTATATACATATTTCATGAAGAAATGGTTTAAAAACCAAAAAAGAAGGCCTGAAAAGGTTAAAAAATACGTAGTGCCCGAGCTTGGATCCGATAAGATACCTTCTCTTAGAGAACTCGGGTTCGATAAACCGGAAAAAATCGATTGGGCATGGAATCCCGGAAGAAAAGGAGGAATTGAAAGACTAGAAAAGTTCAAGGATAAAATAGGTTTTTATGGTGAAAAAAGAGATTTTCCTTCGAAAGAAGGTACCTCTAAGCTTTCACCTCATCTCAAGTTCGGAACGGTATCCATAAGAGAAGTTTTCTGGGAGATGGAAAGATTGAGGGAAAAAAATCCTAGTTATGATGAAGGTGTTAGGGTGTGGCAGGAAGAGCTTGCATGGAGAGATTTTTATTTTCAAGTATTATGGAACTGGCCTGAAACGGTTGAAAAAGCTTTTATCGAAGATTTTCGCGGTATAAACTGGGTTGATGATAAAGAGAAATTTAAAAGATGGGCAGAAGGAAAAACAGGTTTCCCATTCATAGATGCTGGTATGAGAGAACTTGAAAAGACTGGTTGGATGCACAACAGAGCGAGAATGGCTGTAACAAGCTTTGCATGTAAGGATTTATGGCTTGATTGGAAAAAAGTTCATAGATTTTTCAGTCGAAAGTTCGTAGATGCAGAGCTTTCTTCAATGATAGGTGGAGTCCAATGGGCTTATTCTATCGGAACCGATGCCCAGCCATTTTTCAGGGTCTTTAATCCTTGGACACAGGGAGAAAAATATGATCCTGATGGAACCTACATCAGAAAATTCATACCTGAACTTGAAGAAGTCCCGGATAAATACATCCATAGACCCTATAAGATGTCGGAAGAAACTCAAAAATCTTCAAAATGTATTTTAGGGGATGATTATCCGTATCCAATAGTTGACCATGATGAGAAAAGGAAAGAATCTATCGAAAAATTCAGAAAAATAAAAAAATAAAAACTTTCTAGAGGGTTTATATACCCTCCAGTGTACTATTGATATCCTTTATATCCATCAACATCGTTGGATCAGGTTTTAGACCTGTCTCGATCAATGATTCTGGT
>JALDAG010000019.1 GCA_022729255.1 Candidatus Nanohalarchaeota archaeon | reverse complement strand
TTACATTTTATCGGATGATTTCTCAATAGATGAAAATATTGAGGGATTATCAGGTGATTTCCGTCCAGAGGTAAGGTTCAGCGGTGAAGACCTATTCATAACGGAGGAAGAAAGCACCATCCAACACTTTTCATTAGAAGAATTGGAGTTCAAGAACAGTTTCGATGATGGATCAGGATTTTTATTCGATGTGAATAACACGCTTATCAGTATTAGCCGGGATCCGGATGATTTCAATTTAACGACCAGCACATTTGATCTCGAAACAGGAGACAAGATAGACAGAGAGGTCTTTGATGTTAGATGGAGCCGAGTCACACATGACATGAAATCGTTTCAGATCGATCCTGAATCAGGTATAATGTTCCTACCAACAAACGAAGAGGCATTGATTATAGACTTCAAGGATAACATTCAGGCTCATGAACTAAATATAAGTTCTGCAGGTAGGGCTTTCTTCCTTGATGATATAATCGTAATAGGAAGGGGAGAGATTAAGAGTTTTAGCCAGGATGATCTATCTGAAACTAATAGACTTGAAATACCGTTAGAAAATTTAACAAGGTATAGGGAAGAAGGAATAGAAGTTGAGGAGGATGCTGAAATCCCCCGTTAACTATTTTTTATTCTCCATGTCTTGCTATAAACATATCAAAAGCTGTAAGAGCAAAGTTGTCTTCTGATAAATCATTTTCTTCTATGTATTCAAAAAGATCGTCTTTGGATTCCTTGATGATTTTTGCAAGCTCAGCTCTGTCATCTATCGATGTTTCAGTGATATCTTCATAGGATATTTCAGCTGCTAAACGATCAAGGTCTATCATGAGACCTGTTTCGTCTTGGAACTTCTCGGATTTATCCTCATAATTCTCCAATGAATCTATCAAGAAGTTGAAAACTTTTTTCTTGTTTACTTTATCCTTTATCGTCTTGAACGCTCTGTTGTCCCTATGGTTTTCAAGGAGCTTGTTGTATTCTTCTTCATCTATTTCTCCGTCCTGGTCTCCGTAGAAAAGATCAGCGATATGTGGTTTCAGATCTTTGATTTTTTCAAGGTAGAGATCTTTATCTCCTTCAGCATGCATGTCAACAAGGTTTTCCACCATCATCTCATACCTTTCCATGCCGTACTTGTCTCCAGCAGCTAAACCTTCTTCAAGCATGTGGTAAAGGTTTTGAAATGTCTCATGTTCTTCTTTATCAATATGTTTTTCTGCATACGTCCTCACTTTCTCATCCTGCATTACGAAATCAGAGGGATCAGCTGCATATCCTGTAACAGTTGATACTCCTAAGAGTACTGAAGTAGTTAATACAGCGATACCTTTTTTACCCGCTTCCTTGATTTTTTCGCCATAATCCGATAAACCATCATTTTTATTATTGACCATAAGGTAACAAGTAAGTGTTGTTTTTTAAATATATTTTGGAAACCGATGAAAGACTAGAGTAAATTAACCTTCAATTTTTAATTTAGGTCAATGAACTGTTTGTAATAAGTTCTTCAGTAATTACAGTTAATAGAGTTGCTAAGAATCCTATTATGGTAATTTCTCAGGGCATCATAATTATTTTACTATAAAATTTTTTTGGGAGGAAGAATAACTTAGTTGATTAGCCCGGCCCGGATTCGAACCAGGGGCAGGAGGTATCTTTTTTTAATTAAAATCCAAAGCCTCCTATGTTTGACCGCTACACCACCGGGCTATAACTAATAAACGTTCCTCGTTGAAAAAGAAAAAGTTTACTGAACGTCCAGGAAAATCAGTTTTCAATAAGTTCTGTTTTCCTGAACTCGATGGTTTTCAGAGGATAAATTTTCTTGCAGTTTTCCTCCAACCGTTGTTGAATTTCGTTCTGAAATATGCTGTTCATGAAATCTACAAACCTGTTTTTTGAAGCTTCTTCTCTGACTATCTCCTCTATTTTTTTCCTGATAGATTTTTTGGTTATAGAGGTAGTGTTGTTGATTGTTGCGGCTATTATCTTGACCCTTACTTTTTTGTTGTCCTTTGTCTTTACATCCATCACTTTATCTATCCTATCGCTTCTCCGTCTCACCATTTTTGAGACATACTCCTTGGATGTTTTGTGACCCTTGAGTTTGGTGTGTGCCTTGTTCCCTTCGATATTATATATCTGTAGAAAAACATCCATGTAATATTTGTTTGAAGTTGGAACAAGTTCCTTTAAACCTACTTTTATGGTTCTGTTAAGAACTTTTTCTTCTCTGTCCGAAGGTGTTTCTGAGATCTTTGCCTTATCAAAAACATCCGGTGCAATTATTTCATACCAATTTTTCTGTGCAACTGATTTTGCCATTTTTAACCACACTCTCTATTTGTCGTGACCTAATCTTTTAACTGTTTTAAAGAATTTTTTATAATCTTTATAAACCTGTCCCGTTCTTCTCTCGGTATCTTTCCGCCGGCCGCCATCCTGTGTCCACCACCTTTTCCACCGACTTTTTCACAGCTTTCTTCCATCAATTTGTTTAGCTGTACCTTGTCTTCGTATCCATCAGTCAACCGAGAGGACACCTTGATTTTATCCTCGCCCTTTTCGGCAAGACCCAAGACAACCGGTCCCTCTACCATACCTGATTTTGTGGCGATAGTGGTGATTGTCCCGATCATGTTGGGATTTATTCTTCCTCCAGCTTTGATCAAAGTACCAAAAGAAGTTTTTTCAACAAAATCTTCGTCATCCATCTTCCTCTCAAGAAGTGACATGTACTTGCTTATCTTTCTCCCGTACTCTTTCTTGATTTCCCATGCTTTATCGTATTCTGCATTGATGCATATATCGAGAGCTTTCTCAGGTTTTTCAAGCTTTCCACAAGCATTCATAAGTGAGGAAAACTCCTGTATCTCCCAACCATTTTTCAGCACATATACTTTTCCAAGAAGGTTTTCAACATTCTCATAACCTCTTGTTATAAGCCCGTGGATTATGTTTCTTTCCTCCTCTTCAGAAAGATCTGAGAGAGTTCTCCAGCCTCCATCATCTCTAAGATTTATTCCGATGTTTCTTAAGAACTGAACTGTCCCGGATTCATCATTAGATATACCATCCAGGAATGGATCAGTGGTATACTTCAAAGCTTTTACAAGACTTTTGCTACTCCTTCCATAAAGCCTTAAACCATTCTTTACGTTGATAACATCTTTTTTTTCCGCTTCATCCAGAAATTCACGGTTCATACCAGAGAAGGTGTTATCCTTCTTTTGAATGTCTCCTGTAGCGCCTATGAGTGCGAACTGAAGTAGTTCATCCGAATTTTTAAGCGCTTTATCAGCTATCACATAGGTGACACCCGCACCCGAGATCTCTTCACCTCCATCTATCTCTTCACCGTTGTTAATAAGCATGGGATTAACATGGATATCTACTTCTCCGTCCTCTGCTACCTCGTGGTGATCAGCTATCACAACCATCCTATCTCCAAAAATATCGGATATAATATCTTTTTGCCCGCTGCCTATATCCGTGAAGAAAACGACTTTCTGGTCATATCTTCCATCAATCATTTCAAGCTTTTTTTCTGTTAACTCATCTACAAACATCTGTTCAAAATTCTTGTCAAGCTCGTCAAGCATCACATTGGCAACTACAGCTGAAGATATGCCATCACAATCATAATGACTTATAACAAGAATTTCGTGTTCAGTATCTCTTAGAAATTTAGCCGCTTCTTCTGCTAACTCAAAAAATCTTTTTTTCAGACTTAAAACCTCAAAAAAATAAATATAGAAAGGTTTATTTACTTGACGTAAAGCCTTGCTTTATCTATGGAGTACTTCCAGTCCTCTGGCAGTTTATTCCCTCTGTAATATTTCACTAGTCTTCTGATCTTTGATTCAGTAAGGCTTAAACTTCTCTTAGACTCCATATCTTTCCTGTTCCTTTCTAGATGTTCCCTTATCTGAATAGCTTTCTCCATCAATTTATAAAGATCTTCGGGAATCTCAAGCGCTTCTTCTTCCTCTTCTAATATCTCGTTTATGGATTTACCTGTAACAGCTTTGACATCTGGTATACCATAACGATCTCTGAGTTCCTGCCCGATCTCAGAAGGCATCATATCTTCATCTGCTAGCTTTGTGATGAGGTCTTTAATCTCTTCTTCTTCATAGTCCACCATGCTGAGGTCAGGGTTCTTTGGTTTAGTTGAACCCGAGACACCTCTTCCTCTTGAGTGCATTCTTGCCATTGTTACCACTTTTTTAGTTAACAGTTATGATTACTTGTGAAGTTTTAAATATCCTTTTCTTGGATTCAAAACTAGTTGTACCTTGTTCTACCCTTCATTTCTTCAAGTCTTTTCTCAAGCTTTTCCCTGTTTTCTATACTTGAATAACCCTCCATTATTTTATCGAATGCCTCTTCTGAAACTTTGTGATGAGTAGCTTCCAAGACCTGTTTAAGCAATCTTATGTCAGTTGCTTTGTCTTCAAGTCTTTCAGAAGAAAAACTGAGGCCAAAATCTATGAAACATATATCATCCTCTTCAACAATCATGTTTGACGTTGTCAAGTCACCATGTATGATGTTTTGAGAATGAAGTCTTGCGATGTCTTCACCCAATTTTTCCCAGAGATCACTCCTATCTTCAAAAACTTCACGAAATATTTCTCCCTTCACAAACTCCATTCTTAGAGTATTACCGGTTTCCTCAAAAATCTCTGGGACTCTCACACCTGCTTTTCTCGCTTTTTTCATCAGCCTAGACTCTTCCCTGGTTCTTTCATCCCTGATATTTTTGTCAAGTATCTCATTTCTGTAGCCTTTTTTAACCCTCTTCTTAATCACTTCACCGTCTTTAAATAAAATTTTAGCTTCAGCGCCCTGTTTATCGTATTTTTTAACCATTTTTAAACCGTTTCACCTCCATAGCTATATCTTTTTTGCTTATTGGTCCTTCCCTGAAGACTTCAAGTTTTCCATCTTTGAAACTTGTTATGGTCGAAGGACTATTTCTTTCAAGCGTCCCTGTATCGATTACAAAATCTGCTTTTTTGACTAATTCTTCGGATATGTTTTCTACAGAATAAGAAGATTCATTTCCAGAGATATTGGCGCTGGTAGCTATTAGGGGTTTACCAAGTCCTTTTGAAAGTTTCCTACAAATTTTGTCTGAAGAAACCCTGAAAGCAAATTCTTGATTTACCACATCAGGAATTGTTTCCTTCTTTTCTGCGACGATTGTGAGGGGACCTGGCATAAATCTTTCGCAAATATATCTCTCCAATTCAGTGAGTACACAGTATTTCTCCGCTGTTTCAATAGAATCGACTATACAAGTAAGTTTTTTATTCGTATCTCTTTTCTTCAACTTGTAAATATTTTCTACTGCCTTAATATGTGTTGCATCACACCCTATACCGTAACATGTCTCTGTAGGGTATATCAAAGTACCTCCTTCTTTCAATATTTTTACAGCTTTCTCTATTTTATTTTCTAAAGCCATGGAACATCCACCTGTTCGGTTCTCCAACCCGGTCTAATACCGGAATCTTTAAATTGTGTATTAACCCCTTTTTTCAACATTTTCTGTCCTGTATAGGCTATCATCGCTCCATTATCCATACAGTACTTCAGAGGCGATTTTACCGAGATAGCTCCACGCTCATGGGCCATTGTTTCCATCATTTGGTTTAATCTCTGGTTTGCGGCAACACCCCCAGTGATTAAAACTTCTTTTTTACCCGTGTGAGCCATAGCTCTTTCAGTTGCCTCTACAAGCATCGCAAAAGCATGTTCCTGAAAAGAGTAACATATATCCTCTTTTTTGTGGTTTTTTAGTTCTCTCTGAACTTTTGTAACAAGTCCAGAATAAGAGAAATCCATTCCTTTGACAACATACGGTAACTCGATAAATTTTTCTCCTTTCTCCGCAAGTTTTTCAAGTTCAGGACCTCCAGGATGAGGTATCCCTATCTTTCTAGCTACCTTGTCTATTGCGTTACCTATAGCAATGTCAAGTGTCTCTCCAAACACTCTGTACCTGCCTCCTGCTGCACCAATCACCTGAGAGTTACCTCCGGCTACATAAAGCGTTACAGGATCTTTAACACCTGTTTCTTTTTTCCCAATCTCTATATGAGCCAAACAATGATTCACACCTACCAATGGAATATCAAGGGTTTGAGAAAGGCTTCTGGCAGTAGTTGCCCCTATTTGTAAACATTGAGGTATACCAGGACCTTGAGAAAAAGCTATTGAATCTATCTCTTCTTTTTCTATGTTTGCTGAACTCAGAGCATTTTTTAAAGTATTAACAGCATTAGCATAATGGTGTTCAGAGGCTTCACCTGGATGTATACCTCCTTTTTCAGGTCTATACATAGATTTTTGGTTTACAACTACTTCTCCATCTACTACTACACCCACCCCGAACGTGTGAGCCGTTGATTCGATACCTAATGTTATCATTTTATGAAGACCTGTTGTATTTCAATTTTTTTAAACCGAAGATTTTGTTAGTTAAAGAAAAATAAGAAATAATACTTGGTTTTAAGAGGGTTTTAACCCTCTATTTCTGAATCTTGGAGTATCCACATTTTCCACAGGTCTCTCTGTTCTTGTGTTGAGCAAGAAGTGAGTCGCACCTTGGACATATCTTTCCATCCAATTCTCCTTTTTCACTGTACTTTTCCCACCTATCAACTTTTGAATGCTTTCCCATTTTTTCACCTCTTATTCTTCTTTATCTTCTTCGTTTGTTTCTCCTTCATCTTCTTCTTTTTCAATTTCTCTGATTTTTTCATCGTAAACCTTCAGTTTGACCCTTGAAAAACCGGTTCCATATCCGGTTTGGATAGATCCTAACTCTATTTTTTCCGGGTCTTCATCGTTTTCAGCTGAAAATTTTGAGATGATTTTTTCTTTTGAAGGAGTCGCTTCTTTCTGGTGGCTTATCTCAAGAAAATATTCTTTTCTACCGACCAGAGGATTTTCTTTTGATTCTTTGATGTTTATCTCCATTTTTCACACCTATTATCCTTTTACCCTGATAGCATACTTTCCTGGACTGCTTATTTCCATTTCTTCAGCCAGTTTTGAAGTTTCTGAGTCATACACTATTATCATGCCCTTCCATGAAGTTGTTAATTCATTGCTCTTACAAATAGGACAGGTATTACCCTTTTCTACTAGTCTTTTACAGTTTTTACATGCTTTTTCTGCCATATCATCACCTACTCTTCTTCTTCATCTTCTTCAATCTCTTCTATTTCTTCTTCTATCCATTCCAACTTGCCAAGGGTTGGCTGTCTCATCGTTAGATTAACCTTGTTATCAGATTCTTCTTTCATGCTAACGGCCGTGATTCTTGCTCTTACAACATCTCCTGTCTTAAGAGTTTTTGAACCATCTTTTCCGACTAGCATCTCTTGTTTCTCATCAAAGTTGACGTAGTCATCCATTATCTGGGATATGTGGCACAACCCCTCGATAGGTCCTATCCTGATAAATGCTCCGAACTCTGTTACATCAGTTACTTCTCCTTGTATTACTTCATGAAGCTCTGGTTCATAGGAGAAAAGTTTATAGGTAACAGGGTAGTGAACACCAGCATCTTCGGGTTCTATGGTTCCTTCACCTATCTCGTCTATATTTTCTACTTTAAGTACCATGCCTAGATCTTTGATTATTTTTCCTTCAAACTGTAGTCTAAGACTGTCGAAAACAGATTTTTCGACATCTCTTCCAAGCAGTTTGGGTTCGACTCTTATCAATTCCTTTACGGTTGCTTTTTTGTACATTTTTTATCCGTACTTTCTTTTGTATAGTTTTACTGAGTGTTTAACAGCTTTTAGTGCATCCTTTCTTCCGTCCCAGCCGTTGACTTCAACAGTTTTTCCTTCCTCAAGATTCTTATATGTTCGGAAAAATTCAGCTATCTCTTTTTTTGTATGGGATGCGACATCATCTATGTCTTTTACCTCGTTGTACCTTGGATCCTGTGATGGAACTGCCAGTATTTTATCATCTTTTTCTCCACCATCGATCATCCTCATAAGACCTACGGGTCTTGCTTCTATTATGCAACCAGGAAACGTTTTTTCATCCATAAGAACTATTATGTCCATGGGATCTCCGTCATCGTAAATAGTTTTTGGTATGAAGCCGTATTCTCCAGGATAATACTGTGGGCTGTGAAGCACTCTGTCAAGAACATATGTGCCAAATTCTTTCGAGTATTCAAACTTGTTTCTGCTTCCTTTTGGGATTTCAATTACAGCGAAAACTTCTTCAGGTACATCAGGTCCTGTTGGAAGTTCTCTCCAGTGGTCATCTACCATTTGTGTTCACCTTTTTATAGAACATTTATTTCTAGTATAAACATTTTTTCTATTTTTTTAAGTGTTTGTCCATATGCACGGATTTTCCTACAATCTTCTCATGTTTTTTGCCTCAAGATGGTTCTTCTGTCTCAAGTATATGTGTGGAAGTTCAATGTTGTCAAGCTTGTTCCTAAGATCTCTATCGTTTGTACATATTACAAAACCTTTCATTCCCTGTTCTAAGAGTTCCTGATCTACCGGTTTATTCGCTCTGGTGTTGATCACGTTGATGTCCTTTAAATCAAGGAGTTTTTTGAGCATTTTTCTGTATCTGCCGTCTTTTATATTCATTGCCTCATTAAGTGTTCTTTCAAGTGTATATAATTCATAACTTCCACCGCAAAGTCTTTCGAACTCATCAAAAATTTCTACGTTAAACTGGAACGGAAGCACCAAAAAATTCGCATCTAACAAAAGTTCCATACTTCTTTATTAAAGCCAATTTTTTTATTTCAATTCTTTATGGTTAATTTGTATCAGTCAGTGTTTTGATGTCAGAACAGATGGGTAGAATTTTTTGTTGTCTTTAACGATTGTTGAATCTTATACATGTAGTCTGATATGGTGTTTTACGCCTTTTTTGACCTAAGATTTATAAAGAACGATGGTGTATAAAAGTACAGGGGGTGAAAAATATGGCTGAACTACCACTTGCACCATTGAAAAGAATTCTAAAAAAGGCAGGAGCAGAAAGAGTTTCTGACGATGCAGTAGAAGCTCTGAGAGATGAGATCGAAGACAAAGCTCATGACCTAGCTGAGAAAGCTAGAGATTATGCTCATCATGCTGACAGAAAGACTGTGCAGAGAGAAGACGTCAAAGCTGCTAGAAGATAATAGCAGCCGTCTCTCTTTTATTTTTTCTTTTTTCTCAAAAATGTTTTAACTGTTATGTCCTAAAAAATTTTTATGACAATAAGCCATGTTGCATTAGATATAGACGGAACTTTAGCAGGAAGTCATGAAGAGGTTATATACAGACTGAACAATCAGTATGTTGATGAATTGATGTTCAAAGGAACAAGGTTCTCGATCTTCTCAATTGATGATTACAAGGATTGGGGTGAGAAGTTCAACGAATTCGGTATAAGTACTGAGGACTGTATCGATATACTCCATGATGTCTGGAAAAACAGCTATGAGGACATAAAATTGTTGGATGATAAAAAAATCGTTAAAAAAAGTCTTGAAGAACTGAACTTTAATTTTAAGACAGATATAGTTACTGAAAATCCTTATCCAGGTAGAGTATCTCAATGGCTGGAGAAAAATGGTTTATATGAATGCATACACTATGACAACCTCATATCCGTTGATGGTTCGGAGACCGAAAAAGCCGAACTCGGTTATGATTTTTACATAGATGACAACCCTTACCTGATAGACGAACTAGATACGCATCAGTCGCTTTTGCTTTACCACAGACCCTATAATTTTGGTGTTGAGGACAGGTTTGGCCCCTTAGTCCTGACCATAGACAACATTTATTACGCCGCTAAAAACCTTTATTTATGGAACAATAATTTGGAGACAATCGAAAGTAATAAGTGATAAAATGACCTGGAAAGAAAAAAGCGTATCATATGATGAGAACAGAGAAGAAGTTTTTAAATCTGTTTTAGGAGATGTTAAAGTTTTTTGGGATGGATTGGAAAGGAAAGAAATAAAGAAAGATGAAGAATGGTCCAAGATACTTGAGGTATTTGATGAAGAAAACATAATGAAAGGTTTTTTGAACTGGGAAGACGTTGATAAAATCGAGATATTCTCGGAAAACCTTCATTTCCCACACGTAGATTTCTTGTTATCTGAAGATAAGAAGTTCTCGAAAAAAAGAAAAATAGTTTTCTTTAAAAACAACAGTTCTGAATCACATGACAACATTAGAAGATTTTATAACTCTGTGAAGAAACACAAGAGTTCCTACGATGAAAAAAGAAAGTTGAGATCCTTTGATTACAAGTATAAAGATGATGAAGATTTGGAAAAACACTGTGAAAATAAAGATGATGAAGATTTAGAAAATGAAAAGAACGATATTTCAGTTCAAGACACTGATCTGAAAGGTCTGAGTGATTAAGATTCTTTTAGTTACAAGTATAAAAATTTAGACAGATTTGTGACCCTCTATAGGAACTAGTGGAAGTAGCGGAACGTACACCCAACCGCTTTTTAATAACATCTTATAAATTACTTTCTATGAACCGGATAAATCTATTAAAACACATAGATAAAGAAGAAAAATGTGTATCAAATTTTATAGGATGTAAAAATCACATCCTTACGGAGAACATAATGATGAATGTTATAGAGTCATTGGTCGGGACATCAAAAGTAGATCTCATCACTTTCCAGCCCAAAAACGGTTACTGGAACTTTGATGTTGAAAATCTATTGAAAAGATTAAATCATATCGGAGACATAAGATCTCGTTTAAATATAGATATTATTGATAGTAGACTTGGTAACAAGATGCCTGAAGGAGAAAAACTAGTTGTCTACAAACCTAATATCTACATAAGAAAGAGGAGAAATCACAAGATAGCTGTAAATGAGTTCAAAAAATTCTCGAAAAATTACGAACAAACAATCTTTGTGGATAATAAAATGCCTCCCAACAGTATATCAGGTTCGGTCAACAGTTTCTGGGTTGAAAAGTGTGAAGACCACCTTAAAATAAAGGAGTTTCTGAAAGGAAAAAGCATAGAGAAGAAACTATACCTTTATGGACAGACAAGTCTAAACATGTTCCACGAAAAGATCAGCGCTTAGCCTTTTACAAAATCAATGTCTGAAAACTTTTCATAAACCCTTATACTGAAATATCTAAAGAAAGTTTGTATTAGTACCTCAATTGATAATAAAACCAATAGAAGTATCAATAAGACAATCAGACCTGACAAGACTCCCATGATGATACCTAACACAGTAAAATTAGTGAATATCAGATAGGTTATAATAGCCAAAAAAACTCCAATGAGGAGTATAGGGATCATTAAGACGAATAACAGTATGAAAGTTATGATTCCAGTGACTATTCCAAGTGCAATTTTCATAAGTATATAGACAATCGTCTGCTTCCATTCATCCCTCAACATTTTTAGTACATCCTTCCATGACTCGATAAGATTCTTTTCTTTATCTAACATCCTAACTATCACGAAATCTATCGTGAACATGGAAACCAGTGATAAAACGATCATAAAAGGCAGTATTATTAAAATACTGATAATTATAACTGGAATAGGTTCTATACCTAAAAAGAATAGTCCAAAAGGTATTGTTATCAGTAAAATAGTAAATAAAAACATTAAAACATTGAATCCGAATAGACTTAATCCGTTTTTGATATTCGATTTAAAATTATTTAGTATAGATATTTTCTTTGTCTCACATATCTTAACAAATACAAACTCCATTATTCTGCTGCATATGATCCATGCTATAACTATACCAAAAAAAGAGATTATCAATAAAGCAAATAAACCTGTTCTAGTAAACTCTTGGGCGCCTACAAAACCTGTCACTCCTTGAGAAACACCTTCAAAAGCTATGGAACCATCTGTTTGAGCTCCCAGATTAAAGACTTGTTCTCCAAGATCAGAAATAATATCGGATATACGGAAAAAACTATTAAGACCTCCTCCAACAAAAACCATCAATAGAACCATCTTAAGCCAATTTTTAAAACTGAAAGGCTTGAATAATTTTTTTGTATCCTCAATGGCTTTCTCGATTACTTCTAAAGCATAAAAGTCTGACAAGTTTATCCCCTTAAGATTCTCTTGTGATATCCTGCTTATAAATCATTTGTATATGCGGTTTAATGGTCTTCATCTTTCGAATCCGAGTGGAGTCTCTTCCTCCACATCTTTTTCATTTATAGCCTTATAGATATAGTTATGGTCAAGTTTCATCTCTTCTGGAGGTATATCTTTTATATCTCCATATACTTCTTTTAGTTCATTCAATCTCTTGTCAGTAGCTATATGAATGGTTCCTGCTATATCTGCACCAGTAAATCCTTCTGATTTTTCAGCAAAATCACTTAAATAATCTCTTATCTCTTCTTCGAACAACTGGCTGTTTTTAATAATGGTATGTAATTCATAGATTTTTTCTCTAGCTTCTTCATTCGGCTTCTCAAGTGTTATAGGTTCTCCAAATCTACCGTATCTAAGAAATGCTTCGTCGACTTTTTCTATTTTATTCGTGGCTGCTATAACTTTAACTCCCTTGTTTTCTTCCATTCCGTCCATGTTTTTCAACAGGGTGTTCACCATGTTCTCATCTTCATTATGAGAACTCTGACCGGTTCTTCTCATCAATAGAGAATCTGCTTCATCCATAAATATTATGGACGGAGCGTATTCTTTAGCCATGTTGAAAAGTTTGTCAACGTTTTTTGCTGATTCTCCAACCCATTTCGTCATTATATCAGATACGGTCACGGCATACATGTTAGCATCAGCTTCAGAACTCAAAACTTTTGCAAGAAGAGTCTTACCTACTCCGGGTTCTCCTTCAAGAATAATACCTTTTCTGTTGGTGGGTATGTTTTCGTATAGATCAGGGTTTTTAAGAGGTCCTTCTATGGTGTTTTCAACCTTGTTCAAAACATCTTCCGGTAAAACTATCGAATCCTTTGAATATCCGGAAAGATCAACCTTGTACTTTTGAGCAAGCTGTTTAGTATCTGATTCAGATTTCTTGGAACCTGAGATCTGGTGCTTTGACCCGTATTCAGGATCGCATTTGACATCTTCAGCAATGCTCTTGCTTTCACTGAAATCTTCGAGTATCTCGCTGTATGTCTGATAAAAATCGTTGAAGACATCTTCTATCTTTTCTTTACTTGTATCCATAAGCTGGATTTCCACCAGATAAGGTTCATCGTAAGAATCTCCCTCAGGTTCTTTTCCGTACTTCGCTCTTGGATCAAGTTTTTTGTACTGAGCAATATCCAAGACGGTTTTGTTCTCCAAAACCATTCTTAAGTTTGCTGGATATATGTTTCCTTCATCATCAGCAGAAAGCTGAGTGTTGGTTATCTCACTTTTTCCCTCAGCATTCCTAACTTTTACAGCCGCAAGTCTGGTGTTTTCGTATTTTTCTTTAAATTTTTCTATTATATCAGTAACAGGTTTTTCTGATATGTACCTTTTATTCATCCTGATATACTGTTTTCCAGTATCGTTAGAAACATTATATATGTCGACTTCATTATCCTGATCATTAACCATCGAATCCCACCGAATATTTATTACTCTATTGTAAACATTTTAAAATCATTCGGATAGTATATAAGTTATTTAAAGAATGTGAGTTTTTCCGGTTACTTTATAACTATTTTTCACCTATCCACTCCTCTTCGAATCTTTCAATAAATTTCTCAACATAAAAAGTTCTCTCAACAGCCATCTTTTTACCTAAATCGGTAAACATCCTGTCCCTTAAACTCAATATCTTATCATGGATATGTTGTATAGAAGAATTATTTCCCTTGAACTCTACTCCGTTTGAACCTCCGTAAGAAAAAACCCTTGCAATACCTATGGCTCCAAGAGCATCAAGATTGTCAGCATCTGAAAGAATCTCAGATTCCAACGTATCCGGTTCCTTTCCTCTTGAATATCTGTGTGCTGAAATACATTCCACAACTCTTTCTATGAACTCGGAATCCAATTTTTCCTCTCTCAATATCTTAGACGTTTTTTCAGCACTCCATTCAGCATGACAGTTTATGCTACCTCTCTTCTCTTTTTCCCTACCGATATCATGAAACAATGCAGCGGTTCTTAAAACTTTTAAATCAGCATTTTCATATTTACCTATCCTTAATGCCAGGTTTTTAACCCTTTCAATATGACTAAAGTCGTGTGAGGGTTCAGAACCATTGTAAAACTCCTTGGCTCTTTCCCTCAGACTATTAAAATCTATTTTTTGATTCATCTTTAAACCATCTCAAAACTTGGTTTATTGAGAGGAGATCCGTTTCTTCGTCGAACCTATGTCCCTGTCCTCCATACTTGATAAACCTCTTTTTACACGTCAGTTTTTCAAAAAATGTCTCGGAAAACTTAATATTTACCACATCATCTTTGGTACCGTGCATTATCAGCGTGGGCATATCTATATTTTCGTGTATAAAGGATAAATCATAACTCTCAAGATCTTCTAAGAACTTTTTCCCGACTTTTTTCCCTACAATGTGTTCATAAAAACCTTTTTTCTTAATTTTATCCCTTATCCCTGACATCGATTCTAGATTGGTTACAGGAGATCTTAAAGCTAGAAAATCAATTTTTCCTGATTCATTCGCGGTTAATATAGCTACTAAACCACCGAAACTGGTTCCATGAACAACCAATTCATCATCATTGAACTCATCAATAACCTTCTTTAAATCTTCTATTCTTGTTGAGAGATTAGCTTGTTCAAAATCAAGAGATGATTCATAATTACCTCTAAAATCAAATCTTACCGCTTTTAAACCATTTTTAGCGAAAAATTCGCATCTTTTCTTGTAACTACCTTCCTTGTCCGAGCCAAAACCATGACAGAATATAATGGTGCCTACAGGTTTTTCCTCAGGAAAATGTGTTTTAACAGCTATTTTATCTCCTTTTATTCTCAAAAACTTTTTTTCAACTCTCATAACATCAAAGAAATAATTATTTTTTTACATGTAGTTTGAAGAAAGCGTGTTCTCAGGATCTATATCACCGTTCAGATACCTTATTGTTAATTCGTCCTTACCAGGATTTAATAGATGCGTTATTTCATGCCTTACTGTTCTAAGTTCATCATCCTTGTAAAGCCTGTTGTTTACATGAACCCTGCCTGAACCTGTTCTTGTCCATCCAAATAGACCTGAAGGCATTTTTTCTTTGATAACGCTGAATGAGTAATTAGGAGAATTATTTCCACCGTACTCAATACTTTTTTCAGTCATATATACATCTTTGAATTTATCGATTTTTTCTCCATCAATACCTCGCTCTAATCCATTATTTCTTTTTTCCATCTCTCCTTCTAGTAATTTCTTAAATTCTTCAAAGCTCTTTGAATCAGGATTATCTTCAAAAGTCGATCCTTTACCATACCTTTCATCATTCAAAAAATAGTTTTCAAAGCCGTAAGAACTAAATAAATTTGAAGGGTCCACCTTTTTTACTGCCTTCGTATATTCCTGTTTTATGGTGTTGTATCCGACCATCAATAAAAAAATTTGTTCTAACATTAATAAAAACCATTTTTCTGGAGATAACAAGTTAAAATAATTCGGTCCATTAATAAATTGTATGGAACAAGGTTTCGTTTTTTTTGAGCACACCGCAGATATAGGTTTTGAAGTGAATGCAAAAAACCTAGAAAAAGCTTTTGAACTGGCGGGAAAAGCTTTTTTCTCGATAATAACTGATTTGGAAAGAATTAAAACAGAAAAAACAAAAGTTTTTGAGATAACATCCGAGGATGAGAAATCTCTCCTCTATGATTTTCTCGACCAACTTGTATTCCTTAAAGACGTTGAAAACACAGCATTTAAAGATTTCAAAATAGTTATAAAAAAAGAAAAGG
Source organism: Candidatus Nanohalarchaeota archaeon (assembly GCA_022729255.1). Taxonomy (GTDB): domain Archaea; phylum Nanohalarchaeota; class Nanosalinia; order Nanosalinales; family Nanoanaerosalinaceae; genus Nanoanaerosalina. The sequence continues at coordinate 297 of JALDAG010000019.1, read as the reverse complement.
GAGAATTAATCCTTAAATGTACCGCTAAAGGCCAGGATATCAGTCAAATAACAGGTTCTGACATCAAGGCAGTTACATACAGTCAGATGGAGATCATTGAAACTGATGAACATTGTTTTCTTAGAGTTGTAGTCGATGTTTAAAGCTCACAATTGACTGCTTCTCCTATTGCTTCTGGATTTCTTTGTCCTTCATATTTTTCTCCTTCTATCTGTATTTCTGGTACTCCTGAATCTATCATTTCTTCTTCGCATCTCTGCTGTTCTTCAGTACACTCAACCCATATAGGATCCACTA
>JALDAG010000054.1 GCA_022729255.1 Candidatus Nanohalarchaeota archaeon | reverse complement strand
CTCTCAAGCCTGTCCCATATCTTATAGAGTGTGGGTCTGGAAATATCGTTAACCTCGGCTAGCTCCTTCTTCGTGTACTCGTAGCTTGGATGATCCATCAGAGTGTCTACAACCTTTATGAAAGGTGACTCTCCAAAAACATCCACTAGAACGGATTTATCTTCAATTTCAGGCACCCAGTACACCTCAATCCAGTCATTTGTTTTATATACTTAAATAATTAACGTTGGATGTAAACTTTTATTTACACAGCCTCTAAACTTCGAGACAGATAAAACCTGTCCATGGGCGATGAAGAGCCTCAACAAAACTTCAAGAAAGCCATACTTTCCAAATTATGGAGGCGGGGTGTTTTCGGTGGGAGATATATCCCGATCGAGAAGGCTCTGAGCAAAATCCCAAGGCATGACTGGGACAAGGCAAAAGATGTAATAGAAGAGATGCACAGGGAGGGATTGGTACAGCTTCACAAAAACAAGGATTGTATTTCGATAAATCCTCCCAACAAGGACGAGGTAAAGAAACTACTAGAGGGGCATCTACCAGACTTCGTCCTCGAAAGAAGATGAACCATCCGACTAAGTCTCATAAATTTCTCGCGACATCTCAGAAATACCAGGCCAAGATGCCCGATCACTCTGTGAACATAGAGAATTACAAATTTACAATGTTTAAGAAACCTAAATACCCCTCCTCATTGCTATCCTGTATTCCTCATAAGAAACATTCCACCTTCCAAGGAAGGTCCTAAAATCATCTGTTTCCTCTATAGGGATTAGAACTACCTTTGGAGCAAAGTGCTTACCTTCCAGCTTATCCAAAACCCCGGGACTGTCGTTCCTTCCCTTAAGTGCGTAAGTGAATCTTGTCTTGGAGTTTTTGTCAAGATCTTTGAGGCTATAATTAAAGAGAGTATATCCATCGAGATTCAGCTTATCGGTAACAAATTCATCCGAAATAAGGCAATAACCTTCCGTAACTATCGACCCGCCTGCAAGAAAGTTTGAGTCAAAGAGTTCTTTAAAATATTTGCCCTTGACGTCTACAGATAAATCTTCCCCCTCAACCATTTTTTTTAGCTGATATGGAAGCTCGTCGTATTCTTCTTCGTCTACATCTTCAAATATTATCACTATATCTAGATCCCGGGGCTCTTCCCCTCTTACGGAGGAACCGTAAAGGACAATGTCCCAGATATTCTTCCTGTTTTCCGAGTAGAATTCTTCAATCTTCTTCAGGCTTGATCCCAGCCTTTCCGATAATTTTTTGTGCATCACGCCTCACCTTCTTGGCAGTTTTTTCCTTTATTTCCAGCTCGTACGAATCCCTGTAATATCCGAAATTACTGTCCAGGGCCTTGTAAAAATCAGGGAACCTTTTTTCAAGCACTCTGAAACGCTTTGTGTGATTTGAGGGTATAGTGCTCATTTCTCTGTAAATTTCCAGGTCAGCACATGCAACCATGCACTTATAATGCATTATAATGCTGGTATTGTAGTCTGAATTTTCAAAGGCCATCTCCGCATACTTCCAGTACTGTCTTATATTGTCTTCCAGAGCCTCTTCCGAAACCATGATAATGATATAACAAAAGAGCTTTATAAGCATTTCCATGTTATACCTTATAACAAAAAGAGAAGTATAATAAACTTTTGTTATATCCTATAACAGTATTAAATACAGAAAGACCTCATAAATTTCGAGGCACTGAGTGAAGGAACTGGGAAGTACTTAACAAACCTCTTTGATTATATCTTTTAGCTCTTTAAGCTCACCTATTCTATAATCCGGCTTCACATTTACAGGTCTTCTCTCGAAAGCATCATCTTCCAGAAGAACGGTTTTCATCCCTACTTTTTTTGCCTGTATGTCCTCATCCATTCGGTTTCCCACCATAAGGCATTGTTCAGGTGCTACGTCCACAGAATCAAGGAAGACTTGGAAGGGGTCAAGATCTGATTTCTCTGCACCAACATCGGTTGAACAAACAACGACATCGAAGAAATGATCGATTTCATCCCTTTCGATCCTTGAGGTCATCTCCCCATCTCCGTTGGTTATGACTCCCATCTTCATGCCTTTATCTTTACAGAACTGCAGGACATCCCTTGCACTATTTCTCAGTTCCTGATTCTTTAACCATTCCTCACGGAAAATCCGATCTAGCTCCACCTTTGTTTCCCAGGAGACCTCCTTTCCCCATAGATCGAATAATATATCCGAAAAGCGGCCGTCCTCAAAACGTTTTACAGAACCGGCGTATTTCTCATCAAAGATTTCAGCTGTCCTTTCAGTAAGCTTTTGGTACTTATCCCAAGATATTTCAAAGCCCATTCCTTTCATCCTATCGAAACGGGCCCTGTTTCCTTCAGCAACTCCCTTCTCAGAAAGATAAAGAGTACCTCCTAGATCAAAAACAACAACCTCGACCATGTTTAGTTTATCGATCAAAACCTTATAAATTTCTCGTGACTACTCGGACTTTTCCTTAGGAGTAGGAAACTCTAGCTCATCCTTATTCTCTTCGAAGCAATCATAGCAGACAGGTTTATTTATGGTAGATTCAATCTCTTTGCCACAAATATGACAGTGGTTCTCCTTGTAATCTCTGTTCTCGTACTCATCCCATTTTTCGTAGCAATCCTTACAGTAGGGATGTTTAGGATCCAGGTCTATCTTCTTTTTGCAACGGATACAGTAGCCTTTCTCGCCCTTTGATTTCTTTTCTACTGTGATCTCAACCTCCTCGCTAATCCTTATCAGCCTGTTGGCTTCCTCTTTGACATCCTGATAAACTTCCGGGTCCTCCTCTTTTTTCACACGGATACCCATCTCGTTGTTGTTGACCTGGGAAAACTGATGGAGGTTCATAGAAGTTAATATCGCTTCCTTGTTGTTCAGATAACATTTGGCATGAAGGTTTTCGCAGTAACTGGAAGTTATAAAGTCAAGGTCCTTTAACCAGTTGTTCTCCTCTGGTTCAAGCTTGTTCTTACCGTATACTACCCTGACGTCTATCTTCAGGCGATTCTTTTCCTCAAGCTGCTCCCTGATCCTGTCGTTTATCTTCAGATACGGGCTTATCAGAATCAGCTTGTCCTCAGCATTGTCTATTAGTTCTTCAAGATAATGAGAAACCGCTGTAGTCTTCAAGAATTCAACCATCTTTACACTCAACAAAACAATTCAAATGGAAATTTATAAACCTTTCAACCACCATCCAATGAAATTCCATCTCTCCCAACGAAAAGAAAGCTTATAAATTTCTCTATTCAGGAACAAAAACCTCTATATCAAACTCGTCAAAAACTTCCCTGGTAAGCGGATCAGGATTCCGTTCTGGATGGTATTCTTCTGGACTTAAAGTTACCAGAACCTTCTTAGTTTCTTTAGGATTCCAATACTTCTTTACCAGTTTTTCCTTTCCAACTAACTGGCCGAATCCGTAGAAACCTAACTTATGCACTTCGATAAGTTTTACAGGATTTTCTTGAATTAATTCTTCAATCTCCGAGTAGTTGCCGGAGCTCTTAT
>JALDAG010000004.1 GCA_022729255.1 Candidatus Nanohalarchaeota archaeon | reverse complement strand
GAGAGAGGTGCTAGGGAGTTTAGGAAGTGGGGTATTGGTTTGATTATGGCTTCGCAGGTTACTGCTGACTTTAAGCAGGCTGTTTCGGGTAACATTATGACTGAGGTGCAGATGCAGACAAAGTCGATGGAAGACATAAACAGGATAGAGTCCAAATACGGAGTACAGTTCGCCAGAAGGATAACTTCGGAGGAAGTAGGTACAGGTATGATCCAGAACCCACAGTACAACGATGGAGACCCATGGTTCGTTGACTTCAGACCTACACTTCACAACCCTCACAAGATCACAGACAGCAAATTAGAGAGTTATTATGAATACACGGATAGGATAGACAAGCTGAAGGCAAAAGTGGACAAGATGGAAGAGAAAGGAAAGAACGTGTACGACTTCAGGTTAGAACTTAAGCTTGCCGAGGACAAGCTAAAACAGGGACGGTTCAAGATGGCTAAGATGTATGTTGAGTCCCTAGAGGACAAGATAAAGTAAAATTTTTTAGTTGTGGGTGAAGAAACAAGTTGCCTCTTCACTTCCCACATCCACAGGGTTGACGAAACCTTTCCTTATGAACTGTATGACATCTCCCTCTTTTTCAAGATTGGATTCGCACAAACCTGTTTTCTCACTGCCGTCAGGCATGACTATGGTGCATTTTTTGTTGTCCTCTGCTGGAAGCCACTGTATAATAGGAAGGTTATTATCTAGAGCGTAGTCTATACCACCTCCAATCATTTTTACACCATCTTCCTCTATTTTTATGTTCAGAAGATCTTTCAACCTGATTTCTTTACCCTTTTCAAAATCATCTTTCTCTATCAGAACTTCGATAACACCATTTTTAGGAACCACCTCTATTTCTCTGAAACCTCTCTCAGGAAATTCAGGGTGTAGATCAGCTTCAGCGATTTTTTTCTCTTTTAATCCTTTTATCTCAAGTTTGACAGGGTTTTCCAAAAAGAAATATCTGTCTGCTTCCTCATCAATTATCTTCCTGTTCTCTGTATACAGGCTCTTTACAGGAACTGTTACATTGCTTTCGGACATTCCAAAAGAAAGTACGAAGTTCCGGATCGCTTCAGGTTTGAAACCTCTCTTCTTGAGCGACTTTAACGACCATGTCCTAGGGTCTTCCCAGCCGATGTATTTTCCCTCGTCAATATTCTTTTTCGCCTTTGAAGTCGAGATGGTGATTCCTTCAATATTCATCAATCCATGGTTCAGTATCTCTGGTTCCTCCCAGCCAAGAAGATCCCACATGTATCTTTCCATCTTGTTCTCCATCATGAGATCTTTACCTCTCAGTATATGGGTTATACCGAGTTTATGGTCATCTATAGCCCATGAAAATTCTAACATCGGCCAAACATCGTATTCCCTGTCCACCATAGGATGGTCGACGTGAGAAACTCTCAAAAGAACCCTATCCCTGAAAGCAGGATCTTTATGGTTCATATCTGTTTTTAATCTGACAACAGCGTCTCCTTGATTATAATGCCCTTTAATCATTTTTTTCCATTCTTTAAGGTTTTCATCCGGAGAATTAGATCTGTGAGAACATTCTAAACCTTTTTTACGGTTTTCTCTCAGTGTTTTGGCGTCGCACTTACAGACGTACGCCCATCCTTCTTCGAGAAATTTTTCTCCGTACTCGTAAAAGATATTCATCCTGTCCGATTTCCTTATTATCTCATGTATCTCTATTCCGAGCCATTCGAGATCTTTAGGGATTTCCTCGTAAGCCTCTGGAATAGGTTTTTTCTCCTCGCTTCCTGCAGTATCATCTATCACCAGGTACAATTTACCATCGTACCTTTTGACGTATTCATCATTCAGAACAGCCATTCTTGCATTTCCTATGTGTAGCATACCTGAAGGAAAAGGAGCCATACGCATGACAACTCCTTTTTCTTCATCTACATTTGGAAGTTCCGGAAGACCTTCTTCTCGTTCTTTTTCGAAGTACTCGTGTTTTTCCATCTCCTTAAGAACTTCTTCTTCTGAAAGCTGGTTGATCTTTGCGACCACTTCTCCGGCTTTTTTGACGACTTTCCCCGCATCCTTCTTCAGTTCAGGGTTGTCGGCAAAGACTTTGCCTATAACAGCTTTTTTCTGAGCCTCACCGTAATCAGCCCTGTTCTTCAAGGCGTATTTTCTGATAAGGTCTTCCATTTTAACACCTCTGATTCAAAGATCCACAGTGTTCCCGTTTTCAAGCAGGAACAAATCTTCATTGAGAGTGTAACCTTCTTCTCTAGCCAGTGTCACATGAGATGCAAGCATTTCTGTGGTTCCGTGACTTGGGATAAAGTTTTCAGGTTTCAACATCATGAGTAGATCTCTACAGTCTTCTCTTTTACCGTGTCCCGAAACGTGGACTTCGCTTATGACTCTTCCACCTTCCCTTTTAATCATCTTGTCAAGTCTGTATCTGCTTGCTCTGTTTAAAGGACTTGGGATGACAGAAGAAGAGAAAATCACATTGTCCCCATCTTCGATTTCTATCGGGTACTCTCCCTTGGCAATTCTTGTTAGGGCTGCTCCGGGTTCTCCTTGATGACCTGTACAGACAACAAGCCATTCACTTTTCTCTTTAGAAATTTTTTCAAGGAGTTTGTTGGTCTCATCCCAGTAACTTACCACCTCAACATCGCTAAGATCCACCATACCCAGTTCTTCCGCTGAACCGGTATACTCTTTCAAGGATCTTCCGATCAGTGCCACCTTTCTTCTCCCATCATTAGCCTCTAATATGCTGATTAGTCTCTCAATGTGGGATGAAAAGGTGGTTATAAATACTCCCTTATCATCTTGGTATGCCTGATCGATCGTGTGCACAAGCTCTGTACTAACGATGCTTTCTGACATACATCTACCGGGTTCATCAACCCTTGTAGAATCGCCTATAAATACTTTTACACCTTCTTCTCCGAGTTCCCTGATTCTTTCATAATCAGGAATATCTCCAAGCACAGGATCATCGTCAAGCCTGTTGTCAAGTCCATAAACCATCGTACCATCGTTGGTGTGTACAGCTGTAAGTACAGCTCCTGGTATGGAGTGAGTTACGTTAATAAATTCTATGGCTATATTTTCGCTTGCCTGATAGCTTTCCCCAGGCTCCATTTCAATCAGTTCATTTTCAAGGCTCTTTCTGTCTTCTTTAACCATACGTCTTAGAACGCTCATCGTGAACGGCGTAGCGATTATAGGGCAGTCATAAGAACCTGCAAGTTTTGGTACTCCTCCAACGTGGTCAAGATGCCCGTGACCTATCACTATTGCCTTGACCTTGTCTTTCTTCTCATGAATTTTAGAATCGTCAGGTATTGCACCCGTTTCTATAGTTTCTTTTGTTGTTAATTCTTCGATCTCTTGATCTTTTTCTACGACTTCTTCCATGTCGTATCCCATGTCGATCAGAACTATACCGTCATCAACTTCTACAGCGGTCATATTCTTCCCGACCTGGTTATATCCTCCTATTGCATGTATTTTCATAGTTATTACCTCATTTAGAGTTAAAAAAAATTATCTTAAATTGTTAAAAACTGTGTTCCTTTAAACAGTTGAACATCAAACCTTATAAAACATGTAAAAAACAGCCCCTGATAGTAAAAGAAAAATCAAAAAAGGAGTTGTCAAACCGGTGGATTCTACTACTTCACCGTCCATTGATACAGGATCGACCATGACAGTAACGGAGTCCATGTCATCCAGACTAGTTTTTTCCGAAACAGCCTCTGAAATCAGTTCGGCCTGTCCATGGTGTATGCCTGATATCTCGCCAGAAGAAGAAGGTGTGGCGGTATAACTGATTTTAAGTTCCTCTCCGGGACCAAGATCAAGTCTGCAGTCAAGATTATCGTTACAACATAATTTTTCCGAGTCAAAGATACAGTCATCAAGATCTTCAACTTCCTCGTGAGGCTCAACTATATCTATATTTATGATATTCATCGCACCTCCTCTGAATTCCATATTTATTATGTCTTGTTCGGCTATAGGATTTCTAACCTTGATAAAAAAATCTCTGGATTGTCCTATGCTCAAACGCATATCATCTAAGGGTCTCTCTTCTTGACCGATAGCCGAAATTGGAAATAAACTTATTAGAAACAGAAGGATGAACAAGAGATAAATCTTTCTCATATAGTGATTATATAGGTTTTTTGGTTTATTAAAATATTTATCAGTCGAAACACACGCCGGCAAAACCGGTCGTCCTAGATTCAAGTATGGGATCAGCAGTTTTTATGCTGTGTCCAAAAAGATGGAATCTATCGAAATCTTTTCGAGAATTTAAACCGGTCAATATAGCTCTCCATCCACTCATATTATAACTTTCTCCCTTCTTCTTAAACTTTGCTTTCTCCAAATCCCCTCTGAGACAGTTCAAAATTTTTGTGTTGTACTTTTTGATGGTTTCTTTACCTTTCTCCTCCGAAGTCGCAAGGTTCGAACACGTTATCAGTAGATCTTGAGGGTTCAAGATTTCACTGATTTTTTTGACAGCTGCATCCCATGATTCTTCATCTAAATTGTTCTCAAACATTATAGGGACCACTTTGAAATCATCCATAAGCACCTGGAGAAATATGAGCTGCATCTCTACAAAAGGTAAGTGGAAAAGGTCGTCTCTTTTTTCGAAGTGTTCCGAGAGATTTAACTGGGTGGTGAAGTTAGTATCGATTTCAACTTCTCCCAAAGGGGTTTTGAACCTTTCATCGACATAACTTATTTCAGGACCTGTTTTCACAGGAGGACTACCGATTATAACAACATTGTTAAACTTTGAGAAATCTATTGCGGAATAGAGCTTCCCATAAACAGTTCCACAGTCTGATAGACCTCCCTCAGGAGATATAACAACTTTTGGTACAACACCTAGTTTAGGATGTCCCTTTAAAAACGATCTAACATCTTTTTCAAGAGTATTTGGGTTGTTAGGGTAATAACCTGATGAACTTTCAAACATAAAGAATTAATTGGGAGAGGATAGGGATAAAGTTTTCACTCCTTCTCCTCTTCAACGGATTCATCAGCTTCGAAATCCTCGATATCGAATTCGAATTCATCATCCGATTCGATGAGATCTCTATTCTTCATGTATTCCCTCGCTAGTAAGTAGTATACAACTGCAAGAGACTTTCTCCCCTTGTTGTTGCAAGGAATAGCGTAATCGATATATTCCAATTTGTTAACTGTATCACATAATGATATTACCGGGATTCTTGCTTCAATAGCTTCGTTAGCAGCTTGACTATCTTCCAAAGGGTCTGTTATGATTATGACCTTTGGTTCTATGAAATCATCGTTGTTGGGATTTGTCAGTGTTCCAGGCATGAACCTTCCATAGATGTTTCTTGCTCCTGTTGCTTCTGAGAACTTGACAATCGGTTTATGACCTATCTCTTTTCTAGAAATCACAAGAATGTCTTCGGGATCGTATCTTGATAGAAACTTTCCAGCGATTTCAATCCTTTCATTAGTTTTATCTAGATTAATTATGGCCAGTTTGTTTTTCTTAATTCTGTAAATGAAGGGCTTCATGTCTTCTACCCTTCTCCTTGTACCGATGTTAACACCTGCTGAAAGATACTTTTCTTTTTCAATAAGCATAGTTATTCCTCCTATTAAGTCACTATCAGAGATTACAAGTAAATATTTATAAAATCCCTTCTGTTCAGGGTTCATCAATAAAAAGTTCAAAATTCTTCAAGGGAAACATGAAACTCATAGACAACCACTGCCACCTTGACTTTCCACATTATGAGGAGGACAGGGAAGAAGTGATGGAGAAATGCATGGAGAAACTGGAACTAGTCGTTAATTCCGGATCATCTCCTGAGAACAACGTGTCTTCTCTTGAACTATCAAAAAAGTATGAAGGTTTTGTTTATCCTACCATGGGTATGCATCCCGTTAAAATAGACGGTATGGGATTAGAACAGCTTGAGAAAGTTAAGCAAAATATAAGGGAACATCAAAAAGAGATTGTTGCGGTTGGAGAGATAGGGATGGATTATCACCACGAGACATCAAGGAAGGGGAGAGAAAAACAGGAGAGATTCTTTAAAAGGTTACTGGAGCTTGGAGAGGAGACAGGTCTACCTGTTGTTGTTCATTCTAGAGATGCCGAAAAAAGAGTTCTTGATATATTGGATAATTACGATTTAGAATCTGTTATTATGCACTGTTTCAATGGTAATATGGAGATGGTTGAAATAGCGGTAAAAAGAGATTACTATATATCTGTTTCAACGCAGGTTCTCTACTCCAAAAGAGTCGGTAAAATAGTCAAAAACACGCCTGTTGAGAATATACTTCTTGAAACAGATGCTCCTTTTTTGTACCCCGGCGATGAAAGAAATTTTCCATACAAAGTACATGAATCGCTAGAAAAGATAGCTGGGATACTTGGTAGAGATGAAGAAGAGCTTGGAGAGATTTTCAATAGAAACACGAGGAAAGCATATCTCGAGGTTTTCTGACCGACAAAACTTTTAACATTTAAAATTTATTTAAATAAATATGGCTGTCAAAAAGAAGGAACAAAATCTGAAAGACGTTAAAAACTTTATATTCGATCTTGATAGCACTGTATGGCACTGGAATAGACTTATTCCAGGAGTTAAACAGACTATCAGAAGATTAGAAGCTAAAGGAAAGGACATTTATTACGTCACTAATAATTCTATACTTACAAGGAAGGAGTTCGCTGAAAAACTTTCGGATCTCGGCCTGAAAACTGAGGAAGACAATGTTATTTGTAGCTCTTATGTGGCAGCCCAAGTATTCGCTGATAAAAATATAGATAGTGTCTACGCCATAGGAGAAAAAGGTCTTTTGGATGAACTTGGTAGAGAACACATCACGAAGTCCGATGATGCTGACCACGTTATAGTTGGTGTTGATAGGAATTTCAGTTACTGGAAAATGGCCAAAGCGGCTGAAGCAATAAGATACGGTGCAAAACTTTGGACCACTGCTTATGGAGAAAACTTTAGAGCTGGCGATAGAATTCTTCCGGGAACAGGTGCATTGCTTGAATCAGTGAAGAAATCCGCTGATGTTGAAGATGCCGAGATCATAGGAAAACCATCAGACCACATGGTTAAGATAATCAGGGACGAGTTTCCTATCCTCACAAACAGAACTGTGCTTATAGGAGATCATTTACAGACTGATATTGTCACCGGAAACAAGTTAGGTATCAAGACAGGACTTGTGCTTGGAGGCACATCCAAAAAAGAAGATCTTTCAGGGATTGAGAGTATAGAGAGACCCAACTTTGTCTTTAAAGATTTCAAAAGGATATTGAGGAAAGTTTAAAAGTTTTCGTCTTTGATGAATTCTTTGAGCTTGTCCACAGCTTTTTTCCTGTGAGATATACGTTTTTTTGTTTCTATATCCTCTGCAAAGGTTTTTTCGTGGTTTTCTGGTATGAATATAGGATCATAACCGAAACCGTTGTTTCCCTTTATCTCTCTGGAAATATTCCCGAAGCACTTACCGGAGAAGAGCCTAACTTCTTTTTTTTCAGGAAAATATATGGCTATACTAGTTTTGAAAAATGCTTGTCGGTTATCCAATTCTTTCATGAGTTTCAAGAGCCCGTCTTCACCGCATTTCTTTATGAAAAAACCGGACATTGAACCAGGAAAACCGTTGAGAGATTCGACGTAAAGACCGGAATCCTCTACCATGACAGGACTATCCACACCCGACGCTTCAAATGAATCCCTAGCTTTTTTCTCAGCAACACTCTCAACGTCATCATCATCTATTTCAGGTACGTCAACATTTAGTCTTTTGATCTTGAGATCAAAATCTTTCAATGCGTGTCTGAATTCTTCTACCTTGTTATCGTTGCTAGTTGCGAAAAATAATTCCATAAAGACAATTGTTTTGCGAGTTTTAAATTATTGAAAAAGTCGGAAATTTTATGGATACAGGGTAAAACTAAAAAACTTGGATACTAACCAATCGAAACAGGTGTCAGCCTTCAAGAAAAAAAAGATAATTACTTCAGCACTTCCTTATATACATGGCATACCGCATTTAGGGAATATAGCAGGTTCTCTACTACCTGCAGATATATACAGCAGGTTTTTAGATGTTATAGGTGTGGATAATATATCTATATGTGGTTCGGATGAGCATGGAACACCTTTAGAACTTGCAGCCATAGAAGCAGGTGAAGAACCGGAAACATATTCTGATAAACAACATGAAAAAGTCAAATCGGTAATAGAAGAATTTAATATAGATTTCACGCTTTATGGAAGGACGCATACTGAACAGAACAGGGAACAAACCCATGAAATGTTCAAAAACCTTTACAAGAACGGATATATAGTTGAAAAGACGCAGGAGATGGCTTACTGCATTGATTGTGAACGATTCCTACCTGACAGATACATCGAGGGAGAATGCCCTCACTGCGGAGGGTTAGCAAGAGGAGATCAGTGTGACGAACAGGGTTGTGGCAAACTACTGGAACCGGAGGAGCTAATAGAACCCTACTGCACCATATGTGGAAAAAAAGATATAGAGTTCAGGGAGACCAAAAACCTTTACCTGAAGCTTTCAGAGTTCGAAGAGGAATTAAGGAACTGGATGGATGAAGGAGATCATGTCCCTGACAACGTGAAAAAAGAAGTGAAGAATCTGATAAATGAAGGCCTAGAGGACAGGTGCATTACCAGAGATATCTCTTGGGGTTTTGATGTGCCCACTGAAGGACTTGAAGGACTTGACAGTGAAACATACAAAGATAAGGTTTTATACGTCTGGTTTGATGCTCCTATAGGGTATATAGGTATAACAAGACAGTACTTCGAATCGATAGGGGAAAAAGAAAAATGGAAGGATTACTGGAAGGGAGGCAGAGCTGAGACGGTATACAGCATAGGCAAGGATAACACCATATTCCACACCATTATATGGCCATCAGTTCTTCTGGGCCAGAGAGATGATTATAACCTTCCGGACTACGAATTCATCCACCAGTATCTTCTCTCAGGCGAAGTACAGTTCTCCAAGTCAAGAGGCACAGGTCTTGATGGAAAAACAGCTATAGAGATGTTGTCGGCTGATTACTGGAGGTATTACCTGTCAAAAACCCTGCCGGTTGGCCATGATTCAAAGTTCTCTTGGAAAGATCTCGATGCCAAGATAAACAACGAGTTAAATGATACAGTAGGGAATTATGTTAACAGGGTACTTTCACTTTCCGAGAAATGGTTTGGAAACAGAGTACCCGATAAAAAGCTTTCAACACTTGAAAAAGACTCTAGAGAGTTTTTATACGGTGAAAACAGTATCTCGAGCTTGATTAAAGAATTCATAGACTCGATAGAGAACGAGAAAAACTTGAAAAAAGGCATCGAAATCGCTGTGTCAATCGCAAGGAAAGGAGATGAATTCCTTTCAAGTAAAGAACCATGGAATAACGAGGATATCAGGGAAGACGTAATATTTGCATGCGTTCAGGCTTTGAAGCCGTTAGCCGCAGCACTTTATCCGTATATACCTGAATCATCATCAAGGATATGGGATATGGTAGGATGCGAAGCCAGAATCGAGGATGGTTCGGACCATTTGAACGATTTTTTGGAGAAGGAAAACCTTTTGGAACCTGGGAAAATGCTGGGTGAGAAGGAGATACTTTTCGAAAAAATTGATGTAGAAGACCTAAAAAAAGAGTTGGATGGAAAAAACAAAGGTGATAATATGGAAGAGATAAGTTTTAAGGAATTTCAAAAGATGGATTTAAGAACTGCAACCATAAGAAAGGTTGAGGAACATCCTAATGCTGATAAACTTTACATTTTAAAGTTAGACGTTGGAGGCGAGATCAAACAGAGCTGTTCAGGTCTAAAAGGGCAATATACACCTGAAGATCTTGAAGGAAGAAAGGTGGTTGTTCTGAACAATTTGGAGACAGCTGAATTGAGAGGCAAGAAATCAGAAGTGATGGTTCTAGCAGCAGAAGATGAGGAGGGGAACGTATCGCTTTTGAAGACCGACAAGGAGATGGAAAACGGGGTAAAGGTTATCTGATTAATCTGAACCAGGATCCCCTGTTTTTTCTATTCTTTTCTTGTACTTTTCCTTGACTTTTTCAAGTGCTATATCGAGATCTATGTTTAAGCTGTTTGCTAAAGCTATAAGAGAAAAGTATAGATCGCCGAACTCTTCTTCCAGGTATTCAGTTTTCTCTATCTCTTTTTCACCGTACTCTGTCTGAACTATTACCTGCTTTGCCACCTCGCCAAGTTCAGTAACGAGATCGAAGAACCTGTATTCTGGTTCTATGTAGAGACCGTAGTGTTTCATAAATATATCTATCTCTTCTTGTTTTCCCATAGGAAAGATTTGTCATGAATGATTATTAAAAATTATACAAGAAAGACTAAAAAGTGATCGAATTGAAGTTGACATTCCTAGGTACTGGTGGTTGCAGGACTTGCATGTTGAAACAGAAAAGACAGACAGGAGGATTTATTTTGAGGGAGAAAGGATTCATGATGTCAGTGGATCCTGGTCCTGGAGCCCTTGTCTATGGACTAAAAAATAATTTAGATCTTTCCGAACTCAACGCCATATTTGTTTCGCATCCGCATTTAGATCATGAAGGAGATGCAGAAGCTATGATTGAGGCTATGACAGGAGGATGCATGGTAAAAAAAGGTGTTTTGATATCTAATAAGGATTATCTATCAAGAGAAATGAAATTCGGGTCAATAAGCGATTACCACAGGAAAGCCATTGAAAAGGAGCTGGTTGTAAAGGAAGGGGATTTCCACGTGCTAGGAAAAGATCTCAAGATGGAGTTTATAGAACTTCAACATAAAAACGTTGAAACAACAGGTTTCAAGCTTTCTAGAGGCGGAAAAACTTTCTCATACATCCCAGATACATCCATGTTTGACGGGATAAAAGAAAAATATCGTGGAAGCGACTACTTTGTAATAAGTTGTCCAAGAACCCACAAAATCGAATGGAGAGGCCATCTAGGACTTAAAGATGTGGCTGAACTTGTTGATAGTATAAAACCTGAAAAAGTTTATCTCAACCATCTCGGGATAAATTTCATCGATAATATAGAGGAGGAGAAAGAATGGTTGGAGGAAAAAGGACTTTCCGACAGGGTAATCATTCCGGATGATAATCAGACGTTTCAGCTAAATATCTGATTTTTTTACCCGTCATCGACTAATTCTTCGACTTCTAACCTTATCTTTTCCAGGTACTCCTGTATCTTCTCCAGCTTTTTTTCCTTTGAAACAGATTTTTTCCCGGAACTCTTATTTTTGAGGTCTTCTGCTTTTTCTAATAGTTCTTCCGTTTTTTTCAGGTGGTCTTCTGCCGAACCTTTTTTGTTGTCGGTCATGTTGAAAGTTTGTTTTAGGTACTTAACAAATTTTCCTGGTCAACAAAAAAGTGGTGTGAACGATTAAGATGCGTTAATGAAAGGGGATATGTTACAGTAATTATAAAAAATCTGGTTTCCAGGTTTTAAACAGGAAAAATTCAAGGTGCATGACTTATGACAGACGAGATTCCTAAGAACTATGATTCGGATAGAGTTGAGGAAAAGTGGAGGAAGAAGTGGAAGGAGATGGGAATATACGCCTACGATCCTAACTCGGATAAACCAACATATTCTATAGATACTCCTCCTCCCTATGTATCAGGGGATCTGCACGTAGGCCATGCTATGAGCTATACTCAGGCAGAGTTCATAGCTCGGTACAAGAGGATGAGAGGTTTTAACGTTTTTTATCCCATGGGTTTCGATGACAACGGGTTGCCCACCGAAAGATACGTCGAAAGAAAACTAAAACTTGACAAACACGATATAGGTAGAACGGAGTTCATAAAAAAATGTGTTGATGTTACAGAAGAAGGAAGAAGAAATTATAGAAATATATGGGACCTTTTAGGGATATCCGTGGATTGGAACCTTCTGTATACCACCATAAGCGATGAGTCTCAGAGGGTTTCACAGTTATCATTCATCGACCTTTACGAAAAAGGACATATGTACAGGAAAGAAGACCCTGTTATATGGTGTCCGAACTGTAAAACAGGTCTTGCACAGGCGGATATAGAGGATGATGAGAAAAAAGCACATCTTAACCACATAACTTTTCCATTCACAGATTCTGAAGATAGACTTGAAATCTCTACTACAAGACCCGAACTACTTCCATCGTGTGTAGGTGTTTTTGTACACCCTGAAGACGAAAGATACTCTGAAGTGGTTGGTAAGAAGGTTGAGGTACCGATATTCGGTCAGAAAGTTGAGATAATGGAGGATCACAAGGTGGATCCCGAGTTCGGTTCAGGTGCTGTCATGGTCTGCACATTCGGTGATAAGACAGATATAGAGTGGTGGAAGGACCACGGATTAGAGCTTAAGATTTCGATAAACGAAGACGGAACCATGAACAAGAGAGCAGGGGATTACCAGGGTCTCAGTGTTGATGAAGCTAGAGAGATGATAGTCGAAGATCTAAAATCCGAGGGTTACATAGAAGGAAGGGACGAGATATCGCATGCTGTTCAAGTTCACGAGAGATGCGATAAACCTGTGGAGTATTATCTTGCGGATCAATGGTTTGTCAAGGTTCTCGACAAAAAGGAAGAGTTGAAGGAAAGAGCTGATGGTGTTAATTGGTATCCGGAGTTCATGAAAAAGAGGTTTGAAGAATGGACTGATGGTCTTAAATGGGACTGGTGCATATCCAGACAGAGGTTTTATGGAGTGCCGTTTCCTGTCTGGTACTGTGACAAATGTGGAGAGATAATACTTGCGGATGAAAAAAATTTACCGGTTCAACCAAGTGAAGAAAAACCTTCAGTGGATATTTGTCCTGAATGCGGAAATGATAGCTTCGAACCAGAGACAGATGTGATGGACACATGGTATTCTTCTTCGCTGACACCGCTCATAAACAGCCATTGGAGATCGGAAGAAGAAAACAAAGAAATATATCCTATGGATTTGAGGCCTCAGGGATATGATATAATAAGGACATGGGCTTTTTACACTATTCTTAAGAGTCACCTCCACACCGACTCTATACCGTGGAAAGACATAATGATTTCAGGTATGGGAATGGCAGAGGAAGGAAAGTCTTTCTCAAAATCCAAGGGGATAGTCGTTCAACCCGAAAAAATAGTTGAAAAATATTCGGCTGATGCTCTTAGGTGGTGGTCTTCAAAAGTGAAGCTGGGCGAGGACCTTGTCTTTAGGGAAGACGATCTGGTTGCTGGACAGAAATTAACAACAAAGCTTTGGAACGTTGCAAGGTTTTTGAACCAGTTCATAGAAGAAAGACCGGAAAAACCCGATGATCTAGGTGTTATGGACAAGTGGCTGTTAATGAAACTTGATGAAACCGTTGAGGAAGCCACCGACTGGTTCGAAACTTACCAGTACAACAGGTCTAAGGAAATAGTTAAACAGTTTTTCTGGCATGATATGGCGGACAATTACCTTGAGATCGTTAAGAAAAGGCTTTACGATGGGGATGAAAAAGCGAAGTATGTCATGTACCGTGGATTCCTTGATATATTAAAGATGATGGCCCCTGTTATGCCATTCATAACAGAGGAGATATACGACAAGATGTACAGTGAAAAAGAGAACAAGGTATCGATTCACAATGAAGAATGGCCTGAAAAGATAGAAGGAGGGTTTGAAAATGAGTACGAGACAGGAGAATTAGGTATAGAAGTTATCTCAGCTTTTAGGAAATACAAGTCAAGGGAGAATATGTCTCTAAACCAGGAGATAAACGAGGCCAAAGTTTTTGGTCCTAAAAACCTTTCAAAGGTTAAAATGGATATCAAGGAAGCTATGTCGATCCAAAATTTGGAGCTAAGCGATGAAGAACCAGAATTAGAACAAAAAATCAGTTCCGTAGACCTTGATTACTCGGTTGTGGGACCAAAATACGGTGAAAAAGTCAAAGAAATTGAAGAAAAGATAGAGAACATTTCAGAAAAGGATATCAAGGAAGGGAAATTAGAAATAATGGGGACGACACTTGTTGAAGGAGAAGAATTTGAGGTCGACAGGAAATACAGTTTGAAAGGAGAGAAAGGAGATATAGTTCAGACCGAGAACTGTGTGGTGCTGATAAACAGGAAATAATTTTTCGGGATTATAAAAGCTTGAAGGATAAACAAATTCTTTGAGAGGATGAACTGTAGCGATGGTAATGAACAAACATCAACTTTCAAAAGTACTTGAAGAACTTTCGGAGTACAGAGGAAGAAATACAGAGCTTGTTAGTCTGTACATTCCTCCAGGATATGATATAAGGAAGATGATACAGTTCTTGAATTCTGAGCAGTCCGAAGCGCAGAACATAAAATCCAAAAATACTAGGAAGAACGTTGTATCAGCTCTTGAAAAAATGGAGCGCCGTCTAAAAGAAGCGGGAGAAGTACCTGATAACGGTGTCGCTCTTTTCGCTGGAAACGTTTCAGAGCAGGAGGGAAGACCTGATATACGGATGTGGGAAGTGGAACCACATGAACCCATCGAATCACGTATATACAAGTGCGATAAGGAGTTTCAGATAGAACCTCTGAAGGATTTTTTGATAGACAAGGAGGTATATGGGATGATATGCCTGGATAAATCTGAAGCTGCTATAGGCTATGTACGGGGAAACCACTTGACTGTTGAACACAAACTTGAATCCAAAGTACCTGGGAAAACTACCAAAGGAGGTCAAAGTCAGCAAAGGTTCGAAAGGATTAGGGAAAACCTTTATGATACTTTTTTGAATCAGATCGCGGACAAAGCCAAGAAATCTTTCCTTGAAAAAGCCAGGGAAGGAGAGCTACTTGGTCTGATTGTTGGTGGGCCTGGGTTCTCCAAGGAAGACCTTACGGAGAAAGAGTACCTTCCTAAAGAGCTTCTGGATAAACTTTTGACCACTATAGGAACCAATTATTCTGGAGAAGAAGGTTTAAAAGAACTTTTAAACAAGTCTGAAGATATAATAGAGGAATCAGAGGCTATAAGGGAGAAGAAAAAGGTAAACGAATTTCTTGTGAACCTTAAAAAAGAGAACGGTCAGTCCGTTTTTGGACTGGAAGATGTTGCCAAAGCACTTCAGATGGGAGCTGTGGAGACTCTTTTAATATCAGAAGATTTTGAGAAGAAGGAAGCCAAATTTGAATGTCCGAGTTGCGGTAAAAAAGATGTCAAACACATATCCGAATTTGAAGCTGAGAAAGAGAAACATTCTTGTCCTGAATGCGGTTCCACAATGGAACTTGTAGGGAAGAAGGATGTCGTGGACATGTTTCAGAAAAAGGCGGCTCAGATGGATTCATCGGTGATGTGGATCTCCAGACAGCACGAGGAAGGCGAGAGAATGTGGAAGATGGGTGGAGTAGCAGCCATACTGCGTTACAGGATAAGATGATCTAATTTATCTGACGTTTATGCCATAAACTATGGTCATTATACCCTTTAGACCTAGTATGACACCGAATATTTGTGAGAAGTGGACCATATAACCTGAATACGTCGTCGCGAAATACATGGTTGAACCCGCTACTAGATCCACTATTCCCGCAAAAAACGATATGGGTCCGAACCATATTTTGATTTTTAGTATCGAGGTTATACCTCTAAACAAGATGAAAGCTGCGACCAGTACCTTTGCCCATCCCGGCATCCAGAAATCTCCCAAGAAAAAAATTATTGCTGCCGGTATATCCAAGTATCCTAACATTTCGAAAACCATTTTTTTCATTAACTTGTTTACTTTGTATCTATAATCACAGTTTCATCAACAGCGTTTTTTAAGGCTGTTGAAAGACCCTGATTTACGCACACTATGGCGGTATCTTTATTGTTCTCCTTAGCCTTTTGTATGACCGGTAGAAAATCTGTATCTCTAGTTGCTAATGCTATTATATCTATGTTTTTGTTGTAAACGGATTCCATCACTTCGACAGCCATGTAGACGTCTACATCTTTTTCTTCTTTGTCCTCTCCGGCAACACCGACTTTAGGTTCAAAACCTTGAGATATCACAGCTTCTACAAGTTTATCGCTAGCATACTGATTTAGAAAAACTTTGCCGATCTTGACGTTTCCTAAGGATTCACATCCTTCTCTTAAATCGTCTAAATCTATGTTAAATTCGTTTCTAATGATATTTGGTCCGTCTACAAAAACAGCGACATTTTTCCTTTTACTTGTATCTTTGAAAAAGTCTAACATAATTGATTATTCCCGAGAGGTTTTTTTAAACATGTCTCTTTTTTTAAGACCTAAAAAGAACCATTATAGGTTAATACAACTGATTTAAAGGATGTATTCAATCACACAAATATCTTTTTGTCTCACAGTAACAACAAAAAAACGGCTCTACAAGGTGAGATAGTTATAAAAGGAAGATTGACTAAAAATTGATTAAATAGAAGAGGGTTACAATGTCAGAAAAAGGAGATCTCGATCCAGACATGCAGCATATCAAAGACACGGTCAAGGGTAAAAAAGAGGAAGAAGAGGATAATGATGAAAAGATAAGGGAGGACGACTATTACGATGAACCTGAAGAAGAGGAATACTACGATGAACCTGAGGAAGTGGAAATATCCGAAGAAGATGGAGAGCCTTTAGAAGAGACAAGAAAAGAAGAATCAAGTTTTGAGGAAGAAATTAAAGGAAAAGATCTTCCAAAACCGCCAAGCAGACGTAATAATAAACCTATGGCTGGACAAGAAGCAGAAAAAGATGATTCGGAAAACGACGAGATGATGATTCCAGAGACGAAAAAGATAGAAGTACCTGACATAGAAAAAGGACCTCTTTTCATAAAGGTTAAAAAGTTCAAAAAAGCCAAGAATACACTTCAAGACATGCACGATATCAATGATAGACTTAGAACTAAGATGAGAGGTCTTGAAAGCACGCTTGATGAGGATAAAATGAACAGTCAGGAGGTTCAAGATTTCTTAAAAGATCTTGAAGGATCGATGGGATCGATCAGGGAAAAAGTGGATCCCGAATACAGATAAAATTTTTCTCTGGAAGAGAACGTTTTATAAATTTTAAGTTATAAATCTGATTAGAACCGATGACGCCCAACAAGTGGCATAAAGAGGTGAAAATCAAAGATGAGTTATACAGAATTTGACGTCCCGGAAAGCCTTGAGGAAAAGACATACGAGGCTATTGAAAAAGCAAGGGATACTGGAAAAATCAGGATTGGAACGAATGAAACAACGAAATCTATCGAGAGAGATAACGCAGACATAGTGGTTATAGCAGAGGATGTTGAACCTGCAGAAATAGTTATGCATATACCAGCTCTTTGTGGAGAAAAAGACATAACATACACTTTTGTAGGAAGCAAAGATGAACTGGGTATGGCAGCAGGAATAAATGTAAAGACTGCTACTGTAGCTATATCTGATTCAGGAAGTGCAGAGGAAGACGTCGAAGAAATAGTTGAAAAAATAAAAGAACTAAAGGAGTGATAAACCATGGCAGTACCAGCAAAAGTTGTTCAGATACTTAGGAATAGTGGAGCTAGAGGCATCTACAAGATTAGATGTAAAGTTGTTGAGGGCGAAGAAGAAGGAAAGATTCTCGTCAGAAACGTTATGGGTCCTGTAAGAGAAGACGACATTCTGATGCTCAGAGAAACAAGGATGGAGGGAAGATAATCATGGAATGCGATTACTGCAGTGACGAAGTACCCAAGTCATCTGGAAAGATGTTAGTGATGAACAGCGGCAAAAGGATATACTTTTGCTCATCTAAATGTGAAAAAAACTGGACCAAGGGCAGGAAACTTGGTTATACAGAAAGGGAGAAATAAGCATTCTCTCGTTTAACTTCGATGCCCCGATAGTGTAGTCCGGCCAATCATCTCGGCCTTTCGAACACCAATCGGAAGAACTGAGCTGTCTGTTTTTGCTCAAGAACGGGTGGCGATGATCTTAAAAGAGCATGTAAAGATAGCCGAAGACCCGGGTTCAAATCCCGGTCGGGGCATAAATTTTTTTACCGTTAATTTCTTGGATTAAAAAATTACATTTGCCGTAATTTTTTTGTCAAGATACCACTAAAAAATTTATTAAACTAAGGTGGTAAATCTTTGTTTATGTTTGAAGACGGCTCTTTTTTAGAAAAAGCCACCAAATACGTAGGCGGATTTCTTACCGGAATAGGGCTTTTAGGAGCGGTTTTTACAGGAGAGGTCATAGCGGAAGGTCCTGAAATAGTGCAGAACATCGAAAACAATGAAAAAGTTGATATGCAGTATAAAGACGTGAAAGATTATGGTAATGCAATAAATAATGGACTTGATATGGAAACAGTGTTTTTAGGCAGTTCTAAGGATGTTTACTCGCTTCTTTTCACGGAGATAGAGATCCCTTACAGACTAGAGATAATGGCTGATGAAGGTTTCCGTAATCGTATCAACGATATGACAGAATATGCGTTTGAAGAAGCTGTCAACGATATTTACACCCTTTACTTTACTGAGATAGATGTTTCTGATGTGCCCAAATTTTTATTGAACCTTTACGCGACAGAGAACAATATTATGGAGAACGCGGTAGAGATGACCATGGAAAAAGCTAATAGCAAACATGATTTGCAGCTGGAAAGAGTTTACTCGAAAAAAGTAAACGGGATCTATAAAAGGAGTTTTGAAGGCACATACGAATTTGAAAACCATGTTCGGTTTAGTAGAGACGGCGAAATAATATATCCAGGGGAAGATCTGAAAGTAGGTACGGACATATATGCATGGAGGTCCGAAGATTCTGAAAACATCTATTCGATCGTTTTGAATTACCCAAAAGAGGATTTGGTTTTAAACAATACTTCGAGCAATGTTGAAAGATCTTTTGAAGTTATTGAGATTTACAAGGGTGTGGAAGAAGATCTTGAATCTCTGATAGAAGCACTATGATATAACACTGTTATACTTTTTTATTATAAGATTGAACTTTAATATTGGTATTTATGGAAGAGTTTTTCCGCGATCCCTCACTTGACACTGTTGAAGAAGTGCTTTCGGAGTACATATCAAGACCTTTCTTGATCATTGTTTCTGGAGACTGTTCAGTAAATTATCAGGGCAGAGCCAAGTCAAAGCTTGATGCAGGGCAAAGGATATTGATGATTAAACAGGATAATGCTTTGCTTGTACATGGACCCGAGAATTATCAGCCCAAGAACTGGCAGCCACAAACTGACGAGTTCGAGATTAGGAAAGAATCGGGAAAACTGGTTTTGGTTTCAAGAAGGTTTAATCCAAAGGAAGTAGTTGAGATACGCTTTGATTCCGTTGAAATGGTGTTTGTTACCAGACTTGTGGACGATATCGATCTTGTGGTAAGAGGTCATGAAGTTGATATACACGAAGCTATTGAAAGAGATCCTAGCATAATTGAAGAGGGTTTATGCGTTATAGAGAGGGAGAAAGAGACTGATGCAGGTTTTATAGATGTCTTTGCCAGGGGAGATGAAAACGAACTTGTTGTAATCGAGGTCAAGAGAAACCCTGACCACAACTCGGTTCTCCAGCTGGCCAGGTACATGGAGGAGGTTGAAAAAGAGTTCCCATCTAGAAGAATAAGAGGGATACTTGTGGCTCCTAAAGCCTCTGAAAACGTTATAAATTATCTTGAGAAGAGGGATCTAGAGTTTGTAGAAATAAAGATGGAGGATGTTATACCCTCCTATGAAAAGTTTGCTCAAAGCCAGTTAAGCCTTGGACAGTTCGGGAACTCCTATGAAAAAGGAGATTAACTGTCTTTTTCTTTCTTACCTTTCTTGGAAATCTTGGTTCTGTCAACTAGCTGAGTCTTAACTTTTTCTAGTATAACTATCGTTGTTGCAAGGTCAAAGTTCGAGTTTGTGTTTATTTTTCCTTCTTCATCTACTTCTATCTCGATTTTTTGGGTCATCGTTATCCTATAAAAATTCGTGTTTTAAGTTTAAGTAATTGTTATTTTTGGTTATTTTTTATAAACTAGTTCTTTCAAATTATTTTTTAGGTGATAAAACTGCCTAAAGAAAGAAACCCTGTACTTGTACTGGTATTCACGCTGATAACCTTTGGAATATATGGGATATACTGGTTGTATCAAGTATTCAAGCAGGTTTTAGACGAGGATGAAAGCCCGATTCTGTGGCTTTTAGGGATGTTGGTTCCTATCCTTAACTTTGTGATTCTATGGAAAATGTGTCAAAAAGTAGAGGATTATTCGGGTGGAGAACACGATGGAATTCTACTATTCATCCTCTATTTGGTATTCGCACCTGCAGCAATCATCTTGATCCAGATGGATCTGAACAAAGGACTAAAAATGAAGGGTTAAGCATCCCTTCATATTTTTTATTATTTTTTTCTTGACCAAACACACCCCCTATTTTTTTATATGTATTCACGTAATAGTAGTATATCTATGGATTTTGATGGTGAAGGCTCAGAAAAAGAAGATATATTGTTACATCATATGCACTCGATGTCGTCATCTTATGGAGAAAAATTAGTTGAAGAAGAATATGATGGAGAAAAAAGCTTTAATGATTTCATCGAGGACGTATACAAGAACGGTAACTTTGAAGGCAACCATTTCATGGATTATTTTCAGATTAGAAAAAGCGTTGATAAAGATATTAATTTGATTTTTAATGATACAACGCACCACATTAAAGAAGATAAATCCTATGATTTTCTGTATGAAAAAGTTAAGGAGGAAAACGGAGAATTCAGAAAGTTCGACAAACATGTGTACTTCGAAGTAAATGGAAAGGAAGCAGCAGTCATAAACTCTTCAGAAGTAGAGGTATCCGATTATGGACATGAAAGAAGCCATTTCACGGTTACAGGACTTGAAATGGGTTACGAGGAATACAATGATATTACTTTGGATCAACTCACAGATCTTGCAAAAGAAGCTGAAATGACATCTGTGGCTCATCCATACATGCCATTTTTCCAAACAGGGAAAGAACTACTGTATGGTTTTCTCGAGGAAACAAAGAAAGGAGATTTTGAAGCAGCCATAAATTATGCTACGGGTTACTTTCCGCTTGGAAATATATTGACGAGGGGAGAGATTCAAAAATACAACCCACTGAAAAAGTTTATAGATGGTAAAACTGAAAAATTACCAAAGTTTTTATCAGAACAGCTGATAATAGATGAGGATCTGAAGGATTTAGCGGAAAAATACGATTTACCTCTTATACCGGAAATAGATGGGCATTCGATGGTGCCAAAAAAACTACAGGGATCAGCTCTTCTTAAGGATTCTGCGATGAAAGAGCTTAGAGAGGGAGATTTTCCTTCGGAAAAAATATTTGATGTGGAATTGGTCGATTATGGAAAAAAAGGAATTTCGATGCCTGAATTTTTAAGGATGTATTCAGAAGTTTTTCCAGGATTTAAATATGAGAAAGGTTCGAAGAAAGGTTTAAAGGAGAAAATACTTTCTCCTATCTTCAACTATTATCCTGAAGAATACAAAGAAGACTTCTACAAATCCCTCGAATCATTGAAAGATGTCAGCGTAGAAGACATCAGAGAGAACTCTTATGATATCATAAAAAATAATTAGTTTTTAGGATTTGATATATTTCTTCAATTCATCCATTCCTTTATCTTCTCTTTTTTCATCATACCGATTTCTTGTCCCTTCACATCTCCTTCTTCCATTTTTATGAACGTGGGAACAGATCTTATGCCGTAATTATTTGTAAGGTTCTGTTCTTCACCTATGTTTACAGTTCCGAAGTTTATGTTCTCCATCTCCTCCGATGCTTCTTTGAAGATAGGTTTCATTTTTTTGCAAGGCGCACACCATGGAGCCCAGAAATCGATTATCCATTTACCTTTCTTTGTCTCTTCTTCAAAATTTTTCTCTGTCAATTCTTTTACTGGCATGAAAAACAGATTTAGGAATGATTTTTTTAACATTTTAGGTTGAGAAAACCCTCAACACTTTAAAAAAATATAACACTGTTATATTTTGGATGTATTTATAAGATTTTGAACTAAATTGGTGGTCTATGTCCAAAATATCTTTTGTAAGTGAACAAGAAGCGTCCGAGAAGCTACCGGAGGGCTACGCTCCATATGTGAGAGAGTGGTTTTACGAGAATTTTGATTCTTTAACTCCTCCACAAAGATTTTCATTCGACTTAATACATGAGGAGAAGAACAGTCTTGTATGTGCACCTACGGGAAGCGGAAAAACTATTTCAGCTTTTTTATCGACATTGAACGAGCTTTTCGTGAATGGTGGGAACGGTGAACTAGAGGACAAGGTTTATGTTCTGTATGTTTCCCCTCTCAGAGCTCTTAACAACGATATACAGAGGAATCTTAAGGAACCTCTTGAAGGTATAAAGAAAAAAGCTGAGGAGATGGGTTATGATATACCTGAAGTAAGGAGCGCGGTCAGAACAGGTGATACTACAAAGAAGGAAAGAAGGCAGATGAGGGAGAAACCTCCTCACATACTGATAACTACTCCTGAATCTTTAGGTATTATACTGAACTCTCCGAAGTTTAAGGAAAGCTTTAGAGACGTGAAATACGTTATAACCGATGAGATACATTCTATATGTGATAACAAGAGAGGAGTTCATCTTTCGATTTCCCTTGAGAGATTGGAAGAGATGGTTAACGGAAAATTTACCCGTATAGGTCTTTCAGCCACACAGGCACCCATTGAAGAAATAGCCAAGTACCTGGTTGGTTTTAGATGGGAAGGAGACGAACTTAAGACAAGAGGATGTAACATAGTGGACGTTGCTGCTTCTAAAATGATGGATTTAAAAGTTGTGTCCCCTGTAGAAGACATAATATATTCCCGACCCGATGAGATAAGAGGAGCAGCATACAGAAAGATGCACGAATTGATCCAGAACCATGAATCAACGCTTATATTCACAAACACCAGGGCTGCAACTGAAAGAGTCGTAAATACTTTGAAAAATATGTATCCGGATTTCTATGATGACAACATAGGTGCGCACCATTCATCTATGTCCAGAAATAAGAGGTTCGAAGTAGAAGAAGCGCTAAAAAAAGGAGATCTTAAAGTTGCGGTCACTTCAACATCTCTTGAACTCGGTATAGATGTTGGTTACATAGATCTTGTGATCCAGATGGGTTCTCCAAAAGGTGTTGCTAGAGGAGTTCAAAGGATAGGAAGATCCGGTCACAACCTGAACGAAGTAGCCAAAGGGAGAATGGTTGTGATGGACAGGGATGATGCTCTTGAATGCACAGTTTTACTTAAAGACGCCAAGGAGGACAACATGGACCGGGTCAGGATTCCAAAAAACTGCCTCGACGTTCTCTCACAGCACATAGTTGGAATGGCCTGCAACAAAGTATGGGGTGTCGAAGAAGCTTACGATGTTTTGAGAAGGTCTTATAACTATACAGGACTTGGTGAAAAAGATTACAAAAAAGTGCTTGATTACGTGGCCGGCGAATATGCTGAACTGGAAGATCAATACGTTTATGGTAAGATTTGGATCGGAGAAGATGATGATAACCCTGGAAGAATGGTTTTTGGTAGAAGAGGTAAGATGACACGTGTTATATACATGACCAATATAGGAACGATACCTGATGAATCAAGCTACCGTGTCGCGCTGAGAGGTAATGATGAACTGGTCGGAACACTTGACGAAGCATTTCTGGACAGATTGACCAAAGGAGACGTTTTTGTTCTGGGAGGTAGCACCTACAGGTTTATTTATGCAAGAGGTATGAAAGTGTTCGTGGATGCTGCACCGGAAAGCAGTCCGACGGTTCCATCCTGGTACTCTGAGATGCTCCCGCTCTCATATGATCTTGGTAAAAACATCGGTGAGTTCTGCGACAAGATATCCAAACAATTGGAGATGGGTTTTGGAGAAGAAGAGATAGTCAAATGGATTTTTTCCAACTATTATGTTGATGAAAACTCCGCAAAAGCTATTTTCTCTTATGTGAGGGAGCAGTACGACTACATGGGTTTTGTACCTTCCGACAAGAAGATCTTTGTTGAAAAATACGTTGATGATGATAACAGGTTGAACGTCGTTTTCCACACCATATTCGGTAGAGAGGTCAATGATGCTCTCTGTAGGGTTATGGCAAACATAGTCTCAAAAGAAGTAGGTTCTAATATAGGTATGGTGGTTGATGACCACGGATTCGTTCTCAACTGTCCTAGAAGACCTGTGGATTATAGAAAGCTGGTTGAAAGATTAACAGAGGTAGATCTTAGAGCTGTTCTAAGGGATGCTGTCAGGAGAACCGAGCTGATGAAAAGACGTTTCAGACACGTTGCAGGTAGATCTTTGATGATTTTGAGGAATTACAAGGGCAAGTCAAAAACCGTTGGACAACAGCAGATGAAGTCGCACTTCCTTTTGGCTGCATGCGAGAAGGTTGACAAGGAGTTTCCGCTTGTGGAGGAAACATATAGGGAGATAATGGAGGACGCTATGGATGTTATACATGCGGAGGAAGTGGTTGAAGGTATAAAAAACGGTGAAATAGAGGTTATTATTAAGGAAAATGATGTGCCGTCTCCATTCGCTCATTCACTTGTTTTACAGGGACAATCAGATGTCATAAGATTAGGGGATAGGAAAGAAAGGCTTAGACAGCTTCATGAACAAGTTCTTGCAAGGATAGAGGAGTGAACTAGTTTTTGATCTCTATGGTCGTGACCCCGTCCTCATCTCTCCCCATATTAACAATGTCCAGGTTTGTGGATCGTCTTATGCTTCCCTCTCCTTCAATATTGATATCGTCTTTATCGTATCTAAGTATGGTTCTTATTATCCTGTTTTCCACAAGCCTGTTAACGAAATTAGGGTTCGCGTACCTGAAGATATCCGGGTTGTCATAGTAACCTTTACCGATGTTTTCTCTCCGATCCTCTATATCTTGGTAGGTTCCTCTGCTGAAAGGCAGCAAAAATTTTGCTGAAGAGGTTTCTTCACCGATTTCCTGAGTCATACTTGACTCCACTGATTCACTTATACTGTATTCAAGTCTTTGAAAATTACCGAAATTTACTATGCCAGCCACCACATCTGTTTCAGCTGCGGTCTGGGATACTATGTAAGGATATTCAAGATCTGTTTCTTCTCCATAATCCTCTACTTCTTCTCCTCCCACATATTCTTCTGTTTCTCCTTCATCAGGTATTTCCCATTCCATCCTTAGAGTAACATTGTCTATCTGTTCTGATACTGACACAGCTGTTGTTAAAAGCAAGGATACTAAAAATAAAAAAGACAAGGTTTTCAAAATTTTTTCCATATGTACAAATAAATCTTAGTTTTGGTCCTGTTTAAATTTATCTTATCTTAAAACCTGTTTTATGGATAGGATTTATGGTATGCTGTTCACCTGTTTTTTTATTCTAGGAGTTGTTTCACTAGTATTCTCGGAGGTCGTCGAATTATCATCCGATAATACAGATGTCGAAGAAGCCTATATAAAAAGAGTGATAGATGGTGACACTGTTGTACTGGAAGATGGTGAAAGAGTAAGGCTTTTAGGATTTGATAGCGAGGAAGAAGGTGAGAAGTGCTTCGAACCCGCTACAGAATACTTGAAACAAATATTGGAGGGTGATGGTGTCGAACTCGTTCACCAGGGTGAAAGAAATAGGGATTACTACGGAAGATTGTTGAGGTATATTGTTCAGGATGGAAGAAACATAAACAAGAAGATGGTTAAAGGAGGACACGGAGTGGTGGTCCTAGGAGATGAAAGCGACGAATACATAAAGAAAATGATAGAAGCAGAAAAACATGCTTGGAAAAATAAAGCTGGATGTTTGTGGGATGAAAGGGAAGTAAAAAATGTTTGTGATGCTGAAAACTTTATAGGAGAATGGAGAGTATTTGAAGGAAATATACATGAAATATACGACTTTGAAACAGGATTTTTCCTTAATTTCGGAGCTGAATACCCTGATAACTGTTTTTCAGCGGTTATATGGGATGAGAAAGTATTTGAAAGAATCGAACTGAAGGAAGAAGCAGAAATCAAATTACATGGAAGGGTTGAGACTTACAGGGAAAGACCTCAGATAGTTGTTGATAGGGAAAGCCAGATCATGATTAAATAAACGAGTTTTTGTTTCCTTTGAAACCGAAACCGCTTCGACCAAGGAAGTTTTCGTTCAACTGAGAAGTCTCTCAACCATGACATCAGGGTCGAACTCTTCAAGATCTTCGTATCCCTGACCAGTACCAAGGAAAAGTATGGGTCTTCCGGTGAGGTGGCCCAAGCTAAGTGTGGCACCTCCTTTCTTATCAACATCTACCTTAGTCACAACTATGCCGTCAAAGCCTATATCCTTGTATTTCTCGGCCTGCTCGACAACATCGTTACCGGATAATGCATCGACTACAAGTATCTTTAGATCAGGGGAGTTAACCCTGCACACCTTGTCAAGTTCTTCCATCAGATTTTTATCCGAGTGGCTTCTACCCGCGGTATCAGCAAGAACTATATCGTATCCTTGTTTTTTAGCATGTTCTCTAGCATCATATATTACCGCGGCTCCGTCAGAACCATAATCATGTTTTATAACGTTTAAATCAAGGTTTTTTCCGTGTTCTTCAAGCTGATCGATGGCAGCTGACCTGTAAGTATCTCCTGCTGCCAGAAGCACTTTATTATCTTTTTTGAGTCTATGAGCTATTTTAGCCAGTGTAGTGGTCTTTCCACTCCCATTAAATCCCATAAATAGAACAAGACCGGGTTTTTTATCTTTTAAATCTTCTATGCTGTAATCAGGAGCTTTCAATACTTTTCTGATGCTTTTCTTAAGGGACTTCTTGATCTCCGTTTCTACTCTTGTCCTTCCAACGTTTTTACCGACCAACTCATCCTTGAGATCTTTTTTTATCTCTTCAACGACTTTTTGAGCAACGTTGTTTTGCATAAGTTCGAGTTCAAGATCCCAGAGAACATCTTCTAATAGTTCTTCTTTTATCTCTTTCTCAGCTACGGTTTCCTTGACTTTGTCAGAGAAGTCTCTTATAGAGCCTTTAAGTTTATCGAACATCTTACTGTCCCTGGTTGTTCTGCCTCATTTTCTGTAGTTCGGGAACGAGTTTCTGCAGCTTATCCTGGTTTTCTTGGATAGTTTCGTTCACCTCTTTTCTCGCATTTTCAAGTTTTTTTCTCCTTTTATCAAGAAGCTCCTTTGCTTTATCAGGGTTCTTGCTTGAATAAGCGTGCGATCCAAGATTTACTATGAGTTCATCTGTCTTTTCAAGCTCTGCTTTAATATATGCGCCTGAACCAAGAGGCACCAATATTTCTTCTCCTTTTTCCTTCTTCCTTATCTCGTCAACAGCCTTCTTAGTGGTTTTTAATTCTTCCACGTTTTGTTCCAGTTCTTCAACGTACTGCTGAAGCTCCTGTTGCTGCTGCTGGAGAGCCTGGTACTCCTGCATTTTTCTCTGCATCTCCTGTTTCTGACTCATTTTTGTCACCTATTTTTCCTCTATTTTTTCTATGTTTACCTTTGAACGGTTAATACCGTGTTTGCTACCGTATATGCTATAAATAATTTCTCTTGCATGTTTTTTGGACTCTGCTTCCACTTCTTTTTCGAACGGCAGTGTTTCTCTTCCAACTTCTGCTGTTCCTTTTATAATGTAATCCATATTTCACACCTCGCCTTTAAAATAAAGGCTTGTGGAATTTTTAAATAGTTTGGATTTTTTTGCCCCTCGAAACTTTTTAATCAGTAAGTCAAGACATTTATTTCAGGTGTGTTTATGGAGAGTATAACCAGGAAAGAAGCCATCGATAAAGTCAAACAAAACGTCTCTGACGATAAATTGAGGAAACACATGTACGCAGTATCGGATATAATGAAAGAATTGGCAAAAGAACTCGATAAAGATGTCAAAAACTGGTCTTTGTCAGGTCTTCTTCATGATATAGATTATGAGGAAACACAAGATGATTTTAAGTTACACGGGAAGATATCCGCGGAAATGGTATCAGAAGAAGTTTCCGGAGAGATTTTGGATGCTATAAGATCTCATAATTATGAGAACACAGGATTTAAACCCGAAAAAGAAATGGATTATGGTTTGATAGCTTCCGATGCTCTTTCAGGTCTTATAGTTGCTACAGCTCTTGTGATGCCAAATAGCTCTCTTGAAGAGGTCAGGGTCGAATCGGTAATGAAAAAGATAGATGACAGTTCCTTCGCTAAATCTATAGACAGGGACAGGATAAAGATGTGTGAAGAACTTGGTTTGGAGCTCGAAAAATTTGTTGAGCTGGGTCTTGAGGCCATGAAGAAGGACTCAGAAAGGCTGGGACTCTAGGTTTTTGCTCCCACCTTTTTTTAAATATCGGTTCCTCTTTTCTTACTGATGATAAAAGGAAGGCTTTTACAGAACAGAGTACGTGTTTGGGAAAACTTTGAAGAAATCCACGAGGAACTATATTATGGAAAAGTATTCGAGGAATACCTGGATCTTTCTTTGTGTGAAGCGATGCACCTTGTGGAAAGAGAGGAACTTGAAGTGGAGGACGGAAATGGAAAGATAGCTTTAGAAGATTTATTCGATCGTTTTTGTTCTCATGACGATGAGTTTCAGCACAAATACATAGTATATTCGGATTTAAGGGAGAGAGGTTATATACTAAAGTCAGGTTTTAAATTCGGAGCTCATTTCAGAGTGTATCCCAGAGGTGTTAATCCTTACAAGGAAGGCCCAAAGTCCCAGAAGGAACACACCAAATGGGTGGTACATGCAGTACCTGAGGATCATTCATTGACATTTTCTGAGATGTCTAGAGCTGTTAGGTTAGCTCAAAACATTAGATCGACTATGTTGTGGGGTGTAGTGGATTCCGAGAAAGGAGTGACGTATTACAAGGTGGAAAGAATAACTCCTTGAACTTTTTCTTGACAAATATTTTATATAGAGTACTGCAATCATTTAACATGGTGAAAAGGAAGGGTCAGACGGTAGGAGTCGATTTCGCGATTGCCATGTCTATTTTCATAATTACCGTTGTGACAGGTATTTTCTACACAGTCAATATCTCCATACCTTCCAGTCCTTTCAGCGAACAGGTCAGGAGTTCAACCTTGGAAGCGGGTAAAAGTTTTTACGCCATGACTTCATGGGAGCAGAGTAAGTATTCTGTTGAAACATCTGATGTTTTTGGAGTCGAAAATTATCCTATAGAGATAGATTTTTGGACAAATTATCCTCTTGAGAATTTTTCAAGGATTCTTGAGAACGGGGAGAACATATCAGCGGATTTCTATGATGATCTCAACCAGACCGTTTTTCTTGCGGATCTCTCAAATAATTACGAAATGATTTACACGGAGGATAAGAACTTGGGAGAACAGGAATTTGAGGAAAAGATATTCTCAGATGACGATAAAGATGTTTGGAACGATGTTGGTCTTGAGGCATCAGTTGGTGATGATGGGATCGAGAGCTACAATCTTTCCGAAGATGCTCTGATAAATGACATGGACTTGGGAGGAGATGGCGAACCTAATCTTGTTTCAGGTGAGCTGAGAGAGTACTTTGAATACGGTGATTTGTCACTGAGGTTTTTTGGAGGCTCAAGCATAGTAAAAGTCCATGGAAATGATTTTGCGGACATCAACTTCTCTGATTCGTATGAAGAAGCATTTTTTGGCAATAACACAGGTGAGACAGAGCACGTGGATTTCTCAGAAGGAGAATCCTTTTCCGGTCACGCTGATTTTTTCAACCTAACAGGACAGGCCGAAAATTTTTACTTTTTGAGCGAATCGATGGAGATAAATGCTTATGAATCCGGAAACAGTATCATGGTGGAGATAACATCCGGATCAGATGATTCTCTGTTTTATGCAGGAGATTCCCAAGAATTTGAAGGTGTTAGAAATGCATTTTTTGAACCTTCTTTCGAAAAACTGTCGGTATCCAGGAAATCGTCGACGCTTTCCGATACCATGATAAAAGAGCTGGAGGATATGGAGTACGAATCCTTCGGACAGACCCTTGGAATAGTGGAGATGGGATACAATATAACAGTTGAAGATGTTTTTTCGAAGGGAGGGAGCATCCCATCAGGCCAAGACGTCTTCATTCTTGAATACCCTGTTACAATCACTGATTCAAGTGGTAACCGCACCATGAAGTTTTTCAGGCTCGGTGTGTGGAACTGAAAGGGAAGACCTCAAAACCTTTTTAAGTGTTGTTTTGCAAATCTTTAGGCAATGAAGGGTGGATATCTTACACTCCGGTTATCTATGTAGTTATGTTCTAAACAGTTTACACAGTATTTTTTCTGAAATATTTCTAGGAGTGGAATTTGAGGAGGTTTTAATATGAACAATATCGAACTAGAGTTTCCTGATGGATCAAAAAACGAGTTTAAACAAGGAGTAACAGTAGAAGAAGTAGCTTACAGTATAGGTACAGGTCTTGGAGATGATTGTATCGCTGGAAAGCTGGATGGAGAACTTGTCGCAAAAGAGCAAGAGATATGTTCTGACGCTGTTATAGAGATAGTTACAGAAGGTTCTGAAGACTATCTAAAAGTTTTGAGGCACACAGCATCACACATATTAGCTCATGCTGTTCAGAAAGTTTTTGGAGATGTGAAACTTGGCATGGGTAAATGGGCGGACAATGAAAGATTTTACTACGACTTTGGAGATCTTGAAGTGGAAAAAAGCGATTTCGAGTCTATAAAGAAAGAGATGGTTTCCATAATCGAGAAAGATTTTGAACTTGAAAGGGTTGAAAAAAGCTTCGAAGAAGCAAGAGAGATGTTATCCGGTCAACCATTCAAGAAGGAGCTTCTGGAAGAACTGAAGTCAGAGGGCAAAAAGATAACTTTTTACAAGCACGGTGATTTCATAGATCTTTGTAACGGCCCACACGTCAAATCAACAGGGGAAGTCAAGTCATTCAAACTTCTGGAAATTTCGGGTGCATACTGGAGAGGAGAAGAATCCAATGAGATGCATAAAAGGATTTATGGAACCGCTTTCAGGAAAGAAAAAGATTTGGAAGAATTTCTGGAAAAGATGAGGAAAGCAAAGAAGAGAGATCATCGTAGGATTGGTAAGGAGATGGGGATATTCCAGATAAACGAGATCGCTGGTTCTGGACTTCCATTATTTGGTCCAAACGGAAAGAAAATAATAGACCAGTTAAAGTCTTACATGCACGAGATAAACGACAGGCTTGATCACGTATCTGTACAGACCCCTCATGTTTACAGAACAGAACTTTGGAAGAAATCAGGTCATTACGAAAACTACAGGGAAGACATGTTTTTAATGGACGTGGATGATGAAGAGTACGGTATGAAACCCATGAACTGTCCTGGACATTGTCTCATATACAAGAACGAATCAAGAAGTTACAGAGATCTCCCTATACGTTATGCTGAAGACGGAACAGTTTACCGTAGAGAACAGAAAGGAGAGCTATCAGGACTTTTCAGGCTTTGGGGATTCACACAAGATGATGCGCATTTATTTGTAAGGCCTGATCAGATAAAAGAAGAGGTTTCAAAGCTTTTAGAATCTGCTATAGACATAATGAAAACTATGGGGATGGAATCCTCCGTGAAACTTGCGACCAAAAATCCTGATAAATACATGGGAAGTGATGAGATATGGGAGAAATCAGAGAGACTTTTGAAAGAAGTACTGGAAGAATCCGATGTTGAATGGGAATTAGAACCCGAAGATGCTGCGTTTTACGGCCCTAAGATAGATTTTGCTATGATAGATGCACTTGGGAGAGAATGGGATGGACCAACAATTCAGCTCGATTTCAACATGCCGGAGGCATTCGATCTGAACTACAAAGGCGAGGACAACGAAGACCACAGATGTGTTATGATACACAGGGCTTTACTTGGAAGCTATGATAGGTTTTTAGGTGTGCTTATCGAGCACTTTGGCGGGAACTTTCCTACATGGTTAGCACCTGAACAGGTCAGGATTCTACCTGTCAGCGACGACCAGATAGGTTATGCTGAAAAAATCAAGGAAAAACTTTCAGATTTCAGGGTGGAAATAGAAGACAGGTCTTGGACGTTAGGAAAGAAAATTCAGAATGCACACGACGAAAGAGTTCCATATATGTTTATAGTCGGTGAAAAAGAGAAAAGTGCTGGAACAGTTTCAGTTCGTGACAGAAACGAGAGAGAAGTCAGGGATATTGAGATAAAGGAATTCTTGGAACATCTTGAGAAGGAAATAGAAGAGAAATCTTTGGAGCTCAGTTTTATAGAATGAGCTCTTTAATCCCTTTTTTCTTGGTAAAATTTTAAATACTGAACAAACAAACTTTTTTTAGGTAGTACAAAAATGTTAGGTCTAAAGATGCTGAAAGGATATATAACAATAGCTGTAGCTGTTCTGCTCGTCGTTTTGTTTATAATACTTTCTGGTATTGGAGAAATGATTAGCATGGAGTATATTGTACTGAACATACTTGTGATAATCCTTATCGGTGCTGTGCTTTTGAATTCTATCATTCAAATACACATCTTCGAAGAGGCAGAAAAGTTTAGAAGGAAATTTATTGATGAGAAAGAGGAGTAATATTCCTTTCCATTTTTTTATTTTCAGTGCACAACAGTTGGAGAATTCTTCTCATACTTCTCTATTTTATTTTCCATCTCCTTTACGAGTTTACGGTTTTTATCCAATTCTTCTGTTACTTCTTCAAGTCTCTGAGTCAGTTTGATCAATTCTTCCTCGTTGTTGATTGTTTTATGTGTGTTCTCCGATAATTTTTCAGTGGTTTTCTCCATCTGTCCCTCGATTTTTTCAACTTCCGTTGTCGCTTTAGAAGTCCTTTCAAGAACTTTTTTCTCTATTTCCTCTATCTTGTTATCAAGTTGCTCTATCTTTCTTATCCTTGCTTCTTCTTTGTCCTTGATTACTTTTTCTTTGTCCAACAGCTTGTCATATATCTCCCTGATGTCTTCCAAATGGTCGTCAATTTTTTCTTTCAGTTCTTTTTTAGATTTCTCTACGTCTTTGACCTGTTCTTCCAGAGTTTTATCTATAGTCTTTACGTACTGTTCTTTCTTGTCTTTAAGATCGTTTACTTCTTTTTCTATACGTTTTTTCTCTTTTTTCTGCTTTTTAATCTCTGAATTTATCTTTTTTATGAGCTTTTTCTCAACTTTTTTAACATGGTTTTTGAGGTCAGAAAGTATCTCTTTCTGTTCCTTATCGGATATCTCTTCTACTTTATTTTCTATCTCAAACTTGGTTGTTCTAGTCCAGTCCTCTAGATCAGTTCTTAAATCCTCAAGATCCGAGCTTATCGTGTCGTAGTATTCTTTTTCTTTCTTAAATGCGTCGAAAATCCTTTTCACTGTCTCCTTAGAGAGGTCTTTTTTATCTATGTTCTCCTTTATACTCTCTAAAAGACCTTCTATCTCCTCCTGTCTTTCCTGGATTTTTTTCTTATCTTTTTCTATATTTGTCCTGCTTTCAACAGCTTTATCTATCCTCATTTTGAGAACGTTTTCAAGTTTCTTGTCTTTGATCCTCTTGAAATCTTTCTTTATATCTTTAAGTTCTTCTTTTACTTTTTCCTCAAATTCGCCTTTTATCTCGTCAAGATCTTTTTGGGTAAAAGATTCCTCCTCTATTTCTTCCAAATCCTTCTCAATCTTTTCAATCTTTCTAGCATCGTGTTTTAGAGAATTAAATTCCTCTTTAGAAGGCAAACCTGTCTTGATTTTATCTATCTTTTTCAATATTTCCGTTCTATCTTGACTTGATTTTTTGACGTCTTTGATCTCCTTTTTGAGTTTAGAGATCTTCTCATCAGTCTTTTCAAGTTTGTCATTGATGTCTTTGATTTCTTTAACATTACTTGAAAGGTCTTTTTGATCTATAGTTTTCTTTATTTGTTCTTCAACCTTTTTATCAAGGTTTTTAACCTCTACTTCTTTAACTCCTTCATCCCTGATATCTTTTAGTTCTTCTTCGAGTTCCTTGATCTTTTTTTCTGTACCAGGACTTTTTTGAGACTTTTCGCCGGTACCTTCTTCTATTTGCTTTTGAAGCTCTTCTCTGTTTTTTTCGAGTTGTTCCTCGATTTTCTTGATTTTTTCATCTATTTTTGGGTCTTGCTTCTTTTTCTGATTGCTGGTTCTCTCATCTATTTCCTTTATCTTTTCCCTTATCTTCTCCAGTTTTTCTTCGGATGAGCTTCCCTCGGAATCGCCACTTATCTCCTTTACCCTGTCCCTTAGAATATATATTTTATCTTCTAGATCAGAAATTTTGTTTTTAACGCCTTCTGGAACCTCTTTTGAACCTTCACCAGAACTTTTTACGTCTTTGAGATTATTATCTATCCTTTCTATGTTTTCTTTAAGTTTTTCTATCTCTTCTGTTTCTTGCTTAAGATTTTTGAACTGAGTGTATAGATATTTCAGTTTTTTGTCTACGTCTTTCATCTTTTTCTTGATGGCATCGCTGTCTATAATTATCTCTCCTTCAGAATTTTTGGAACCCATAAGGTCTTTGAGCTGGTCAATTTTGTTGTTTGAACCTTCTCCTTTACCTCCTTTTCCTTCATCATTTCCCTGATTGCCTTCCTGTTCTGTCATGATATTTAGTTAAGTATTTGTTCCATATAAAAATTTGTAGTTTTAACGGTTATTCTGTTCATTATCCACACTTTTAGTTGTTTCTAGCTGATAACAACATCTTTGAGAGTTTTTTTATTGGTTTGAACCTAAAAAACTTTAAATTCGCAATACTTAGGTTTTAAATCAAAGAAAGCATAATATTTTCTTTGGAAAAAAACATTTTCTTCTTAAGAAATTTTTTCCCCGTATTTCAGCCAAGAAATCCAAAAAATCAGGATGTAAAATGTAAGGCCCCATCTCCACAGGAAGGTATGTATGAACTCATAACCTATCTGGAAGACCTCAACCATAAAAACCATGGAAGAAATCCTCAACAGATTCACCATGAAAACAGATAGAACACCTATGATAACTCCTTTTAACTTATAATCGATAGTTTTTTCGGTTGCGAGAACTAGAGCAGCTACCGCAAACATGGATTTCCATGCTGTGGAGTCCCTTGAAACATCTAATGAAAGGCTTTCGGTGAAAACCCAGTTCAGATATACTTCCGTTTCTATACCTATTAAAGCCAGTATTTGTCCTACAATACCTGCATTAACCCTTCTAAGCCATAATAAATTTAATTCAAGACTTAAAATAATGTAAAACGGTACTGAAAGGATCACAAGTTTTAGAAAGAACTTAAGAACTTTATAAAGCTGCTTCTGCTTCTTATCCATTCTTCCCTCGAACTCTTTTTTTCTATCAAGTATTCTTTCTATCATCTTTTCTTTCCCTATAATCCTCTAACCAGTCCATGAATCCATCTTTTTCATCTTCCAGCTGGGACATTATTTTTTCTTCACCGGTAACGAAATAATCTTCAACTAAAACACCTTCTAAATCATCTATCAAAACAGTTTTGATGCCTTTATCCTCATAGAAAGACTTTTCTTCTTCTTTAAACACTACTACAAAATTGACATACGAAGGAGGATTTAATTCAACATTTTTCTGTACGAATAAGACAGGTTCTCCGTTATCTCTTATTTCATCCTTACTTCCGTGTATCTTGTAAAGCTTTTCACCACTTTTGATCCGTTTAATAACCGATAATAACTTTTCGATTTTTTTATTAAGCTTTTTGATCTTATTTCCCTTCTTTTCACTGTTTTTTAAGATGTTTTCATACCGTTTTTTCCACCTTTTTACTTCTTCATCCCTGTCTATCTTACTCTGTCTTTCAGAACTTAATTGAGATATCTTATCGTTTTTTTCCCTGATGATCTTTTTCAATTCATCCCTGTAATCTTTCAACCTTTCTATTTCTTTCTCTTTTCTTTCAAGCTCTTCATTGAGCCTCTTTGATCTTTTTTCCCAGTCTATATCAATATTTATTTTTTCCGTTTCTCCATCTGTTTCATCCTTTTCCTCGGATTTAACATCGTTTAAAACATTGGTTATGGATTTTTCTTCTTTTATGGTTTTTTTCATCACTTTTCTAGTTTTATCTTCTTCTAAATCAGCTGTCTTTTTTTCAATTTTTTTTATCAAATCTTTTTCATCTTTTAATGCTTGTATGGCAGCTGCAAGAGCATCTTTAGAATGATCAGATATTTTTTTGTCCCCGTATCTTTGCGTGAGCCTGTTCTTTTTCCTAACGGGCAGATCATATGAGGGTACGTTGAGACGAGCATTGAAAGCCGTAGATACTTTTTTCACAAGCGATGGAACAGGATTTACATCAGTTGCGATTATGACAGGAGTACCGTTTTCAAGTATGAACTCCGTGATATCTCCAAGACTCATCTCTTTTCTACTGTCTAGAGCTACTAACTCCCCTTTCAAGTCTATTATTGCTATTCCCGTAGTGGTTCCAGGATCTATTCCAACTATAGTAAGGATTTTAACACCTCTCTCAATATTTTTTATCGATTATCTCGACTATCCTTTCTGCTTTTTTCTCACCTATGCCTTTAACCTGCTTTAAGTCGTCTTTTTCGGCATTAAATACAGATCTAACGGTTTTGAAGTGCTCCAAAAGTCTTTCCGCAAGCTTATCAGATATATTTGGAAGACCGGAAACTATGTATTTCTGATGCTGTCTCTCGGTTTTTGGCCTCATTTCTCCACGCAACTTCAGCGTCCGATCATTGTCTTTCTGCTCTCTTTTAGCCATTGAGATTAAGTATTTAGTGGTTTCATCCTTGTCATCCGTCCATATCAATGGTATGTTGTAATCCAAAGCAACTGAAGCCATAGCACCCCTTATAGCGTTTGGATGAACGTTTCTGTGACTGTATAATTCTTCTCCTTCTATCAAAACTACAGGGTTTTTGAATTGATTTTTGAGCTCTCTTAACTGCTTAAAAAGTCTTTTATCGATTAAAGAGTTAACGAAATCTTCCGTTGTTTTTCTCTCCACAGCAGTTCTGTCAGAAACCAAGAAATCAGCTATTTCAAGCCTCTTTGTTTTTATGTCCACGTTCTTTTTTGAAAGCTTTTTCAGTATGCTGTTTTCCCTGTCATCAGCGTAAATGATTATTTCATCGCCCGATTCTTCTTTATCTTTTTCAGCGAATTTATCCATCGTTTTTTGATTTTTGTCCAGTAAATCGTTTTTACCCGGTTTTTTGTCTCCGTTCCTAAGTTTATTCAGAGCTGCTTTCATCCTCTTCTCCTTGTGGTGAGAACTCCAGTAATATGCTTCATCTCTGGTGTCTTCCGCCATCAAAACATAGATGTAACCTTTTTCTTGCCTACCTGTTCTACCTCTTCTCTGAATAGTTCTTATCTCGGATGGTATAGGCTCGTAGAAGACCACGTAATCAACAGAAGGAATATCAAGTCCTTCTTCACCGACAGAAGTTGAAACAAGTACGTTGAATTCTTTTTTTCTGAAACTTTCAAGTATTTCAACCTGTTTTTTCTGGGTGAAACCCTCTTTTTGACCCTTGAAACTTACAGGTCTCAAAAAATCAACGTTGTCTAAATCTTCCTTTATAAGATCCACGGTGTCCCTGTACTGGGTAAACACTATAGCGGTCTTGCCATCGCTCATTTTTTCCTCTAGGAAGGATTTCAGTTTCTTGAGTTTTGGGTGCTTCTTGCCGTTTTTCTTCATCCATTCTATGACGGACATACCGTTCTGGAAATCCTTGTCATTCAGCAGTCTCTTAGCGGCTTTAGAACCCGGATCTTTTTTCATTTTTTGTATGTAACTATAGGCTGTCTCAACTCCCTGGCTTTCAAGTTGTTCGATTATGTGATCTACCTTTATGGCTGCAGCTGTTTCCGATATCGCTTGAAATAGTTCAGGTTTTTTTTCCTTTGCAAGCTTTTTTTGTATCTTTTTCCTTGTCTTTAACAGCTGGCCTTTGTTACCTTTTCCGGTTAAGAAACCCTTCTGCCTGAGCTTTTTGACCCTCTTTCTCTTGGTTTTTTCGAAGTGTTTTTTCGCTCTCTTAAAATGTCTATCAAGGGGAACTTTTTTCCACTCAACGTTTTTTTCCTTTATGTAAGGTCTAACATCAGGATCCTCGTCAGTCCTGACCTCCACATTGTCTATGTGCAAATTTTCTATTATCTTGCCTATGTCTTCAGATGTGCTACCCGGAGAAGCTGTTAAACCTAATATGTGAGCAGATTCTCTAGAATTGATGTATGAATCCGCTATAAATTTATATGGATAATCTCCAGAGGCTTTGTGACATTCGTCAAAAACAACTAGTGAAAAATCCTCCATCGATACATTTCCAGATATTATATCATTTTCAACTACCTGCGGTGTCGCGAAAAATGCTCCGACCTCTTTCCAGTACTCAGCTCTTTTTTTAGGCTTAGTCTTTCCGGTCATCACCTGGAATATATCTGTCTCTGTTTTCAGTTTCTCGCTGAAACTTCTTTTATGCTGCTCCACTAGAGGCCTTGTGGGCGCAAGTACAAGTATCTTGGAACCAGGGTTCTCCTGAAGTATATGTGCTGAAAGTAGAATGGCGACAGCTGTTTTTCCGAGTCCTGTAGGCAGTACACAGAGAGTGTTTTCCTTCTTTGCTTCTGCAGCGATCACTTCCTGATAAGCCCTGGAGTACAACGTTTTTTCTTTTATCTTAGGATGATGGATGAAATCCGCCATACTAGGTAGTTGTAATTTAAATTGATAAACATTTGAGATTTTTTTAAAGGAGAGGAGGAATCGAAGTCATCATTTTTTCTTCAGTGCAGTGGGCGTTCCTCCTGCGTGCCAGCTCATCCTAGGTCTCATCCTAAGTGAATAAACTCTTTCTGAGTTGTCGTCTAAACATATAGCGGCTCCCTTGACATCAGGAAGGTTGTCTATGTATGTCGAAAGATCGTACCGCATATAGTTCTGCATGATGTTTTTAAGAGCATCTATATCGCTTTTAGCGGTTAATTTGTGGGATAAAACTATGTCACATTGACTTAAAGCATCTGCATTAAGTTTGTAAGGTTGTTGAGTACATAAAACTAATGAAACACCTGGCTCCCTACCAATTTTAACCCATGAAAGAAGAGGATCGGATGCAGGTGTCTTGTGGTCGTTAGGTATGAACTGATGAGCCTCGTCGATGAACATCCAAACGATAGGTGATTCAGAGGTCTGCATACCCTCCATTTCCCTCATCTCTTCCAGTCTTTTTGAGGACATCCTTTCTCTCAGAATCTTGTTTGCAAGCAAGCCCACAACAAGGGATCTTACGGACCAGCTACCTCTTATAGCTCCGAACTGTGATAAGTCCAGGATGGTCAATTCTCCCCTTCTGGTGAAATCATCCAGATTGCTTCCTTCCTTCGAAAAGATACCCCATTCTTTAGCAGCCATAAAACGGTTTATCAAAGCCTTTCTGGTCTCTTCTTTGAAATCTCCATGTGTTCTTGCATATTCTATCATATCATCTAGGCCGAAATCTTCTCCCTTATCATTCTTTAGATCTCTCAAAACTTTTTCAAGAAGTATCCCTCTCGGTTCATTTAGAAGTATGTCGAAAGACATGGCCCAGTCAGAAGTTTCCAGTTCTCCAGGTCTTAGTGTAAAAGTATTGTCATAAGGTATGTCTTCTTTTATAAAGCTCTCTGCCTGTCCTTCAGGTATGTAAAGTTTGATATCCATAGCTTCTGGTTTTAAACCCCATTTATCTAGTAGGATAGAATCGTTTTCATTCGGGAATTTCATC
This sequence comes from Candidatus Nanohalarchaeota archaeon, assembly GCA_022729255.1. Classification (GTDB taxonomy): domain Archaea; phylum Nanohalarchaeota; class Nanosalinia; order Nanosalinales; family Nanoanaerosalinaceae; genus Nanoanaerosalina. The sequence continues at coordinate 5,180 of JALDAG010000004.1, read as the reverse complement.
GACCAGTATATACCCATAGGATCTATTATTATTGCTGAAAGATTGTTAGAGATGTTTTCAGGAGCTGTGATTATTTCTTCAGCCATTGTACCCATAGAATAGCTTTTTCCGGTACCTCTTTTTCCGAACACTCCTATCACATGAGGTCTTGCCATATCCATGTATATTGGGTTTGCTACGTGTGCTTCTCCCTTTTCACCGACCAGATGTTTTCCTATGAAACCGGTACCCTTTCTGGGACCGAATTTTTTCTTGTCTCCTTCGCTTCTTCCAAGAGTAATCTTTGGCATTTTTTATACCCCTATTCACCTGTTTCTTATCTCGGCCATGAAAAAGTCTGAACCGCTCAAAAGTTCGAAGTTTAACTCGTAACCAACACCTGAAACCGAATCCATCCTTGTATTTATCCTGCCCGCAGGTATGTGTTCGCCAACTTCATCTGCCTCGGTGTATCCAAACCCATAGCTTGATTCTCTCTCATTGTTTATATATGTCTCTAATTCATTGTTTTCAAGTGTCTTGCCGGTGTCCCTGTTTGTATAATTCAGGAAAAGTTCGTTGGTGTTGAAAAAACTGTCTACATAGTTGTGTGAACCCTGACGAGAAATTATCTCAACTTCATCCAGTGTTTTATTGAACAAAGCTAAGTAATCGATAGCACCTTCCAAATATATGTCCTCTCTTTTACCTAAAACAACATCTTGATCCTCGAGGATCGGTGTGTCAAGATTTTCATTTCTTTCATCGACCAATACTTTTTGACCGTTTAAAAATACGGATATGTGTGACTGGTTGGTTTGTGCCACTACATGGTTCCAGTCCTCTGATTCAAAGACCGTGTTTGAGCTGAAAGGCTCTCCCTCTATAATTCCCATGAGTTCTCCATTATCAATGTATAGTTCGGTATCATCTGTTTCTAGAATCCCATGCGATCCATCGGTGTAAGGTTTCACCCATAACATGATTGAAAGTTCTTCCCCGATACCTTCATCGGTTTCTATATTTGAGGTGCTGTCTAAACCATCGAATTCTAGGCAGTATCTTGATAGACAGTCATCTCTCCACTCCGCATCGTTAATTTCTCCCTCGGAAAATCTGCCTGTTTCCTCCATAAAATAATCTCCTTCTCCTTCATTCATGGCCCAGTGACCAACTAATTCTCTTGAGGTCTCAGGTATATCGAGTATCTCAAACTCCACATGGTTGTTCTTGATCCTGAAAAATGTTTTTCCGTCCTCATCCACTTCTTTAACCGTTACTCCAGCCCCTGCTGAAAATCTGATGTTTCCAAAACGTCTTGATGTTCTGGGAGTAACCACGTTTGAACCTGTTTCAAGGTTAAACTCTATCTCATTTTTTTCACTGCTGACAATCAGATTTCCATGTGTGAAACTTATTGAAACTTCTTTTTTACTTAATTCATCGAAATTTGCAACGGTCTCTATTTGTTCTCCGAGTTCCGGCATCCTTTCTAACATAGTTTGTAATGTTCTGGTCTCTCTCAGAGAATCAGCAAGTGGAGATATAAACATGAATGTAGATGTTACCGCTCCAGCAGCTAGAGCTATTAACAATGTCGAGGATATAAGTGTTGAAACACCTTTACTCTTCTGCGACACTTATATTCACCTGTGGCATCCCATCTTCTTCTCCAACGTTTTCTATGACAAGGTTGTGAACACCTGAACTTAGTTTCAAATCGTTAACTATGTCTGCATCTACAATGTCAAGCGTTATACGTACCAGTATCTCTTCTGCAAGGAAAAATGCGAAGTTCGGGTTGAACTGAGTTATAAAATTGTTATTAGCTATTAGGGATAATCTGTCTTCTATATCGAAATAAGTTCCTGTTGTGAATGGTATGAACCATCTTAAATTATGTGATTCGTCATAAGAATGTGTTATTGTAGCAATATCATTTATATTCTGAATAGAAGTTTTTTGTGGATGTGTACTTGAACCAACAACCCCTGATATCAATGAGCTGTTCTGAATCACAGAGTAAAGAGGATAACTGTCTTCTTCAGTTGTAGAGGATTTATTAACCGTTTCCTCGTCAGATATTATTTTTCCGTCTTGGATGAAATCTGTGTTGCCTTCCATAGTGAAATTATAGGCAAGAGAAGCATTTTTAAAGAGTTGGCCACATACCTGCCATTCATAATATCCTGGCTCCGCAACGTGGTTTTCGATAGGATCGTATATCGAAATTATGGGCTCTGAACCTCCGGGACAACTCCTTCTAACGCTTGTAGATAGTTCTCTTGTACATAAAACATATTCGTTTTTCTCTCCTTCAGGTGATAAATGCGATTCTCCTGTTCCAGGATCATAGAAAGAAAATATAGGGTTTTTTAATTCCTCACATTCATCATCGATATTGGTATTAAGTTCTGAAGGAGCACAAACAACTTTGCCTTCTCTGTTATGTGCAGATTCATAATCTTTAAACACATCAGGTTCTGCAGCATGGGCATTTGATCTGTTAGAAATCGAAAACAACTCTTCTGAATATTCACCATCGCATTCATCCATTATCGGAAAATCAAGGCTTGTAACTCCAATAGACAAAAATGAAAGACACAGCAGTACGAGCAATACTTTCCTCATGTTTTAATTTTGGTTAAGCTGAATTTAATAGTTTCCACATATAAACCGGTTTTTAACTTATCTCTCTCCGGGTAATATCTCTAAGTCTCTTCCTGTAATCCTCACTTTCAAGCGAACCTCTAAGATGTTCTATAAGTTTTTTAGTGGCTAGAAAGTGGGGATAAATCACATATATACATTTTTCTATATATTTCCTGACTTGTTTCATGTTCTTTGCACGGATAATTTTATCAGCGTCAGTTTTTAGGTCCAAGACATTATCAGAGATTTTTTCAAGCGGTACAGTGGATATTATCATCTTAGCGTCTCTGAAATAAGCATTTTCCCATACGTCTTCCACCATCATATCACCGTATATATAATTCAAACCGTTTGATTGAGCATCATTTATCTTTTCGGGATTGTTATCTATAACTATCACTTTTTGACCCTGTTTTCTCAACATATCCGATATCTCTTTACCCTGTATATCATATCCGCCTATTATGAAGTGATCAGATATTTCTTCGTTAAAATTCTTATCTACAAAGTCTTTTTCAGTAACTTTCAACCACTTGTGTTCTTTCATAAAATCATATATTTTTTCTGAGTGTCGGCTGGTATATGAAGAGGTTATCATGGTGATTGTCGCTGTTAGTATGATCGCCTGAAATACGTCAGGTAGTATTGTATTCGCTATGAATGCCTGTATAGCTATTATCAAAACGTATTCGCTTACCTGATCAAGGTTAAGGGAAGTCATATAGGAAGTTCTCTTGTCGAAATTTCTCTGTAACAGGTAAGCACCAATCAAAGGCTTTACAAAAACTATTACAGCTGTTAATATCAAAGATAGTATCAGAACGTTCTTGTTCGGAAGCACTACTAGAGCGCCTAATGATACGAAGAATATAGCTGAGAAAAAATCTTTTAACGAACCTATGGTCTGCACCACTTCTTGATTATAAGGTTTTTTAGAGAGAGCTAATCCTGCTGCAAACGCTCCGACAACTATGGTGAGCCCTAAAATCTCTGATAATGCGCTGAAAACCAAAAGAATTGAAGCACTGATCAAAATGTACATTTCTCTTGTTTTTCCCATGTGCTCTATCAACAGAGGAATCAGTTTTTTTATTGTAAGTGCGATCAGCATGATCGCAACTCCTATAACAAGGTTCATACCAACTATAGGTAATGAAACAGGATCAGAAGCAATTATGATAAATACGGAAATTGCGAGGAGATCTTGGATAAAATTGATGGAGTATGTGAGTCTGTGGTGTATAATATTTCTTACTTTGCTGTCTAAAAGTTCTATGCTTATTAGAGATGAGCTGAGAGTGGCTGCCAAAGTGATGTAGATGGAGTTAAACAAGTCAAAAAAGAACAGGTAAGAAATCAAGAAGACAGGGATTCCGATCAAACTTGTTTTGAAGATCGTTAAGGATATATTGCCCTTGACATACTTCTGTAGATTGCTTGTCTCCATGTCGGTTCCAAGTATGAATACAAGAAAAGCGATACCTATCTGAGCCAATACAAGTATGTTTTCCTGTGATATCAAAGACTTGCCTGTGATGAATTGGCCTAAAGGACCAACTATTATTCCTGCAAGTATGTATGAAGGGATGCTCGGATGATCTATCCTGTCGAATAGTAGAAGGGTTATTGAAGAGATTATGAATATCAATGTAAGATTATTTATTACTTCAATCAACTCTACCACTCCATCTCAAGGACTCTTTATCTATCTGAGTTTTCTTTATGAAATTATCTCGGTCATTCAAATAATCTTCGAGGTACTCTTCAACTTTTTCAGCTGCTAAAACGACTTCTCTTATTATATAGGTGGCTCCCATGTTGTAAAGCTGTTGTTCCTCTTTTTTGTCCCTAGATTTAAGGAATACTATAGCATCTTCTCTACAGGTTTCCACAATTTTCGTGTTCACAAGCTCGTCATCTGAAAAACTTACTATCAATGAAGCACGGTTGGGAGCTACAGAGGAGCGTATTTTTTCGTGATTGAAGTCTCCGAAGATATGCTTGACGTTCTTCTCCTTTAATTTTTTAAGATTTAGATGGTTCCTATCCACCACCACTATCTGATCGAAGTAGTCCTCGATAACTGGAATTATCTTTTCTGTCATCTCGTTGTAGCCAACTATCAAAGCATGGTTGTTGAAATAATCCGTATCCACATCGCTCTTATCATCAGAATCGAACTTTTCCAAAAACTTTTCGAACTTGTGGTATATCTGCTGGTTGTAATATATCAGATATGTTGATAACGACATGGTCAGCAGAGCCATGATGCTAAGATACCCAAGTATGGATTCTCCAACATAGCCTCTTACAACTGCTATTCCTCCGACCACTAAAGAAAATTCGCTGACCTGTGTCATATTTATACTTCCCAGAAAACTGGTTTTAGGTGTGAATTTCTCTCTATCTATGAGATAAAACATGATGATAAAGTTACCCACCATCAAAACACCTGAAGCGATTAGAGCCTCTCTCCAGTAGACGAACAAGTTCGAGGCATCCAGCTGCAGACCGATTGTTGCGAAGAAGAGTATCAAAAAGAAATCGGT
>JALDAG010000024.1 GCA_022729255.1 Candidatus Nanohalarchaeota archaeon | reverse complement strand
TATATTCATGGATTTCTTGATAAACTTTGTTGAATGACATATAATCTACTGCTTCTTCAGCTCCTTTAAATTTCCTAAATTCGCTAAAACCTCTGCTTATAACCTTATTGAATTCCATTTCTGTCTCTTCTTCAAGGTTTGAAAGATAATTTACAACCCTGGTTTCCGCTTCTTCGTAAGAAGGATCTTCTGTAACACCATATTCAAGTAGCGAGTTTATCGCTCCAAAAGACTTTTTTATGTCTTCGGATTCGATTTTTTGAGAGTACTCTAACTCTTTCTCAGAGTTCAAGTACTGAATTTCACTTGTCTCCGAGGTACATCCTGTTAGTATGGAAACAGTTAATCCAACTCCTAAAAATGCTCCTGCTGTATACCTGAATGCTTTGGATAAAAACCCATCATCATCTAACACATTTTTAATTACCATATAATAATAAATTATTTTTTAGGAATTATAAATTTTTTGAAAAATGTCGGATCTAATTTTTAGATATAATATTGATACTGATTAAAACTGAAAAAAAATTTAATGATTAAGATATCTGAGAATATGTTGATTTATAATATTGACGCCTGGAGCAGGATTTGAACCTGCGAGGGCGATAAGCCCACCGGTTCTCAAGACCGGCGCGTTGGACCAGACTTCGCTATCCAGGCAAAAGTCTTTGAAATTGACCTCCAATACATTCTTGTCATACAAATTTTAAAAACTATCACGGTCGAGAAATCAGTTAAAAACTGTTTTAAATAGAAAAAAGCTTTTTGAACCTAAATTACAAAAAAAGACCTGAAAAATCTCTCTGAAAAAATCATTTATAAATAATTTGTAGATGACTTTTTTTCATGGAAATAAAAGAAGTTATTGTTACAGGGTATTCAGTTCTTCTTGTCGCAATTGTTTTGAACATGTTAACAAATTTTTTCGGTTTGGTTACATGGTTCTTGTTTGTGGAACAGATAGGTTCTGAAGGCTTGAGAAACGCTTTTGTTAATAATTCTATCGCATCAATAGGTTTCCTGTTTTTTGTTTATCCATTTTTGTTAGGATTAACTGCCAAAACAGTCATTAAAAAATTTGGTTGAAAGATTTAGGTTACCATTTCTTGGGATATACATCCTTGTCCATGAAAACCCTTTTTAGTTCAACAGCGGTATCTTTTACCTCAACCATCTTTTCAGAAGTCATCAAGGAGTTACCAACAGCTACCAGCTCTCCCTTTAATGTAAGAAGAGCTACAAGTTCCCCGGGCTCAATACCTTCCTGTAGTTTTGAGATCCCCATCGAACCTAATGAGGCTCCGTGACAAACAGGGGCTACAGCGGTATCCTTTAACAATACCTTTTTTAGATGCTTCACACCCGCCTCCACAGGCAATATAATACGGTTCAAATCATTTTCTTTTCCATCTGAATATAACCGGAATTGTTTCTCGACTTCCTCTGTTTTGAAGCAGTCTTTTTCAGTGAACAATCCTACCTTGGTACGTCTTAGTTGTTCGAGCCGTCCCTTCGCACCAATCCTTTCTCCGAACTGTTCACAGAAAACCCTTACATAAAAACCCTTTTCGCATTCAATCATGAACTCAACTTCCTTTCCAGAAACATCTAGTATTTCGATACCGTATACTTCCCTTTCTCTTTCCTCCCTTTTTACGGCCGAAATCTCCGGAGGTACCTGTTTCACCGTTCCTAAAAAGGTCTCGGCAACTTCCTCAATCTCATCAGTTGAGAACTCTTTTGAAAGTCTCATAGTTCCAACGTATTTCTTCCCAGCGTTTTTCAATGCTTGTAATACTTTTGTAGCATTGTCTAGACCTACAGGTAAAACACCTGTAACATCAGGGTCAAGTGTGCCTGAATGACCGGCTTTAGATCTTTTCAAACTTTTCTTTATGTTTACCGATAATTTGTGGCTCTTAATACCAGAAGGTTTATCGATGATAACAACCCCGTTGGAAAGCTTTTCTTCCACATTTCTTTGTTCAGGTCTCTCACCGTAATTCCAGTCAGTCTCGGCTTCTTCTCTAACAAGCCATCCCTTTGAAAAGTTTTTTTCTGCTGGGAGCATTTCATATAGACGATAGTGTGCAAAAGTTAAAAAGAAATCGAAAAAAGACTACAATGAATCAGTGAATTCCCATCATCTTCCTGAAAACTATGGTGAAAGGAAGCTGGAAAAGGATGAACGTTCCCAACCATTCAAAAGTATTCCCTACAAGGGGAAGGCTGAAAGGCAACGGTATGAACCTGTAGGAAAACATTATCCTAATGGAGTTTTCTGAATCGAACTCTTTAACTATCCACTCATTACCTTCATGTTGTATGAAATCGCCTAACTGTTTTTCCTCTCCTTCAAAGAAAATAGTGAATTCTTCATCCTCTTGAATAACAGATACTTCTCCTATTGATCCATCAAAACCCTTCACTTCCAATTGACCAACAAACTCTCCGTTGTCAACCTCTTCAAGTTCAACAACAGGGGAAAAACTAGTTAATACCCATGGAACAATAACGAAAAATACTAGCATCGAAGCTATCATAGGTTTAAAAGATGTCTTCATGAATTCTTTCTGCATCGAAAAAGATTCCTTCATGTACATGTTAGCCTTTTCCATGTCCTCATCTTCTTGAGCTTTCTTGACCTTTTCCTGTAGTTCTTTTTGTTTTTTCCTGATCCTGTTGTATTCATCCCTGTCTACCAACAACAGATAGAAAGAAGAGATTATAAGGGCTACTGTAGCTGCTACAAGCATTACTGAAAGAATCGATGCTGTTCTGGGACCGAAAAAGTTGAAGAATACACCGAAAATTCTGTCATAAACCGGGAAGACCGGTTCTAAGACATCAACAAAAAAACCTAGTGGTCCGTGATGCATAAGTTGAAACCTCTGTCAATAATTGTTTTAACAGTTTTAAATAATGTGTTTTTTAGACTTCCATTTTTAGATCTCAGAAGTTACCCATAAGATTTCTGAGAGCTGGATGCATGTCCTCCATGTGTTTCTTCACGATTTCTTCGTAGAACTGGAAGGATATGAAAACCGCTAATAATATACCGGTACCAGTTCCGAAAGCATTGGTGAAATCAGCTAGAGCTGCAAGGAAACCGATGAATGCTCCTCCCAGTACAGCCAATGCCGGGATATATCTGTTCAATATTTTTACGATGACTCTCTTGTCCTTCCTGAAACCAGGTACTTTCATACCTATATTCATTATTTGGTCCGCGACACTTGAAGGATCTTGGCTTGAAGTCCTCATCCAGAAAACTGAGAAAACTGCTGCCGCGACAACATAGAATCCTGTGTATGTGAAAACCTGTATGATTTCAGGGATTGATAGTTGTAAGGTACCTGTTGTTATGGAGTTCCAGATAGCTTGTGGAAGATTTGTAGGAGCTGAAAAATAGTATATTAAAGAGTTAGGAAGTGCTCCGGCTTCAGCTGTGAACTGTCCGAAAATGTAGAACGGATCATCCATGAATGGCAGGTTGAATGATAATTGAAGACCCCGGTTTGTTAACACGGAAACCCAAAGCCTAAGATTAGAAACAATTGCTGAAACAAAAATCACGGGCATAACACTGGTATAAAGGAATTTAAGAGGCCATTTCCTTCCGAAACCTCTGACGTTTCCAAAAGTCAATGGGATCTCAACACGCATGTTACTGGCGAACGCCGCAATCATAAAAACTATCAGAGTAAAGATTAGTCCGGAAACAGTTGCAGCTGTAAAAGTACCGGTCATGAACTGAAGTAAAGCACCAGCTGGTTGTTCTCCGACCATGAACCATATTTCACCGGCTCCTGTTAATGGTGAAAGAAGTCTTACAACTATAGTCTTTGACACACCTGCAAGAATGAACAGTGAAACACCTGAATGAAAACCCCACTTGGAAACAACTTCATCCATCAGTACAATCAACCATGCTCCTAATGTTAATTGAGCTACAACAAGAGCGAAAAAACCTTCCATAGGTTGGATAGCTCCCATGGCCACAAATGCAAATGCCTGAACGAAACCAAAAGTGTATGCAAGAATCTTCTGAGTGTACTGAAATTTTTGTTTACCTATGGAACTATTAAGGTCCCATGGAATTATCTCAGAACCGACCAGCAACTGCAAAATAATCGAAGCAGTAACGATAGGACCGATACCTAAAGTGACTAGAGTACCTATCTCAGAACCCATTATGGTCTGAAGTGCCTGGAACTGATCCATCTGTTCGGGTATTCCACCCACAACATATGTCTCGCTCATCACAAAGTAAAGCAGAAGAATTAAACCTGTCCATATAAGCCTTTTCTTGAACTTAACGTTCTTCTCCGGCTTCCTGACTGAAGGAAGGTATTTTCCTAAAGTTAATATGAGCGACATATTGCTAAAACCTAACCATCTAGTTTGATAGCCTTGTTTCCACTTTCTTCAATCTTTTCTTCGGCGGTCTCTGAAAAACTTTCAGCCTTAATGTCTATATCGTTGAACAGTTTTCCGCTTCCAAGAATCTTTTCAAAACCAGCTTTTTCAGCATCGAAAACGTATTTTCCTTTCTTTTTCTCTGCGAATCCTTTCTCTACGAACACATCAATCTTTTGATCTATCTCCTTTAAGTTGATACTGTTAACATCTTTCTGAAGTTTCTTAGGTCTGTTGAAACCGCTCTCTCCAAGAACTTTATCCTTCAAACCTGAGAACTTTTTGTGTTTCGCTTTTTTTCCTCTACCAGCATTTCCTCTTCCACCACGGTTCCCGGCTCCTCTGTTCTTTTTTGAAGAACCATGACCATGTGTTCCACTGCCTCTTTTTTTGTTTCCCATTTGTTACACCTACATCCTTCTTATAAGTTTCTCGATCCTGTGATTCTCTCTGAAACCAAGAGAACCAGACTGTTTGAACTGCCTCTTAGTATTTTTGAAACCTTTTTTTGGAGAGTTCATATCGAAAGTATTGACAAAGCCTTCTCCAACGGCTTCAGATAAACTTATCTCTCCTTCATCGATCTTATCAACAAGATCTTCAAAAGAATCCTCTCCGATAGATTCATAAACGGATTCGATATCTATCCTATCCTCCAGGAATTCTTCAAGAAACTCCTGTGAAACAGCACCATAAGTAACGATATCTTTAGTTTTGTCCAACATACCCTCAAAGGTCTCGGTCTCAGGCAGAAAAACAAGTGAGTTCCTCTGGTTCAGACCCATGTGTTTGAGAGTGTTCTCTATCTTCCTGCTTCTGTCAGGTAAACCCCTTACTCTTATCGCTGCATACATCTATATCACTCCAACTACAAGACCTGTGTCCTCCTTTATTTCAGAAGTCACTTTCATATTGTTCATGTTTTTGAAAGCCTGGAAAGTTGCTTTAATTATATTTTCTCTTGTTCTAGTGCTTCCTCTTGACTTTACCCAAAGGTCCTCTATACCTCCAAGGCTCAACAGTTTTTTAACGTCGGCGGAAGCCGCCAGACCTGTTCCTTTAGGTGCAGGCATCATTTCAACTTCTACAGAACCTGATTTACCTTTTGATTTGAAAGGAATGGTTGTAGGTTCTGTTCCTCTGTCCTCCCAGGAACCATTTCCTCTTCTTAGCTCCATTATGTTAAGTTTTGAGGCTTGCTTAGCTTTCTGAATAGCATTTCTTGTATCTCTTGCGTATCCTTCTCCAAGACCTACTATTCCATTGCCGTTTCCAGTAACAACCATGGCTTTGGTCTTGAATCTTCTACCTGATTTATGCATCCTTACCGTTCTCTTGGAAACAATCCTTCTCTTACCTCCACCCTTTCCGGGTGTTCCACCTATAAGTATAACGTCATCCTCTAGGTTAGGTACCAGCTTATCAACAATTTCAGGTTCCCTGAGGGCAAGTCTGTGGTTTAAAGCATCATGTATATTATCTATTTCGCCCTTTTTAACCATCCTTCCAAGCTTTGTCTTAGGTTTCCAGGGTTTTGAATCTTCTCTATCCATTTTAATCACTTAAAATACTTTTTTTGATTTTCTCGAAGTTTGATACGATACCGTTTTCTTTGAAGTCTTCGATGTGCTGACCTTTGATCCTTTGATCAGCTGGAAAAGCCGAACTATCAGCATTTAAATCAACACCGGATTCCGAGATACCTTTTATAGCTGCGTAAACTCTAGTACCCGGATTTTTTATCTGTAGACCAAGATCCACTACAGCTTGATCAAAACCTTCGTCCAATGCTCTTTTCCCTGCAAGAAGTCCGGTCAAATAAGCTGCTGGTAGGTTGCCAGTGTGGTGTTCCCAGCCCAAATCCTCAAGTTCTGAGGACTTGGCAGAACAAATTATCTCATCTCCCTCTTTTTCATAACTAACAAACTGAACTAGCATGTGTTTGTTGCTTTTTCTAATAACTGCTCTTAATCTACCTGATTTAACAAGTTCGATCCTTTTCTTATAGTCTGTCTTCTGTTCTCTTCTTCTTCTATGAGCAACCTCATATCCTGGTCCATCTGCCATTTCAATCACCTTTCAAGTTCTTATTTATATAAAGATTCATGTGTTTTTTGTTCCTGAAAAATCCTCCTTTTGCCTTCCTGTAGAGCTTTCTGTAGTCGCTTCTTGAGATCTCTCCCGAATCTCTTTTCTCTCTAAGATCCTTTCTCAAAGCCCTGATCTTTTCTTTCCAGTGATCCTTTGATTTTTTACGTGCTCCTTTGCTACCTTTTCTCTTTCCGTGTCCCTTTTTCCTACCTTTTTTCCTCTGTGCCTTGTTTTTACGGGCTCTTCCCTTACTTGTACCCTTCTTAGCTTTCTTCTTGATTACTCCTGATTCAACAAGATTCCTAATATCTTGTTTTGTTATAGCTTCTGAAACATCTTCCACTCTTTCTGGATCTATCCATACACGGCTTTTTCCTACATCCAATACTTCAGCCGCCATTCTTCTCTGTGATCTTAAATTCATTTTGATTAAACCTCGTCAATTATTTCTAAATTTCATCTCCTTTCCTTCGTCCAGTACCATGTACTTGTTGAAAATCGTATCGCAAGTCGGACAAATCTTACCATCTCCGACCTCTATATCGTCTTTGTCCTCTCCAAACGTTCCACAATTAGGACATTTTCCTGTCATAGGCCTAAAAAAGGAAGATCCTACCATAAAAATCACTTTTCTTCAGGTTCCTCTTCGGACGAATCGTCTTTTTCCAAAAGTTTAGCATTGAACACATGGAATCCTTTCTCCTCTGCGGTTTCAACTACTTGTTGTTTCTTCCTTCCACCTACACCAGAAGCTATCCTGACACCGTCTACCTCAGGATCAAGTTCTTCTAGATCAGCAGGTCTATGTACCAGGTTATCTGTAAGACCTGATGGGTGAAGACCCCTCACCTTTTTAGGGGTGCCGTAACCCGGATTAGGAGAGTCTTTAGCATACTTTTTTTTCAGTCTGACATTGCTGTGTCTTCCTCTTGCTCTTCTCCACGAAGTCGGTACCCTCCCATGTTTGTGGGAGTTCTGTCTGTCAAACTTTTTCTTCTTCTTCAGCCTCATAAGTCTCTTCTTATCATTAATTTCTTCTGAACTCATGCTTCTCCACCTCCTTTTGTAAGGTATATTCCATCCTGGAACACTCTTGGATCTCTTTTCCCTTTCTTACATTTCTGTTCTATCATCGCTGCGGTCTGTGAAACTTTTTCCTTGTCATTTCCTGTGACAGTGACTTCGTCATCGTTAACAGATACCGAGACACCGTCCATTATTTTTATCTCTCTTGAAGATCTTTCACCTATAAAGTTCTGAATTATGACCTTGTTACCTGAAACCTTTACGTTCATAGGGAAGTGAGCATACACGGTCTGCAGCTTGTAAGTATATCCTTCCTGAAGGCCTTGTATCATGTTTTTTATGTGGGATCTGTATGTTCCAATCATCGCTTTTGATTTCCTGTCCTCTCCATTAGTTGTTAATACAACACTTTCATCGGTAACATCTATATCGACAAGTGGAGAGTTGAACCTCTTCTTCAATGAATCATCGTCTTTAGTCAAGCTAAGATCCATTCCATCCATCTCTACTTTAAATCCTTCAGGTATCTCTATAGTTTCTTCCATATTTTCACCTTAGTAAACATATCCCAGTAGTTTTCCGCCCACTCCTTCTTCCATCGCTTCTTTGTGGGACATCACTCCTTTTGGAGTGGTCACTATAAGATCTCCGAAACCTCTTGCGGGTAAAAACCTTTTCTCATATTTCTGGAAGTCGTTCTTATTGACCGAAAACCTTGGTTTGATAACGCTGGCCTTGTTCATCATATTACCTATTTCAACCTTAAACTTTCCTCCTCTCCTGTCCTCAACGTGTTCAAAAAGACCGATATAGCCTTTCTGTTGTAGGACTATCAAAACGTTTTTCACTAACTCCGAAGCAGGTTTTATAACGACTTCTTTTTTACCTACTTCTCTTGCATTGTCTATCGCTGCGAAAGTGTCAGCCAAAATATCTTGTCTCATTTATTATCCACTCCTTATTAGTATCAACTCAATTTTTTAAATCCTAGTTTGTCCGCTATTTCACGGAAGCACTGTCTACAGTAATAAAGATCGTATTTTCTGATGATTCCTCTTCCACGCCTACCACACCTTCTACACTTCCTTTTGGATTTACCGAAATCCCTGTCTTTAGGTTTATTGTTCTTCTTGAACCTTTTTACCTTGTTCTTGTTACTTTTTATCTGGTTTAAAACTCCTTCATAACTCATAATCAAACACCTTTGACCTCTACATCGAATTCTTCCTGAACAAACTCTGCTGCCTCCTCAGGAGTTATCTTGTGGTTCTTTCCAATATCTTTTTTGTTTTCCTGTCTCCTTTTTATCCTGAAACCAGGTCTTTCAAGGGTTACTGCTACGTCGAAACCCTGCATACCTATATCAGGATCATAATCCACTCCAGGTATGTTGATGTATTCCTCGACGCTGAACGAAAAATTGCCTGTTGAGTCAAAATTATCTATCGAGAGGTCGTAGTCCATACCATTGAAAAGCTGTGGAAGTATTTCTTTAGCTTTTTCACCCCTCAAAGTAGTCTTTGCACCGATCTCTAAACCTTCTCTAAGCCCAAATCCTTTTGCACTGTCTTTAGACTTTGTTCTTATTGCATCTGAATCGGTTAATCTTTCGAGAAGGGTAACAGCTTTTTCCACACCTGTTCCAACCTCCCCTATACCTATGTTGAGAGTTACCTTCTCAATTTTTATCTCTCTCATTGGGTTAGTCATATTTCCACCTCAGGTTTAGATTCTCCGACCATAAATACATACTTCTCTACCGTTTCGAACTCCGAGCCATCTTCTTTCTCCAGTATCACTTTGTTATCCTGTGAACCCGGTAGTTGTATCTTTTCTTTCAGGGTAGCTATCTCTCCGATATGAGATCCTCCTGTGATAAACACCAAGTTACCCTCTTCAAAACCTATGTCTTTAACAATCTCTTCTTTTTCAATGTCTATGATGATAGATGAACCGGTTTTGAAACCATCTTCCTCCGGTAAAAAGTTTTCACCGGCGTCAAGGTTCAACTGTATTTTACCACCTTTTAGAGTGGTCTTGTCCCTTACATGGTATATCCTCTTGTTAACATCTTCTACCTCTTTAAAAACAAGGCCGTTCTTATCAACAAGAACCCTGTAGTTCTTATCAACCTTATCGATAACGATGTTATCCATGAAACCAATCATGTGGCCTGGATCATCCACAAACTTTCCGTTTACCGAAACATTTTTTTCCTCTAATATTTTTTTGACCTCTGCAGCAGTTTCAGCATAACCCAATACATCTCTAAGCAAAACTGAGATAGGTACACCGTTGTTTTTACTGTGTGGACCTTTTCCTGCTACGACGTATTTACCGTTCTTTCTTTCAAGCGGGTAATGCTTAGGTGCTGAAAGTCTTTTCTGGTGTGTCATCATTTATCACCTTCCTCTTTTTTTGAATCAGTTTTTTCATCCTCTTCTTCTTCACTATCTTGTTCAGATTCCTCATCATCTTCGACTTTTCCATCCGAAGACTCCTCCTTTGAATCGGTTTCTTCCTTCTCTTTTATCTTGATAGCTTCTTTTTCTTTTTCGGATAGTTCATATTTCTCTATTCTTTTATTATCCTCAAGTTCAAGTTTGACAAGCCTTAAATTTGAAGGGTCAAAAGCCACTTTTGTTTCCGTACCATCTACCCTTTCCCTTTCAATATTGCTAAGGTAAACCTTGTAATTAGTATAATCAACCCTGTCAACAGTTCCTGACAATCCTTCGTAGTCTCCTCTCATTATCTCTGCTTTATCTCCTGTTCTAACAGGAATCGAACTTGTACCCATTTTTTCCTTGAGATTATCCGACAATGATACTGATAAAAACTTCTTTCTAAGGTGGTAAGGAGCATTTAATCTGTATTTTCTCTGTTTCGAAGGTTTCTTTGAACTTTTCCAGCTTTTTTTCCATTTTTGAGTCATTTATACCACCATTGAAGCAATTTTTCCTACTGACTGATATCTTTCAACTGCCTCACGAGCACAGACTCCTTTGATCCTGTTGCCCTTAGGCATCTCTGTTGTAGGTTCTATAAGCACTGCTGCATTATCTTCAAACCTTGTGTGCATACCGGAAACTCTATTTATTTCTTTTCTCTGTCTTATAATGACAGCATCATATATCTCTCCTTTCATCTCGTGTTCTCCTTTTTTTATCCTGACCCTTACATGATCACCAACTCCACAACTTGCCCTTCCAGGTTTGGAGGACTTTCCACCTTTGATACCTACAATCTCAAGTATCCTGGCGCCTGTGTTATCAGCACATATAAGTTCTGAACCTACTTCAAGTGTTTTTGGTATATTCGAAGATACTGCTTTCATTTTAATCACTCAAGACTTTTTCTACTACTACAAAGCTTTTAGTTTTGGATAATGGACGGCATTCAGCTAACTTCACCGTATCACCCATCTTTGCGTCAATGCATTCAGGGTTATGGGCTGTAACCTTTGTGTTCCTTCTTTCATACCGTTCATATTTAGGAAGTTTATGTGAATAAGACCATTGAACAGTCACTGTCTTATCATTTTTATCAGAGATGACCTCTCCCTCAAAAGCCCTGCCTCTAACAGGAAGGGTTCCGTGAAAGGGACAATTGTCATCATCACATACTTCTTCCGGATTTTCTACTTCGATTCCTAT
This sequence comes from Candidatus Nanohalarchaeota archaeon, assembly GCA_022729255.1. Classification (GTDB taxonomy): domain Archaea; phylum Nanohalarchaeota; class Nanosalinia; order Nanosalinales; family Nanoanaerosalinaceae; genus Nanoanaerosalina. The sequence goes on along the minus strand of JALDAG010000024.1, from coordinate 3,289 downwards.
GTCTCTTGTTTCCGACATTTAACCACCTTTTTTAACATGATTTCCACTTTTTTAAACCTATCTGATATAGCTCCACTTTCCTGGAAGCTTTTTTCCGACCCTTTCCTCAGGTCTTCCAACCAACAGTCGACCATCAACCTTCACTTTTGTGTTTTCAAGTTCGAAAACGAATTCATTGGTCTTTTTAGGTACCATCTTTGTACCTTCTTCGGTCAAAACCGTGAAGGTCTTTTTGGTTTCATCAACCAATCTACCTTTTAGACCCTCAAAATTTTTGTCAGCAGATTTTGGTATGCTGACATCGAGACCTATCAGTTCGTGTCTTGGAAGGTTTTCAGGTTTTCTGACCATCAATTCTTAACCTCGATAAGATCCTCATCGAAACCAAGATCCACGAGTACGTCTTTAATCCTTCTCATGTGATCGCCCTGAAGTTCTATGGTACCATCCTTTGAGGTACCTCCACAGGCCATCTTTGATTTGAGCGTGGATTCAAGATCGGATATGTCTACATCTTGGTCATCAAGACCATCAACAACGGTGACAATCTTTCCAAACCTTCTTGTAGAGGTCCTTATCTCAATCTTTTGTTCTTCTCTAGCAATAGTTTTACAAACACATATGTCATCAGGAAGTCCGCACTTTGGACAAGTTTCAGTCATTGTTCCTCCTTTTCGTGTCGAATAGTTTTAATTCTTGCTAAAGTTCGTCTGATCTCCTTCAGTCTCCCAGGATTTTCAGGGAAACCTCCGACAGCTATCTTACCTCTTTCTTTCGCAAGTTCAAGTTTCAAATCGTTGACCTTTTCATCTATCTCAGATCGGTCAAGATTTCTTATCTCATCAGCTCTTAGTATAACCATTTTATATCAACTCATCTGGTTTTCAAGCCATTTTTTAAGGGTTTTCCTGTCTTTGTTTTGTTTCTCAGCTTCTAGCAAAGCTTCGAAATCCACATCTTTTCCTTTTACTTCATCTTTTATCTCGGAGATGTTCTGTTTTACAAGTTCACTGTAATCTAAAGATGTCTCTTCTTTTTTCTTCCCTGTTTCCTTCTTTTCTTCTACCTTCTCTTCTTTTTTCTCCGGTTTGGTTTTTTCTTTTTTCTCTGTCTTTTCTTCTTTAACTTCTTCAGGTTTTTCCTCCTTCTCGATGTGTTGTCTTTTCATGTAAGGAGGTATCTCCTTCATTATCCTTACCTTTACACCCAGAGCACCCGGTTTAGTTATAGCTTTTCTGTAAGCATAGTCTATGTTTCTGAGAGCTGTCTCTCCACACATCTTGACGTAACCCCTTGAAAACTTAGCGTTTCTTCCACGGCTACCTCCAAGTTTACCTGAAATTTCTATCTGTACACCTGCTGCTCCTGCTTCCATTACTCTTCTTACATAAGTATTTCCAACTCTTTTTGGATGTCCTCCTTTTTCAAGCCATCCGGATACGTTCTTAGCAACTACCTGTGCATCAAGGTCAGGTTCTTCTACTTCTTTAGCTTCTACCTGAGGGTTTTCTATTCCGAAATCATCCTTCAATTTCTGGATCAATTCCTTGATTCTATGTCCGCCCCTACCTATTATTAGACCGGGTTTTTCGGAATACAGTATTATGTTTGTAGATGTTGATGTCTTGGTAAAATCTATATGGCTATAATTCGCTCTCTCAAGCTCTTTATCAAGATACTCTTCCAGTTTAACCTTGTTTATGTTCTGTTTTACAAACTCCTTTTCGATCATATTATCTTTCCCTCACCTTGATAGTGACATGTGATGATTTTGTTTTTCTACCTCTGTTTCTTTTCGGGGTCAAATATCTGTTTCCTTGATTAGCGTAATACTCTGAGATGAAAAGATTTTCTTCTGAAAGTCCTTCGTAAACTGCATTGTTTTTTGCATTTCTCAAAACTTTCAACACTTCCTTAGAGGCTTTTACAGGATATCTTCCCGCAGTCATGTTTCCTTTCTTGTGTGCAAGATCTGAGTTGTATTTGTTGTAAGGCACCGGAAGCTCTTTTTCTATCACTTTCTCAAGTTTTCCAATTGCTTTCTGAACATCGTCTCCTCTGATAAAATCACCTATCTCCTTACAGTGTTTTCTAGAGGCGTTTATGTTAACGCCCCTTGCCTTAGCTTCACGTATCTCCTTTTCTTCAGACATTTTTTATCACTTCAGAGGTATGTACTTGGAGCTCCTGGTAGCACCTAGTCCTGGAGCCGAGTGTTCTACTTTCTTTCTGTTTCTTGTGAATTCTCCGAGATAATGACCAAGCATTTCTTCTGTGATCTCTACCTCGATGAATTTCTGACCGTTGTAGACAGCAAATGTTTTTCCGACCATTGCTGGCACAACAATCATATCCCTAGCATGAGTTCTTATATTATCCTTGTTCTCTATGTCTTCTAGTATCTTTCTCTGGTCTTCAGTAAGTTTTCTCTTAATACTTCTCCTCTTGCTTGAGGGAAGAAGTTCAGCGAATTCTTTAAGACTCATCTCCTTTAGTTCTTCCAAACTTTTTCCCCTGTATTTGAAATCTTGTGCCATTTATATCACATCAAAAATTATTTACCTCTCTTTCCGGTTTTTGAAGCAGCTATGCTTCCAACTTTCTTACCGGGAGGACTATCCCTTGAAACTGTTTTTGGTTTACCAGGGCTAGTTGAACCACCGAATGGATGATCCACTGCGTTCATAGCTACAGCTGAAACTCTTGGATAAAGCTTTCCTCTTCCTTTCATCTTGTGATACTTCATTCCAGCTTTTTCAAACCTCTTGTCGGTTCTACCCGCTCCTGCGACCTTTCCAATATTTGCTTTACAGTTGTTGTTGAACTCCTTGATATTCTTTGAAGGTAGATAAACCTGTACTTTGTCTCTTTCTTGCGCTACAATGAAACCATATGTTCCAGAAGACCTTGCGATCCTTCCTCCATCGCCAGGTGTGATTTCTATGTTGTATATAGGAACACCTTCTGGTATTTCTTTCATAGGAAGACAGTTACCTGGTTCAAGCGGTGCTTCTCTTGTAAGATCTATCTTGTCTCCCACCGATATGCCTTCAGGAGCTAATATGTATTCTTCTCCTCCACTTTCAAATTCAACCTTTGCTATAGGAGCTGTTCTCCCTGGATCATTCTCTAAATCGATAACAACACCTTTTTCTTTTTTATGCGGCATTTCAGCTTTTGATTTTGATCTATGAGACTTCGCTTTGTACGTGTTGCTTCCTTTTCCTCTTCTCTGAGATATTATTCTTTTACCCATGTAATATCACCTAAAACATACCAAGTTTTGTGG
>JALDAG010000056.1 GCA_022729255.1 Candidatus Nanohalarchaeota archaeon | reverse complement strand
TAATGCGAAATAGTCGGGGTGTATGTAACTACGTTAGCCGAGACAAAGGAAAATCCAAAGGTGATGAATCCAAGCAGCAAAACAAAGATTTTCTTCATGTTCAAAAGTTGGAAAAACCCAAATAAAAGATTTTATATATAAGGATGTTTGTAAAGGAAAAATACTGTAAAAAGGAATGGTTTAACCGGGTTCTTTTTTCTACCTCCAGATCCAGACAAAGAACTCTGAAGGTTCTTTTGTCGTTTCAAATTTTTTTATCTAGTTACTCTTAATGTCGGGTGTATGATTAGAATGTTTTATGGTGCTGCGAATTTTGACCAAGATTTAAACAGGGTAGTAGGGATTAAGTAAAAAAGGTTCAAAACCTTGAACAACATTTTTGTTCTTGTACTTCTAGAAAAATCCACGATTTCAATATTTTAAGGTATCTATTAATATTAATCAATACAATTTATTTTATGGATTCCAAAAAGATAGGTATTGGATTAATAATTGCTTTTCTGTTCTTAGGATCTTTTTTCCTGATTTCTCGTTTTTCTGGTGCGGAAACCGAACTAAAAGAAGGCTTTACCAGGGATGTAATTGATATGCAGGGCTATGAACTTGATGTTCCTGATGGTTTCCAGTGTACAGGAGGTTTCACCGATGGATACAGGTATGTTGATGCTGAATGTTTGCCTGATGCAGGTGGTTTCAAGATTGTTTCAGAAACAGGTCTTACAGCTACATCGGTTGGTGAATCCGGTTTAGTATCTCACCACATAGGGTATAGGAGCAGAGAGTTTACAGGTGGAAGTGACGACATTGTTTGCGAACAGCTGATTCACGATGATTTAACACTTGATGCTGAGAACTATGTATGCGTTCATTCTACTGATGGAGATAGGACTATCACGGTTGGGACAGGAAAAACTTTTGGGGAAGTGGCAAGATGGTTCGAATCACACCTTATAGTTCTTGAAGAAGAGGATATAGAAAATGAGAAATATATAGATATAATGGCTCTGTTTCTTGATGAAAGCATAGACATAGACTGGGATGATTACAAGGTTTAATGGTTTAAAAGTTTTTTTTAGAAGAATTTTTTTTTAGAGTTCTTTTATAATATGTTTATATATGGTCTTATCTATATAGATTCATGAAGAAATTAATTTTATTCTTTTTAGCTGTTCCATTACTGGTTTTTTCGGTAGTGGTTTTCATGGCGATTTTTGGATTGTGTCCTCCTATCGAGGCAGGGCCTCAACCACCTTGGTGTACTAATCCAGAGTTTTTTGAAAGAGATTTTAGCAGGGAGGGACTAGGAGGAGCTTTTAGGGTTAAAACGATGGAGATGCTTCCTTATTCACAGAACCCTGATAGTTTTTATGACCCTGAAAAAGACGGTATAGATTATTTCGATGAACCGGTTGAAGTCGATGATTACTCAATTAAATTTGGAATTGCTTTAACTGATTTCTTCTGGCCTGTATGTCAAGATTTCTCGACTTGCATCGATCCAAGGAAGAAAGTAGAGCCGTCCATAAACAGACTGGATTCTATGGATACTGACTTTGTGGTTTTTACTGACTATCTAAGCATAGATGATGAGAAGAATATCTTTTTCAGTAAATTTAGTTTGACTCAAGAAGAGATAGATTTTAAGATTGATGCGGCAGAAGAACACGGTTTGGATACAATGGTTCTTTTGAATTTGTTTATCGATGATTCTGCTGCAAGACACATGGAGATGGATGACATGGATGAAGACATAAGGTTTGGTGGTTCTCTACATGCTCAGACTGTTGATGGCTGGGATCCTGATACTGAGAACATGAACTTGTTGTTTGATAACTGGGAGGAAACTTTGATCGAAAACCTGGATCGATGGGAAGAAGCTGACCGTATAATAGTAAACC
>JALDAG010000015.1 GCA_022729255.1 Candidatus Nanohalarchaeota archaeon | reverse complement strand
TCGACCCTGAAAAAATCGATGAGTCTATAATAAATCAATTGAAAAATACTTTTTAAAAAAACATTATTTTAAAACCTGTAAAACAATTCTTTTTGTGATGAAAAGCAGGAAAAAGTATGTGGCTGGGATGGTCCTGATATCTTTATTCGTACTAGCGGTTTCTTTATCATCACTTTACACCCAGTTAAATATAGGGGAAGATGTATACTGTGGATGTGCTGTACCACCATACCTCTTCATACCTTTCATGGGCTCTTTAGGACTTTTCACAGGTATGCTTATTTTCGTGCTTTTCAAAGATGAGGAGAAAGACCATGTAGAAACAGGTACTATTCTTAAATTGATGGAAGAAAATGATAGAAAAGTTATGGAGGTACTTTTCAGGGAAAAAGAAATCATGCAGTCGAAGATTGTCAAAAAGACCGGGCTTTCAAAGGTTAAGGTCAGCAGGATTCTTAAAAAAATGGAACAAAAAGGAATTATAGAAAAACTTCCCAACGGTAACACTAATTTAGTGAAATTGGACAAAAAATACTGTTAGAAACGGTGTTAAACCTGCTGTTTCAGGATATGAAACCTATCTTTTTAACCTGTTTCAAATAATAAGTTGTTGGTGGAACACATGAAAAGAATTATCAAAACACTTCTAGTAATATTAGCGATCTCGGTATTTCTTATTGGAGCTGTAAGTGGAACAGAAACAATCGGAGATGATAATAACAATGTTTCAGATGAAGAAAGTAAAATAGAGTACCACTACTTTTACATGGATGGTTGTCCTGTATGTACTGATCAAGAAAAGTTCCACCAAACCCTTTTTGAAGACCATCCTGAACTGGATGTTTACAAGCACAACATTTATGATGAAGAATCTATGCAAAAACTTGACGATCTTGCCGAAGAATACAATGTAACTATCGAAAGGATAGCTGTTCCCATGACTTTTGTGGGTGGAGAGTTCTTCCAAGGGTTCGATTCAACCATACAGAGAGGTATAGAAAACGTTGTGAAGGGTAAAGTCGATGAAGGTGATAGAGATGAAAGAATGGTTAATCTTCCGTTTATAGGTGAAACAGATATATCCAAATTTTCCTTACCCTTGCTGGCCACTGTACTAGGTACAGCAGATGGTTTCAATGTCTGTAGTATAGGAGCTTTGTTATTGATACTTGGCATCGTTTTGAAACTTGATTCAAGGAAGAAAATACTTTTTTATGGAGGACTCTTTATTCTGACCACAGTCTCAGTTTATGGAATCATAGTATTCGCATGGTACGGCCTAATAAACGCTATAATAGGTTATCTAGGGCTTCTAGAATTATTTATAGGTCTTGTAGCACTTACAGCAGGTATTTATTTTTTCAAGGAATTTTTGCAGTTTTACAAGTACGGACCCACGTGTGAGACCACAGGGAACAAGTACGTTTCAAAGGTGAGAAGAAAAGTCACCCAAGTCCTTAAAAACCCTAAATCAGGTTTGTTTGCAACAGCAGGTATAATTATTCTTTTTGCACTGGTGATGGTAATAGTTGAACTGCCGTGTTCGATAGGTCTTCCACTTGTATTCACAGGGGTGCTGGCAGACGCCGGTGTTACTACGATGGCTTCAGGGGCTTATATTTTGATGTACCTGTTCTTTTACATGTTCATAGAACTTGTTATTTTCCTTGGAGCGGTTTTAACGAAAAAAATGTGGTTCGACCAAGAAAATGTGGTTACATGGACTACACTTGCAGCCTCTCTAATCATGTTTTTCTTGGCTTACTACTACCTGCAGTATTTTTTGCCGTTTTTGTGAGGTGAATATTTATGGAAGAGATAAAGAATGAGGAAGAGTTTGAAAAAAAGGTCCTGAAAAAATCCGAAGAAAACCCCGTGGTAGTGGATTTTTGGGCTGAATGGTGTCTCCCATGCAAAAAACTCGGACCTAAATTTGAGAAGTGTGGTAAAGAGATGAGTTCCGTTAATTTTGTGAAGGTCAACATAGATGAGTTGCCTGAAGTCTCAGAAGATCTTGGAGTTAGAAGTATTCCTCATGTCGTCTTATTTATAGATGGAGAGAAGAAAGATGGTTTTTCAGGTGTTATGGAATCGGATGATATAGTTGAATGGGTTGAAGAAAGGCTATAGGATATGTCTAAGGATTCGATCAGTTTTTTAACCATCGGGTTAAATCTTCTTATTAGGTGAAGTGTCTTAGATATGGATATAGGAAACCTTTTACTCACTTACCTGATTTTTGCAGCTCTCGGATGGATAATCGAATTAACATACAGATCTCAGGAAACCGGACACTTTTTAAACCCAGGATTTCTCAAAGGACCATATCTACCGATATATGGTTTCGGAGGATTTATCACCTATTTACTCACAGTTTACTCCAATGAATTAACAGTTTTAGGAAGTGCAGCTTTGTTCTTAGTTTCAATAGGTGTAATGGAATACATAACAGGTTTCCTATTCCAGAGATTTTTTCGTATAAGGCTATGGGACTACTCCGATAGAAAGTTCAATATCCATGGACATGTCTGTCTAAGATTCCTTGTTTACTGGTTGATACTTGCAGGAGTTTTCAAGTATTCCCTGTTTCCTTACTTCCAGTACCTCTTAAACGATCTTAATATCTCTTCAGTAGGTGTTTTCTTCCTTGGGATGGTTTACGGAGTTTTCCTTGTCGACATAGTTAATTCTTTGGACATAGCTTACAAGACCAGAAAGGCTGTTTTGGAATTTAATCAGAACTATGTATCGCCTAAGATAGCAACTTTCAAACATCTATACCGTGATGCAACTATGGAGCTTAATCAAAGGGTGAAAGAAAATAAAAAGATATCTGATTTCAAGACCAGGGTATTATCTGTAAACCATTACTTCCGTCTGAGCAGAGACCTAAACGAAGTAATAAGAGAAAAACTTGAGAAAAAGTTAGATGATTTGAGAGAACAGACCGATTAAACCAAAACAGTTTTAGTGGTGTGTTTTCAAAGAAATATGTATGTCAAAAAAACTGTTGTGCGATCTCCACATACATACAAAAAACAGTGATGGAGATCTCAGTATAGAAGAAGTAGTAAATATATATGGAAAAGAAGGTTTCGATGTTATAGCGATAACAGATCATTTTCTGGACGCTGACAGTCTGAAAAACAAAAATGTTGATAAGAAGTACAGGAGAAGTCTTATCCGTGAACAACTTGATGAGTACTACAACGAGATAGAGAGATGCAAGGAATTAGCTATGGAGAAGTATGGGCTGCTCGTAATCCCTGGGATAGAGTTTACCGCCAATACAAGGGGTTTTCATATCCTGGGTCTCGACGTTACAGAGTTCATAGATCCTAATCAGGAAGCGGAACCCATAATCAAGGCCATTAAAAAACAGGGAGGTGTTGCCATAGCCCCTCACCCTGTGAATGGAACCACTTCAAGTAGACATGAAGGAAATACTTACCTCTGGGATCGTCTTGAAAAGTTCAGGGATTTATTCGATGCTTGGGAAATCGGTAACCGTGACGATTATTTCTCTCATGTAGGTATGGAAGGACTGAACTATGTAGCTAATTCTGATATGCATTCAAAGAAAGATGTTTCTTCTTGGAAAACGGTTTTACTCTGCGAAAAAAATGTTAAAAGTATTAAAGAAGCTATCAGATCAGGTGATACCGAAGTAATGTTCTACAGCAAAAATGCTGACTGATAACAACATTTTAAATATATTGTTTCTTTATAGGTCAACAGATCGATAATATCGCTGAAAGAAAACCGTGGGGAAAGTCCATGAGAGAGAAAAGTTTGAATGTGAAAAGTGTGGAGAAATGTTTGATTCGGAGCAAGGACTTCACATCCATACAGGGAAAAAACACGGTTGAGGTATAAAAAATGAAGGATGCATGTAAAAAAGAAATACGTTTCATGGTTTCTTGTGGAGCGGTGATGAAAGGAGAAGGAAAAGAATTGCTTCTTGTTAGGAGAGAAAGTAGAGGTGACGAAAAACTTCACGGTAAATGGGAGTTACCCGGTGGAAGAATAGAGTTTGGGGAAGATCCCGAAGAAACTGCTGTTAGAGAGGTTGATGAAGAGACCGGTTACGAGGTTTCGAACCCTGAACTTTTCAAAGATGTCTTCAGCTACATGCTTGAATACGAAGAAAAGAGGGTGCATGTCCTGATCACAGTTTATCTATGCCATCTTGAAGGAGGAGAAAAAGACTTGAGCGACCATAAGATTTCTGATGTAGGATGGTTCACTAGGAAAGAATTGGAATCCATCGAAACCATACCTCCTGCAGAGTATATCGCAAAAAATATTTTAGATTGACGCTTACAAATAATCCTCCTCTTCTAAAAGAAACCATCAGGATATTAAACAGTGGAATAAAAACATTTATTTTGTATGCCTAAATTTGTGAGACCGGGTCTTTGTCTTGATTACGATATAAGGAAAAGTGAAAAAGCTAAAAATGCCCGTATAGATGTTGGTATTGGAGTTTTAAGGGTTGTGATACCTAAAAAAAGTTTTTTGGATCCTGAAAGATTTTTGGATGAAAACTTGGATTGGGTTCTTAGTAAAAAAAGAGAATACGATAGTTACATCGAAAAATTGCCTGAAAGGGTTTTCGAAGAGGGAGAAACCATACCTTTTCTTGGGAAGTATAGAAAGATTAAGATAATAGATGGTAACAGCCATAAGTTAAGAGATAATTATATTCTAATAGCGAAAAGATACATCGGAGAAAAATCGATCAAGGATAAAGTCAGAGATATATTGAAAAGGGAAGCAAAAATGGAGATAAAGAAGAGAGTAAGAATTTTCTCCAAGAAGATCCAAAAGGACTACAACAAGATATTTATCAGGGATCAGAAGACCAAGTGGGGAAGCTGTTCCTCAAAGAATAACCTTTCTTTCAACTGGAAGTTATGCCTGGGACCTGAAAAAGTCTTAAACTATGTTGTTGCTCATGAATTAACTCATCTTGAAAATATGAAACATGACAAGAATTTCTGGAAAAGTCTTGAAGAAAAATTTCCTGATTACAGAAAAGGGCGTCAATGGTTGAAAGAAAAAAGTCATGAGCTTGTTTTTTCTAAGGAGGATTATCTGAACAGAAGGTGATATAACACTGTTATATCTTTAGGTATAGAAACACTTTTTAACAAGTACAACAATAAATGGAACCATGCAGGAAACAATAGGACACCTTGCTGGCAAGGTTTATCGATATCTCGAAAAAGGGGGTACACCCTCAATAACAAAGGTAACAAAAGAAGTTGAAGGAAGCAATACAAAGGTTTACATGGCCATAGGTTGGCTTGCCAAGGAAGGAAAGCTTGAGTTTTTGGAGAAAGGAAGAGGAACAAAACTTACCTTGAAATAAGGATAAAAAAGGCGTTTTTACGCCAGAGATTATTTCTTTTTCTTGGGCTGTAAACATAAATACTAAGCTTTAACAATGTTAATCACTTCTTAGTTATCAAAAGGGATTGGACCACATGTTCAAAGAAGAAGGTATAGGCAGAAAAAATCAAGAGGAAATCAATATTAAAAAGTATCCATCTTTCGAGGACAAATATGAGGCAGAAACATATATATCCAACATATTAGAATCGAAAACATTAAAAGAGATAAAGGAAATTGAAACCGATTGGGATATAGAATATATCTCAAAAGAAAAAATAGATAACTTCAAAGAGGCCTATCAAGACATAAAAGACCATATTTTAAAAGATAGCGATAAATCGGAAAAATTCTCGGCATATGCGTTAAACACTTTTTCATTAGGAATCATAATGGGTAGCATAGCAGGATTCGTTTCAGGAGATGTTGCTGAAGGGATACGCAAGGGAGGTATGATAGGTTTAGCAACAAGCACAGTTATACACTCCTATTCTGCATATCAAAACGTTAGGAACATCAAATACAACGAAAAAATGGATGAAATATACAAAAAGTTCGTGGATGAACCTATAAATAAGCTTTATGGAATAAAAAAATAGTTAAGAAGAGCTTTAAAGCCCTTCAGAATCAGATAACGAATCACCAAGCATCTTTTCGATGTCAAGAGAATCCTTCAACTTATCAAGAATTTCTTTCACATGTCCATGATGTTCATCGCTTCCTTCTGATTTTGGCATAAGCTCTGCTGGAATCGTAACTATGGTTGAATTCTCTATAGCCACATTATCAATCGTTTGTAAAGTCCTAAGTTTGTAACCTTCTGTTCCAAGAATCTCAGATGCCATCCTGGTCCTGGCAGCTGCCTGAAGTTCTCCCCGTGCTTTAGTTATCCTTGCTCTTCTTTCTCTCTCTGCCTCGGCTTCTGCAGCCATAGCCCTTTCCATTGAGTCAGGTATCGAAACATCCCTAATCTCGACATCCCTAATAGTTACACCAAATTCGTCCGTGGATTCATCAAGATCCGATCTAAGTTCCTCAGCGATCTCATCTCTCTTCGATAAAAGATCATCAAGCTCTACCTTTCCTATCTCAGCTCTCAACATGGTCTTTCCGTAGTTAACGGTCACTTCATTAAAGTCCTCTACCTCTAAAATCGTATCCTTCAATTTCTCGTGATCTCTCATCACCTTGTAAAATATTATTGCATCCACCGTTACCGTAACGTTGTCCCTTGTCAAAACCTTCTGAGGCTGTACATTCACGGTCTTTACCCTGTAATCCACCTTTTTGATCCACTCTATGAAAGGTATAACGAACTGTAAACCCGGTCCAAGAACTCTTTCAAATGATCCAAGCCTAAAAACAATAGCTCTCTCATATTCCTGGTTTATAACAATTGTTTTAACCACTAAAATTATCGCCAAAATAACTAAGAAATATATCAGAGGATTTACCATTTTTTTACACCTATTATTAAATCCGAGTTAATTATAATTAAAAGTATGGATGAAACCTCAAAACCATGGGAAAAAACTTTTATAGTCCTCATCTTAATTTTATGGTCCTTGACCATCATCCCTATAATTCAGTTTGTTTCAAGTTCTAATAATATCAATAATATTGATCTAGAGGAACTAAACACGAGTTTCAGAGGTCTTAGATATAATGAGAATGGTCATTACTTTGATAATTTGAATTCAAATAATGAAAAGTTTATTGAGATAGAAAGAAAATGTTTTAGGGAAACATTCAAGATTGATAGTAATGCTTCAGATCATATATATGTTTTTAGTGGTTCCTCTATGGTCACACCTTTCTGCGAAAAGAAATATATACCTCTTTATCTCGAAAACATTTTTGAACAGGAAAATAATCAGAGTAAAAAAGTCTATAACCTAGCAAAAAGTGGTGCTCGTTCCACATCAATTGTCAAAAGCTTAAACAAAAGCATCAATATGGAAAAACCTGAAATGGTTCTGATATACTCCGGGCACAACGACCACTTTGAATCCCATAATATAATCAGGGATGAACTTGATTTACTTGAAAATAATCTGATATGGTATCTCTACAGAAAGACCTTTCTTTCAGGAAGGCCTAATCACGAAATAGAGGATTTGAAAAGAAATACCATTACACCTTATCTTATCAATCTAGGTATGTCAGTTGGTATAATTGACTCGGAAAAGGTATATGACATAATGAATTTAGTCAATGAAAATGCTTTAGACTCTTATAAGACAAATATGGAAAAAATTGTGGAAATCACCGAGAGAAAAGGCGTTGAAACAGTTTTCATCACAGTAAGTTCAAATCTAAAGATAAGGCCTTTTGAGATAGATTATGATTTCGTAAATGAAACATCGAGAGATGATTTCATCAATTATAGGGATAGAGGTTTCGAAGATTTGAATAAACAAAATTATGAACAGGCTATAGAAAACTTCAAAGATGCGGAAAAGTTAAACAGTAAGAATGCTATGATTCATTACAAGAAAGGCCTGATATATGAAGAGTTGGGAGAAACGGATAAATCTCTGAGAAGTTTAAGGATTGCCAGAGACAAGGATGATTTCAGCTATGACGTCAGAGCCAAATCCTCCATAAACAATTTTATCAGAAGTTTGAACGGTTCTCACGTAACAGTTGTAGATCTCAAAAAGTTGTTGAAGGAAGACAACAATAAACTTCTGTTTAAACCCGATCTCTTTGATGACTGGGTTCACTTCAACTCTGAATACAACGAAATAATAGCCAAGAAAATATTCAAGGGTCTTGAAGAAAGTTCTATGGTTAACTAGGTATTCCTAATCAAACGAATCTATCAACAAGGATTTCAGGGTATGCAACTTGTTCTCTGACTGCTGAAAAACAATCGAACTATCGGATCTGAAGACATTGTCACTGACTTCCAAACATTCGATTCCATGTCTTTCACATATTTTGTCAGCTAGAATTGTTTCTTTATCATGTAAGGCTGGAAGACAGTGCATAAAAACAGAGTTTTCGGAGGTCAAATCCATTTTTTCATTGTCAACACTGTATGGACTAAGTTTATCTATCATTTCATCCCATTCTGATTTCGGATCATTCATGGAAACCCATACATCTGTATAAACTACATCAACTTCCTCCAAACCTTTTTCAACGTTTGAAAAACACTTTAAAGTAGAATTTTGTTTCCTGGCTATGTTTCTGGATTTTACCATTAATTTTCTATCAGGTCTGAGTTCTTCAGGGGTTACAATCCTCATATTCATACCTGTCTTCGCTGCCCCGACTATCAAAGAATTTAAAACATTGTTGATACCGTTACCAATATATGCAAGCTTTATATCTGACAAATCCTTCTCAAAGACTTCTTCAATCGTGAAAAAATCGGATAAAACCTGCGTAGGGTGGAATTTATCAGTTAAAAGATTCCAAACAGGGATTGATGTGTGTTGATCCAGTCTCTCAACTTTTTCATGTCTCATACCTCGAAAACCTACACCGTCAAAATAACTTTCAAGAACCTTTGCAGTGTCCTCTAGACTTTCTCTATAACCTAAATGAATTTCTTCTTTATCCAAAAATACTGTGTTACCTCCTAAATCTTTTACAGCTATTTCAAACGCAGATCTTGTTCTTGTCGAGGGTTTTTCAAACAAAAGAGCTATATTTTTTCCTTCGAGTTTTTTATCAGAATAATCCTGTCTTTTGACATATTCTGATATAGAAAGTATCTTTTCTAACCTCTCTTTTTTATTATTACTTAACTTTACCAGACTTCTCTTGACCATAATTATCTTGAACCTCTATTCCTTTTTAATGGCAACGTCATGCATCTTGGTCCGCCATTACCCTTCATCAGTTCTCGTCCCATTACCTCGATGACTTCAATTCCCATGTTTCGTATCAACCTGTTTATATTCCTGTTTTCTTGAAAAGCTATGACTTTCGAACTTTCAATCGGTAAGACGTTAAATCCGCACATCTTCTGTTCTTTTCTCTCATCTACTTTTAAAACTTCCACATCTCTACCTAATTCTTCTTTCAAAATTTCATCGATACTTTTTTTATTTTTCCTCATTTTCGGTCCATCAGAACATACTTCTATCAAAAAACACTCCATATTTTTTGAAAATCTTTTATCAACCATGAAAAGGTTTTTCTCAAGCTGGGAAAACACCATATCCAGATGTATCGCACTATCCTCTCTAGGAACATTTAACATAATTATTTTATCTATAGAGCTATCTACCAATCCTTCCCCTAGTTCAATAATTCCTTGCTCCGATGTTCTCAAGGAGTTTCCAACAATCATCGTGTTATACCTAGGAATAAATATATCCCCTCCTTCAATCGGTTTTACCGGTCTTAAAACCTCGTAATCACGATTTAAGCCTTGATGCTTTATTAAAAAATCAAATATTTCTTCCTCCTTCTGTCTCAATCTCTCCGACATACTGCATCTCACCAGATAATCCAGGATAACAGTACCTATATCCCTAACATACATCAGATTAACAATCTCATCGATTAATTTATCATCTAGGTCTTTCTCTGCCCTCATCAGTAGTTCAGTCAGGTGTAACACATCAACACCGTTATCCTTCAAAATATCTGTGAACATGGTTTTTTCCTCAAGAAACCTTTTCTTGTCAGGTATTTCATTGAAAAGATGTTTTTCAGGGTTTTCTTTTACCGAATCTATAGAAGTAGTAGTTGGTGTATGAACAACGACCTTTTCCAACAGATCCATATCAGAATATTTTCCTAATTCCATAGAATCACCTAGATATTTTTTTGAGGTCGAATCGATTATTCGAAATCATCAATCAATCCTCTTTTTTCAAGTCCTAAAAAGATTTTTTCAGCAACCTGACCAGTGTTATCTCCTCCTATATGTATTTCACTGTCAAAGAAATCATTGTCCATCAAAGGATAATCCTCATCCTCCAGTAACTTTTTCCGAACATCAACTGTGTATACTTTCTCTTTCTCAACATTTCTAAGTATTTCATTGAAATAAGAAGGAGCTCTGGGATCCTGACCGAAAACATTTCTGTCCTTAGATTTTATAAAGTTCTCCTGGGCTTTCATGTATTCCTCTCTACCCTCATATATCTCACCTATTCTCTCATAGATTTTAGAGCTATTATCATTTATATCGAGTGCTTTTCCAAATATTTCGAGAGATCTATCGAATTCCTCTTGTTCCAAATAACTTTCAGCTCTATCCACAAAATCATGAAATTCTGCCATCTCATCCTTTGAAAGAAACATCTCTTCTGTTCTAACTCCTCTGATCCTGGATATGGTTGTTAGGAACACCAAATCAATACTTCTCTCTTCTGTTAAACTCTGGATATCTTTAATATTTTCCTCAAAGTATTCCTCCTCTATAATTTTATCGGTCTTTTTCTTTAAATCAAATATTCTTTTTCCATCAACCAATCCTATGGAATGTGCTAAGGTCATCATCCTGTACTCCGTTATCCTCTTGGAATCATACATGTAAGCGCTTTCTCTATCAATCAAGGGACCCAGACTGTTGTAAAGAGGCCACAAAACGTTTTCATCATAAAAAATATCAGGGGTGTTTTCCGTAAACATGTGATGTGTTAAAAAATAGTCGTTGTGACCTGTATATATCACCACCATGTCGGGTTCTTTCACTTCAAGAATCCTTTCCAGAGAGTTAAGTATTGTACTTGTGGATACACCCGGCATACCAAAGTTGTAGATCGAAAAATTAGCTTCCGTCCTATTTTTTACCTTTTCTTCGAGATGTTCAGGGAAGTTCATATGTTCTCCAACAGGAAAAACGACTGATGAACCACCGAATAGAAATACCGAGAACTCCCTGTCATTTTCTTTGGGTATCTCGTACTCCACCTTTCCGATCTCGTCTTTTATCATGGAAACATAGTAGTGCTCTTCTTTCTCCTTTATCTCAGTAAATACATCTATACCTCTTTCAATCCTGTTATCGATTTCATGTATTATATTTTGTTCAAGTACTTGTTTTTCATAATTAGCTATGTTTCTTGCTCCTATCAAGAACTGGAAAACTGTCAAAAATATGATCAACCAAAGGAGGATGGAGAAAAGTTTGGCTAAAAATCTAGGTTTATCCATAGAGAAATTTGATAGTCACTTCCTAAAATAATTTTTCTCTATAACCTAAATGATCTGTTCCATGTTCATCTCGATGCGCCGTGTTGCCTCAAGATATTTTCTATTTCTTCGTGTTCAGTGAAATCAAGAATATGTGTGCCGTCATCTCTCTCAACGTTCACGTCAGCACCGTATTCTATCAACAATTCAACAGTTTCCACGTGTCCTTCATGAGCTGCCATCATAAGAGCAGTCTCATGGTAAATGTTCTTTTTACCTATATCCGCTCCTTCTTCCAACAAAAGCCTGGTTGCTTCGGTATGACCGTTGTTGGCTGCCAGCATCATAGGAGTTCTACCATAATTACTCTCTACATCTATATTATCAACTTCTTCGATAAGTTCCTTCAAAGTCTCCACATCTCCTTCTTGAGCGGCTTCAAAGAGACTTAGTTCATCAGATGTTATTTCTTCCCCAAAACGTTCAATTTCTTCTTCACCAAAAAAATCGTCAAATTCTGTGTTTAATACAAAAAATCCTCCACCAACCAGTAAAACAATTACCAGTAATGCGGTAAGCAAGACTTTTTTCTTTCCCCAGATACTCTTAAAATTTTCTTCTTCCATTTTTACGTAATCCTATATTATTTATTCCTGTCCCTTATTTAATAATTTTTTAATCTGATTGAAAAAAACTGGAAATAATCAGTTGGCTTATAAAGGTTGGGTTCAAAAACTGTTAGACATACGGAGGTGTAGTTTTTATGAAAGGTGAAGTAAAGTTCTTCCACGATGTTAAGAACTATGGATTCATCAATCCTGAAGATCAGGAAGACGACGTTTTCGTCCACATTAGTGACGTAGACGGCGAAACTCTGAACGAAGGAGATGAAGTCGAGTTCGAGACAGAACAGGGAGACAAAGGACCAAGAGCTGTTAACGTAAAGGTTCTGTAATCCAACAGGATGTTTAAAAAGTGGGAGGCTGAAAGAATGTTTCCCAGATTTTTTATTTTTCTAATGTTTATCTAAAACACGACAAATAAGGTCATTATTAAGTTTTCAGATTATCTCTTTGAGTTTCTCATAATCCTCAAATACTTCTTCAAAAATGGTGTCAAACCTTTCAAACATGTGTTTTTCAGGTTCTAAATTCTTAAAATTAGAGAAAGCTTCTTTTAGACTTCCGAAGTACCATGCGTGAAACTCTTTAGGTCTATTGAATTTTTCCCATGTATCCTCACCAAGCCTTTTGTAATCTCTCTGCATCGATTCAAGGTTGTCAAGCTTATCAGCCATACCAACTAGTCTGACGCTTCTTGAGCATCGGTAAAAATTTTCTATATTTTTAATCTTCCGATCCTCCCAAGAATCCTGCGGGTCATCAGTTAACTCTCCAACTATATCAGCAACTTTTTTACCGTAACCATCCTTTATATCTTCATACTGTTTATCCGTCATCTCCAAAACATCGTGGAATAGCCCTGCTGTTACCAGGTCCTCTCCGCACCCATAATGTGAAAGGTTTCTAGCCACACCTATAGGATGAGTGACATAAGGAATTTTCTTCAACTTTCTGAACTGGCCTTTATGGAAATTTATAGAATCCTTTAAAGCTTTTTGAACGTTTTTAGAACCTTTTCTAAGCATTTCACCGGATATATCAAATTTTTTGAGGTCTTCTTCCTCGTAACGATCTATAATTATTGCACTATCCCCTTTATTAAAGGGTATAGGGCTGTTATTCCTGTAAACCGTTTCAGCGATATCCTCACCAAATTTTTCCTTTATCTCATCTATAAGATAGTAATCATGCTTAACTGCGTCATGAAGAAATCCTGAGATAACTTCTTTTTTATTATAACCGTCCGAACAAATATTTCTAGCCACGGTGACCGGGTGTCCAACAAATGGGAATCCTTTTTCATCGAAAAAATCTCGGTGAACCAGTTCGGAAAACCTGAGAGCTTCCTGGTAGTTGAGACCTTTTTCTAGATTGTTCATATTATTGTTAAAGAATCGAAGTATGAATTTAAAAGAGTGGTGGTGGAATAAAAACTAGTTGCAGATGCTTCTGTTGAATCTGTCAAAAAGTTCTTGGATGAGTTCTCCGCTAGACTCCTTGTCCAAATCAATTATTTCCGGGTTAATCCAGAGATCACCAGCCGTATCAACAGTAATTTTTGAGAGATCCCATCTTTTTTGGAGAACTGTCTGAGATTCTATAAAGTTCTGGAACCTGAAATAAGGTACTGCATAGGTTCTACGTCTCCAGAACCCTTTCCTTACAAAGATGTTTTCCTCGCCAAGAAAGTACCTCTGGTTAATCCATTTCAGGTTGGAGGCTTTTTTACTGATCATAGCTATAGTTAAAGGTATCAAAAACACCATCGGGTTCAGTATAGTCAATGCAAACGGTACTAAGATTAAGAAAACAGTCAGTCCGATCAATAGATATCTTCTGAAGTATCTTTCCTCCGCTCTTTCGGCCACTTCTTCCATTTTAACCGGATATTCGAACTCTCCTATTTTTTCCGCTGTTTTTATTACCTCTTCTTTTTTATCCAATGGCACGATAACTTTTGTGGTAGATACTTTCTCAGCTATGCTTGCTCCTGCTGTCTCAACTTTTAAAGTAGCATAACCCAGTATCCTTTCAACTATGTTTTCCTCTATAACAAGTTTCTGTAACTTTTCAATAGGTACTGTTCCTCCCTGCCGATTAAAAAGACCTTTCTCGTATTCAAGAGAATCATTTTTTCTAACTACCTTGAAACCATAATAATTCTCAAAAACTTTTACACCGGTTGATATCATCTCTAATCCTAGTATCAACAATGCAATGACAAGCAGTCCAAAAAATGCTCCTATTATATGTAAAAAGACTTCTAAATAATAATTTGCAAATATGAAACCTCCGATAAAAATTAAGAGAGGCAACAACAACTTTATCGAGATCGAATCTATCAAGCTGTATACCAAGAGTTTTTTAAAAGTTAGTGCGTACTCTTCTTCGTCTTTCTGAGCTTCTTCTTCAGTTTCTTTTTTCCTTCTGCTCTTGAGATTCCTTATTTTCTCTCTCAATTTTTCTGCGTCTTCTTTCTCCAAGAACTTTATGGTTGCTTCGGTTTCGCTACCGCCAGCTGTCTCGATATGTACCTCGGAGATTTCAAGGATCCTGAGCAAAATATTTTCCTTGATATTGATGTTCTGAATTCTTCTAACCGGTATATCAAGATCTTTCTTTGAGAAAACACCTGAAACAATCTTTATATCGTGATCCTCAAAAAATATGTCATAGTTCTTCCAGTAAACGTACATGTAGCCGAACGCAACTAATGATAATGGTATAAAACCAAGGAAAAGTATCAAAGGATTGAAAATACCGCCAAATAATAGAAAAACCAGTACGCCTCCTGTATTAGATATACCTCTGTAAACTATTGTTTTCTTGGATAATTTCATACAGCATCAAAACCTTTCTCGGACTGGATAGCTTTTTGTTTAAGCTGTTCCTGTATGTATTCAGCTTTTTCCTTATCAAGGCCGGGTATAGTTAAATCAGCTCCTTTCGAACCAGCGGTATAAATCCTAAGAGAGCTTAAACCAAGTATTCTTGAAACAGGATTTCTCACTGTATCTATGTGCTGGATTCTTACGTAGGGTGCATATATCGAAACGATGATGAATACTCCTTTTTTTATCTCTATATGATCCTCTCTTACATCGAATCTCCAGTTCGCAAATCTCTTCACGGCATACCAGATAAAGATTATGGGAAATAAAGAGATGCTGATTAACGATAAAAGTAAATTTTCCAAGTAAAAATATGTGTAGATTGCTGGTAAAACACCTATTAACAGTCCTGAAAACAAACCAAGAGATATCCAAAGTTTTTTTATCCTTGAGTTGAGTTTCTCCATAAAAATAATCCTTTTTTAAATAATAAATAATTTTTTATTATAGGTTATTCTGATAAACGACAAACAACAAAAAAATATGTATGAAAGATCTCCATGCATTCGACCCCGTGGACAATGAAAAAAAAGGTTCTGTTAAAGTTTCGACCGACCAAGAAATAGAAAAAAAGTTTTTTCTTGCTAGGACATCTCTTAAAGAGTGGAAAAACCTTGACATAGCTGATAGATGTTTTTTTCTCAAGGAATTCAGAAAAACTGTTTTAAACAATCTGGACGACATCTTACACACTTTGAAATCCGATACAGGTAAACCAGACGTAGAAATACTGATGGCGGAAATAATGACCACTTTAGATTTCATAAAGTATTACGAGAATAATTCAGAAAAGATACTGAAAAAAGAGAAAAGGAGAACTCCTATAGAGTTTAGTAAAAATTATTCATACGTTGAATACCAGCCCTACGGTGTGGTATCCGTGATATCTCCTTGGAATTACCCTTTCCAGATATCTCTGATACCTTCGATCACAGCGCTTGTTGCTGGAAACACTGTGATACTGAAAACCTCTGAAATTACTCCTTTGACAGGTAAGAAGATTGAAGAACTTATAGATAAAGCCGGTTTTCCGCAAAACGTTTTCCAAGTGGTTCATGGAGGCGGAGAAGTAGGGGAAAAAATTATAGAGAACAAGCCTGACAAGATATTTTTCACTGGAGGAGTTGAAACGGGTAAAGAAGTCATGAAAAAGGCTTCTGAAAACCTAATTGATGTGGAATTAGAGCTAGGTGGTAAAGATCCTTTCATAGTTTTCGAGGACGCTGATCTGGATAGAGCTGTCAAAGGGGTTGTTTACGGCTCTCTTGCAAATAGTGGTCAGATCTGTGTTTCTTCAGAAAGAGTTTATGTTGAGAGATCGATCAAGAAAAGATTTATTGAAAAACTTCTTGAGGAAGTTAAAAAGGTCGACATAGGTGATAGTAAAACTTCAGAGATGGGCCCTATGATAAGGGAGGAGCAAATAGAGCTAATCAAAAATCAGGTAGATGACGCTGTTTTTAAGGGTGCTGAGATGTTGACCGAGTTCGAACATCAGGGCAACTTCCTTAAACCTATCGTTCTTGACCAGGTGACAAACGAGATGGATGTTATGAGAAAAGAAACCTTTGGACCGGTAATACCTGTAATGGGGTTTGAAGGTGTTCAAGAAGCAGTTGAACTTGCTAATGACAGTGTTTATGGTTTGAACTCCAGTGTTTGGACAGAAGATGTAGAAAAAGGTAAAAAAATTGCTTCTATGTTAAAGACTGGTAACTGCTACATAAACGACGTCGTTAAAAACATCGGTAATCCTTACACACCATTTGGAGGAGTTAAAAAAAGCGGTATAGGACGTTACCATGGTCCTGAAGGTTTGATGTCTTTCGTTGAGCCGAAATCGGTAATGGTAAATAGGAATAAAGATGATGAACTGAACTGGTTTCCTTATACTGAAAAACTGTACAACAGTATAGAATCTATGCTTGATATAAAACACGGGGATTCAGGGATTATAGAAAAAGCTAAGAAGCTTTTCAGGATGGCGAAAAAATAAATATTGAGAAGTAGAAAAATCCTGTTATCTTTCTACTTTCGCTCTTTCTTACGAACACCTGTCCTCACAGCATGCTGTGTCTCCCCAACAAGGTGATGAGTGATCATCAGCACAGTTTTCAACGCATTCTTCGAATTCGTCATCTTCATCATCATCAAATCTACAATCAGAATTGAATCTGCACTGGTCCTCAGGGCAGCGTCCTATATCACTACATGATCCCCAAGTACCGTCATCCCGACACTCCATCTCTCCTCTGACTGTTTCTCTCTGTCTTCTGCAAGAATTGTCGTTGACTCCTCCACACTCTCTGTATGTACAAGTTGTACTACATCTTCTGGTCTCTCCTGGTTCACATATTTTTTCTTCCTCATCATCATTGTCGTTGTCATTGTCATTCTCGTAGTCATTGTCGTTGTCATTGTCATTCTCGTAGTCATTGTCGTTGTCATTGTCATTCTCGTAGTCATTGTCGTTGTCGTTGTCATTGTCGTTGTCATAATCCTCCTCATCAGTCTCTGTGATAATACATCCTATCTGATCGACATCAGCTCTACAAACAGTTTCAGTACATCCTATGCTAATACCGCTTCTTGTTCTTTCATAGGTACAAGTTTCAACTGGTTCGTTAGCCCAGTCATGACTTTCAGTATTACATGAAGTCCCGCAAAGTATGTTACTGCTGCTGCAGTAGTCAGAAGATGTTGAGCTCCAGTCCTTGTACTGTTCCCATTGATGATCGCTGATGCGTGGGTGCGGACATCTACTATTATCAAACCTACATATATATCCATCATCAACCTCGACTACCTCACCTTCAGCAGACACACAATCATCAAAGGAACCTTCTCCAATAAGTTCTGTTTCTTTGAAGTGTGCTGTTACGTTTTTATCAGAGTTCATAGTTAATTCGCATTCTTTGTCACTACCAGAACATCTTCCAGACCATCTATCAAATTTCCAGCCATCTTCTGATTCAGCTACTAATTCAACAGATTCACCTTCTTCAAATGTATTGAAACCTTCAGGGGGTTCTGTTGAACCTTCTCCTTCTATATCAATATTGAGCCCGTATTCCTCAACTACCTCTTCTTCTTCACCATCTCCACATTTACATGTATTGGTCTCAGGATCGCAAATAGGTGTGTCCATACCTACAGCCTGAGGGCATAAAAGGTGTTGACAGTCACTATCAGTCTCGCACTCCCTGTCTCTCTCAAATGTTGCCGTTACTCTCTTGTCATAATTCATCTCCAATGTACAATTCTCGGTGCCTTGACAGTCTCCTCTAAAACCAGCGAATAAAAATCCTTCGGCAGGTTCAGCAGTTACTACGACTTCTTCACCCTCTTCAAAACTATGTCTTCGTCTACCTGAAGGCTGTGTAGTACCTCTTCCATACACATTAATCATAAGATCATAGGTTTCCTCTTCATATTCTTCTGGAGCATCTCCTCTTATACAGCCGACTTCAACAAGTTCTGCTTCACATGTATCAGTGCGACATGTGGGTAGAATCCCTCTCCTAGTTCTCTGATAAGTACAAGTTTCAACGGGTTCATTATCCCATTCATGGCTATCAGTGCTACACGAACTTCCACAGAAGAAGTTGCTACTTGTACAGGTATCAGACTCTGTTGTTGACCATTCCTCATACTGTTCCCATCCGGATGGGCAGCTGTCACCTTCAATCCTACATATGTATTCGCCGTCAGCCTCTGCTATCTCTCCATTTTCATCAATACAGTCCCTGTACGAAGTATCTCCCAACATATCTATATCAGCGCCGATTTCCATCTCTCTTTGTACTTCTACTTGTGTTTCCAAGGATTCAGAATCTTCTAATGTTCTAATATCTCCTATCCATGAAAATCCTTTGTCGGTTTCGAGATCTGGAGAAACTTCAGCTACCAGTTCAACTACTTCGCCTTCCTTAAATTCATGGTAACCTTCACCGGGCTCAACAACCTCAACAAAATCTCCTGAATAGATATATACTTCGAAAGTTTCTCTTTCGATTTTTTCGCCCTCGTATACAGCTTTTACATGATAATCATCCCACATAACGATCATTGTTTCGTGAGAATCAGGGTCTTCCACAGCCTCCAGATCACCGATCCAAGAAAATTCTGGTTCATGCTC
This sequence comes from Candidatus Nanohalarchaeota archaeon, assembly GCA_022729255.1. Lineage (GTDB taxonomy): Archaea > Nanohalarchaeota > Nanosalinia > Nanosalinales > Nanoanaerosalinaceae > Nanoanaerosalina. The sequence continues at coordinate 963 of JALDAG010000015.1, read as the reverse complement.
TAAATCGGGTGAAAACTCTGCAACAAGGTCGACAGCCTGTCCCTCTTCAAAACTAAACTCTCCCTCACCTGGTTCCACTACCTCGACAAGATCTCCTGAATCAACATTCAGCTCAACTTCGCTATCCCAAGGAGGTTCTATTGGTTCATCTTCTTCAACAAAACTTGATCTGACAAACGTATCTTCCTCTATCTCGAATTCACAAATTTTCTCCTCAGCATCACATTTTTCAGAGCTTCCCTCAAGTTCCCATCCACCAAAAACATATCCTTCTTCAGGAACCGCTTTCAAAACAATTTTTTCTCCCTCTGCAAATCGGCCTGCTTCTTCTCCCCTTATAATACCTCCTTCATCAGAGGATACCTCTAAATCCCAGAAAGCAGCGTCCAAATCAAATGTACATCCATCTTCAATAGGTATATAAACAGGAGTATATTCACTTACGGAATCAGTTGCGATGAATTCGCCATCTTGGAAAACTGCGAATGGTTCTTCTCTTGAAGATATATCTCCCCTGAAAAAACTCAACTGACAGTCATTCATCTCAAATAAGTCGATGTCGATGTCGGCAGAGAAGGTCAAAACATTTTTCCCTGTCCCCAAGTTCATCTGTTCGGCGACATAAGTTTCTGCCTCAAAACTGCAGCCGCTTCTAACAGGAACCCAGAGACCCTTTCCCTCATGTCTCAAGGAATCGGTCTCCACATAATCATAAACAGTGTTGTCGAAGTACATGAAAGGCTCCTCTACTGTGCTGTCACTGAAACGCCCTATGTCGCAGCCCGCATCCAAAATATCGTTTAGATCTGCATCAAGGGCAGGGATCAAATTTGATCCTTCTTCCAACTGTACAGAAACAGTATCACCTGCAACATCGACTTCGTCTCCGGGAAGAACACCGATGACAAGACCGAAAATTAGTATCAGAAAAGTTGTTAGGATCAGTGATTTGCCTTTAATTCC
>JALDAG010000047.1 GCA_022729255.1 Candidatus Nanohalarchaeota archaeon | reverse complement strand
GAAATAAAATTCGTGGAGAAAAACGGAGATCTAGTAGTGAAAAAGAAAGGGAAGGACTTCTCCGACTACGAGGGTTTCCTCGGTGAGAAAAAAACCGATGAGCACATGGAGAGGCTGAGAGGATGAGGTATGCGGTTGACACCAACGTCCTTCTCGACGTCCTTTTCAGGGACGAGGAGTTCCATGAAAGTTCGAGAAAAAAATTAGAGGACGCCTCAGAAAACGGAGTTCTGATCATCTCTCCGGAGGTTTACTCCGAGCTGTTTACCGCTTTCTCTGAAAACTTGGATAATCCTAAGGAAGAGCTCGACAAATTCCTGGACTCCAAAGGCATACAGCTGGAAAACCATCCAATAAATTCGCTGAAAAAAGCGGGAGAAGCCTGGAAAAAGCACAGTTCAAAAGAAGAAATAGAATGTCCAAAATGCGGGGAGGAAAACTCTTTCTACTGCGAGAACTGCGGGGAAACGATGAAGTGGAGGAACCATCTGATAACTGATTTCATGATCGGTTCACATGCGGAGGAATTATCGGAAAAAATGATAACAAGGGACAGAGGTTTTTACAGCAGTTATTTCGAAATAGAAATTGATGACCCCTCAAGATAGTTGAAACTTGAAAGACTCTTCTGTACCTATAATCAAAACTAGAGAGCTCAACAACCACAAAAATTGTAGTTTCAACGCCTCTAGTAAACAAAATACCAAACTAGAGGACCTAATAATACAAAATTACTTTACTAGAGCGCCTCTAGTCCGAAAAATAGCAAAAGAGAAACAGCAGCCATCAGTTTTCCACAACTTCCTTAATCCTTTTGTCCATCTTTTCAGCGAACTTTCCCCATGTGAACTCCTTCGCTCTTTCCCTAGAGTTCCTGCACATATCCTTGTACATCTTCGTGTTCTCCACGAGTTCAGACATCTTCGAACCTATTTTCTCAGGTTCGGCTTCAACTAGAAAACCTGTCTCTCCATTAATAACGCTTTCAGAAGGACCTCCCTCTTCAACAGCTACAACAGGTTTTCCTGATGCCATCGCTTCAACTGGTACGATTCCCCAGTCCTCGTTCTTTGCGGTGAACAAAACCGCTGTGCACCTGCTGTACAGATCCACCATCTCGCTGTCACTTACATCTGTTTTTATCTCCACTTTGTCGGATGAATTTTTCCTAAGCTCTTCAACGTATTCTTTATCGTCAGGGAAACCTGCAAGTACAAGCCTGTAGTCTTCTTCAACGTTCTCGGAGAACTTTTCGAAAGCCCTCACAGCCAAGTCCTGTCTCTTGTATTTTTTGAACCTGCTCGGGTAGAAGAAGAACTTCTCTTCCTCTCCTGACTTGAACCTGGAAAGGTCGGCTCCGGGGTGAACAACTTCTTTTTCCACTTTTTCAGCAAGACCTGCTATTTCTATATTGTTTATAGTATTTTGACTGTTCGCGAAAACATGATCAAAGTTTTTCCATGCTTTTTTCTCTATAAACCGGTAAACAGAGGCTGCAAATGAGAAAAAAATGTTTTTCGGGAATCCGTACTGTTCTCGGTAGTGGCTGTAGAACTGGTGTGCAGCCCTTAAAGGTGTGTGGCAGTAACAGACAACAGGTATTTCGTGGTTTCTTAAGGTTATAAAGCTGCCCAGACCTGCTTCGGATACCAGTAAAACATCGTATTCTTTCAGATCCAGTTTTTCGGATATGATTCTCGGCGCGGAAATAAACCCTCTTTTGAGAAATCCTTCGGGAACTGTTTTGTCTGTAAGCTTTTTCACTTCCACGTCGTACTCTTCAAAGTTCTCCGAAAGGTAGTGGGTTACAAGTGTAACTTCGTGCGTGGATTTCTCAGCGTACTCGAGCATCAGCCTCTCGATACCTCCCTTGGACTTCATCCACGGCTGGTAAAAAAGTATTTTCATGGTTGTTTAGAAAAAAATTGGTAGGGGATTAATTAAAGCTTCTTGGGTAAAATAGTCTTTAAGTTATCAGATCGTTGTATACCACCTCCATCTCTTCCAGGTCCCTGTAGGTTCTCAGCCCTTCATTTTCAAGTAAATCCAGTACCATGGGCCAGTTAATCCCTTTCAGCCTCCACTCTATCCTATCGCCGTTTATGTATGTTGAGGCGCCCCAGTGCTCTGTTATGGCGGTTGGAGATCCGAAAAAAGCGTTTCCCTGGTTGAGGGGTTCCACATCTAGGTATCTCTCATCGGTGTCGATCACTTTTTCGAACTGGTGCATCAATTCTTCTTTCCCGTTTTCAAGAGATTTTAAGAGGGTCGAATAAAGTTTGACGGAGATATCCTTCTCTTCAAACAGTTTTCCTAATGGCTTCTTTTTTCTCTCCACCTCATAATTATTTATAAGAATTTCAGGGTTGTTTAGAGCTTTAGCTTGTTTTTTTGAGATCATTACATCTGTTTCGTCTCTTCCGTTCACCATCACATAGTTGGAGAGGAAGTATCCCTGGTCCGAGATGTCCTTGTATGTGAGAAAGTTTTTCTCGGCTTTCAGGTTTTCCTGATACTTTTTTCTTGTTTTTTCCACTGCTTCACTCAACATCGTAATACATCGTAATACGTTTGCCGGGTATATAAAAGTTTCACCTAAAAACGGGTGGAAAGAAACAGAAATCCGAAAATAAAAGACCAGTAAAAATTTGAAAAACCGTTTCAACACACCCAAAAAAAGGAATCTTGAACCCGTTTATTAAGAATCGGCTATGAACCAAAAAATCCCATGGCAAAGCCAAAAATTTTCCTCTTAATAACGATAATAATTTTGTCCGCGAACGCCGCATCAACAACACAACACTTCTCTATGGATGAACAAACATTCATGGAAGAAATAGGAAAAGAAGAAGGACACATAGACAAAGATTCCGGTGTCACAACCATAAACCTTCCTGAATACGATGAATGGGACAGCATCGAATTTCTGACAAAAGTGGAGGAAGGACCAGGGAACTACATACATCTAGAAGACAACGTGGTCGATTACTTATACATAGATGTTGAGCACCAACCATACCTGGTTTTGACAACCGCCCACCCATTCAGAAACAGCTACACAAGACTTCCTTCTACGGACTATGATCTTGAGGAGGGATGGTACAGGATCAATTTAACAAAAACCGGTGACTGGACAGGAACCCTGAAAGTTTTTGAAGAAGAGACAGGCGAAGAAATCAAAAACATGGAGGGAGAACGAGTCGAAGACTCCCACATATTCAGCACCTACCACAACAAGCCGGGCAGCTTCAAACCCTCAACTCTTTACCTGTACCAGGGAACATCCGGTCTGAAATACAAGAACGTTTCCTTCAGCTACGAAGAAAAACATCCCGGACCCGCACCCGAAAACTCTCTGTTGATGGTGGAGAACGACTTCGAAAAAATACTTGCGGCGTCCACAACAAAAAAAGAATTCCTTGTAGGAGAACCCGAAAAAAAGGAGAAACTAGAGGGATACGAAAAGATTTATGCCCTCGGAAACATCGGTAAAGAAGATCAAAGCTATGAGAACATAGGAATAGAAGACTTACCTCACATATTCTTCCCTGAAACAGACAAAAAAGTATTTGCAGAGGGTACAAGAAAAGACAAAATGTTGTCAACAAGGTATGCGCTTGAGAAAAACCTGCCTATCACCTTCAAAAATCGGGAAAACTCTATAAAACCGGAAAAAGAGGGAATTATAAGCGATTCAGGTAATCACATAGTCCTAGCCGACTCATCAAAGAACAGTTCAGCACTGGCTCCACTTTACTCAAAGAAGCGAAACGCGTCCCTGATAATAAATACGAGCGAAGAAACCCTTAACCCTGTAAAAAAATTCAGAAAAGAATTGAAAACTGTTTTTAAGGAAAAAGCAGGAGAACCGTGTCCGGAAAGTATTGCGAACGACATCCACGTAACAAACTTCGCGGCACCCATGAAACAAATCGAGGACCCTGTGGAGGCTGAAAGAAACGTTTTTTACACGGATGAAATAGACAACCAAACTATATACACAGACAGGCCATACACAGATCTGTTGAATGACGGATATATAGATGTCAACTACGGAAGAATACCAGAAAACCCTGTGAAAGCCCAAAAAATGATGGAAAATCAGGGAGTTGTAGAAAGCGATTCTATGATTATATCTAGTTACATGCACGAAACCCGGCCAGGGATAGTTGCCAACCTCGGTGGAGGCCTTACCTACGGCCTAAACAACATGATAGAGCTTGAAAACCAGGGCATGGAAGTGGAGCTTCTGGTGGAAAACCGGACATCCTACAGCGATGTAGGGGACTCAATAAGAAGTTTGATATCCGCTATAAAAGGGATGCCAGACCCTGTAAAAATGGTTGAGGAAGGATCAAAATTTCTTGAATATGTGAAGCAGGGAAGGTTCGAAAAATTCTTTAAAGACATAGTGACAGACCCCAAGAAAACAGCAAAAATTATAGAAAAATCTCTGGATATCGTGGAAGATGATGAAGAAACAATTCTTGGCGGAGACCAGAAAATATCTGAAAAAATACCTTTGACAGATGTTGTTAACGCCAT
>JALDAG010000037.1 GCA_022729255.1 Candidatus Nanohalarchaeota archaeon | reverse complement strand
CCTAGTTGGAATTCTAGAAGGTTTTGTATTATTAGGACGAATAAGACCGCGAATATTATTACGAGTATGGGTTTCAGGTAGGTGCTTGTCTGTCCTTTATTCGCGATTTTTTCACCTCACTTAAAGTTAACCAAGTTCTAAACATCTCTCCTCGTTGACATCCCAGTTGAAACCCGAGGGACAGCAGTGAAAGGTTCCAGGACCCGATAAACCCGCAGCATCCTGATAGTTCTCGCTGCATTTAAGCTGTTCAGCACATTCCCAGTTGAAGCTACATTCTTCTCCGGTGCTGTTTGTCTGATAGAACTCTTCCTTTACGCATCCGAAGAGATCGGTCGAATCATCTATGATATCATCGTAATCAGGCTTACAGACAGTTTCACATTTACATCTGGAAAGAGTACAGTTATGGTTATCCGAAGGATCGCAGATTTGGTTTTGATTTACTTCGATGAGGTTTTTATTAGGGTTGAAACTTATTCCGATGTCGGCCTGTGTCTCTTTGTATATCGTTTCCATCTCGAATTCGATGTCGTCCACCAGCTTTTCAGTTACGTTGTCCGCGGTGATGTTTTCCCATGCGGTTACATGAACTTCTGAACAATGTATGTGGTCGTTTGATCTCCCCTGGTTTGAACTTATCCAGCATTCCTCTATGCTTTCCGCTATAGTTACAGTTACTTCTTCCATGTCTTCAGCTTCTTGACGGAACAAAGAAGGAACTCTTATATCTGTGATATATGCCATCGCAACAGCCACTATGACACCGATAACAATTAACATGCCAACCATGAAGATATAACCGCCGATCTGGCCTTTTCTCATCTTTTTTCCACCTTCTTCATCGTATAAAATACCGTTGCAACTATGAAACCCACCAGGATAATTATTACGGCCTGGTCTGAGACTATTTCTGTAAGATCTCTTTCAGGTTCTTCTTCCACATCTTCTTCTTCAGGCACAGTGATACAATCCTCAGGACAGGTATCAACACTTTCCCAATCATGACATACTCCGTCACCACAGGTACAATCAATCACAGGAGCATCATGATAATCACAGTAATCTGTACACTCCATATCTGTTTCGCAGAGTTTTTCTACGAGATCAACTTCTAAAAGAGTTTTTTCTTCTTTTTCTACGATGAATTTGGTCGCCTTTCTTGTTGTCTGATTTTTTGAGGGAAATATATGGATATCTGCATATTCTCTCTCTATCTCGCCATAATCTTCAGGAGTTTCTCCATGCATCTCAATATCAAAAGAAACAAACCTTTCTTCTTTCCAGACTACATCATTTTCACCAGTTTTAAGTTTTGAAATATAGTTTCCTGGAGGTGTGAAGCTAGTACCTATCCTATTTTTTACTATATCTATTTTATTTAGTTCTGCTAATTCTTCAGTTTCCTGATATTCTGCCAATTCATCGTTATATACTCTAAATCTTATTTCAAAGTACTCAGCTGTAACTGTTGTTGAGAAAAGCAATATTAACAGTATCAGACTTAATTTTTTTATATCCATATCAATCACATTGGAAATCTTCTTGTTGTTCTAAGTGTTCCATTGAAGGTTCTGCAAAAGCTCTGGGTCCCGGAGCAGCTACATAACTCATAATATCTCTACCTCCATATTCGTTTTTATTTCCATAACAGTATGCTGCGTAATCTGGAGGTATTTCTCCTGTCAAACAGTAATCGTCAGTGATAGAAGGATGAATTATGGGGTCACCTCCATCGTACTGATGTTCTAAGCAGTTTGAATCCCATGGTGGGACCATTCCTGGAGTTTCATCTTCATCAATATTTGGGTCATTCTTAAATATATTGTAAATAGTGCATACATCAAGATATTCATCATTTAATCCGTATTCGTGTCCTATTTCGTGTGCTGTAACCACTTCGCTATTCCATGCTGCTACATTTGTTGGAGGGGGAGTTATACCAAAACTAAACCCTGCTGTATCTCCACATCCTCCCTGTGTCAATATACCTGTTACCATATTAAACTCATCAAATTCATCTGTTGCACAATCATATATGTCCCATAGTGTTTGCGCAACAGCTGCATCACTAGAAAGGTCGCAGGCGTTATCCATTTCACATGGGTCGGTTGTCTTTATTTCTACTTTTTCTGGACAGTCTTGCAATGGGAAACTTTCTATGAAAAAATCTCCTTGTTCCTCTACTGCTGTTTCGAAGTTAGTTTGAGAATAACCCTGGTTGTCGTCTATTGGCACAAAAACAAGTGTGTAAAGGTCCTGGACTTCACAGTGTGTCCCGTTCCATTGTTCTCCATCGGGACAACATGCATTATCATAATCTTCAAACTCGTCAGCCGTTTCAAGACAACTCAAATCTTCTTCATCGTCACATAAATCATCTAATGGATCGCATTCCTCTCCTTTATCTAAAATATGTTCTAAACACTCTCCTTCGCTTTCATCGTATCTCTCTCCTTCGGGACAACAGTAGAAATTGTTTTTATCTATGTCTTCCAAACATTTCAGCGTGTTGTTACACTCAAAGTTTTCGTGACAGGTCTCTCCTTCCTCTCTGTACTGGAAATAGGGTTCAGTTAGACAGCCGGTTTTAGTAGTATGGTCGACAACCTGTCCATTATCTTCAACTGTATCTACCGGGGTATAATCGGGTTTGCAGAAGTCGGTTGATGCAGGATCGTTTTCATAACCTTCGTATTGGGGAGGGCATGCACAGTCATCGCTTACACATGTCTCTCCCTTGTCGACATAGCACTGCTGGCCGTCCTCGCATCTTGTACCTGAACAGAAATCTGCCAGGTCTTCTGTACACCTACCTTCATTTATTTGAAGTTGTCCATCGCTCTGAACTATACATAAGGATTCTGCGTTCTGTATAAAAGTGTTCTCTATATGTTTTTCTGTAAAACTGGCTCTGGCAGGTGTTTCATCTATATTTATTTCTATCACGCTGTTTTCTTGAACATAAAGATCGTAGTTTTCTACAGGGGGATTGTACTGTACTTCTCGGGTTCCATCATAGGGTCCAAGGCTTGTGATGATGGAATCTATCTCATTCAAGAAGTTTTCCTGAGTCTGTTCGAATACTCCGAGTGCTTGAAACTCTATTACCCTTCCAGCTACCATCGCTAAAACTATAGAAACCAATATTATCCCGATGGAAAGGAAGGCTTCTGAGGTTATCGTCATTCCTTTGTTTGGTTTCAATTCGTTTACCTCTTTATATTTTTTTTGACCGATCTATTCTATTCTTTATTCGTACCAACGATATAGGTAAGCAGTGGATACGCTGCCGTCGGGTAGAGGGAGTTCATAACTTGAAGCGATAATGTTTACATACTCTGGCGGAGGGCTCTGTATCTCTATCACATGTTCGGAATCGCACTGTATATAGAAGTAATAATCTCCGTCAACGGTACTGTTAAGGTATCTTTCAATGGTGTGGTTAACGTTTTTTCTCGGCGAATCAGGCCTCAGTCTTATATTGTAGTTGTGTTCTTCCCCATATGCACACGCGTATGAAGCTGCTTTAAGTTTTGTGACGGGTTCTTCGTCTTCACCCATCGGCATTTTTGAGTTAAAAAGCGATTTCAGCGTTAGATCTGTTCGGTATGTTTCTTCTGTTTCCGTCATTGTAACCATTGTTTGTCCTATTATTTGTGTTCTTGTGTAGTTTATAGCTAGTGCTATGGTTATGACAACTGCAACTCCTAAAAGTATCTGTATCGTGCTACCCTGTGCTTTTTTTACCATGCTGCTTTTTCTCCTGCTAAGATGCGAACTATTGTATTATTTTGGTATTTCCCTTATAATATGTTTTTTTGTTTAAAATACCTGATTTCAAAAGTTCTGAGTTGAATTTCAATAAAAGAAATAAAGTTCCATGATTCATTCGCAGACGTCTTCAAAAGCTTCCTGCTTTTGGGTATTATTAAGTTCATCGATATTACTTATACCGATATTTTGATGGTACCATGTTTGTATTGCTTGTCCGACCTCATCTTCCGCTTCCTCAAGTCCACAGGTCCCAAGACCTCTGCGTCCATCTGCTACACCAGGCTCATACCACTCATAAATCCTTTCCAATACGACTTCATCATCTAATACTTCTCCTATAGCGTCTTGGTCTTGATAATGTTCGCACATCACATCTATACATCTTTCAGCATCCAGATTTTCTCCTCTATCTGATTGACAGTCTATGATGTTGAAACACCTTATGCCGTCTTCACAGAACGAGTTAGTACCTGCGCCAGCTATGCTGTTTAAAGAACCGTCTCCTGTGAAGTCATGAACGAATCTTTCCGTACAGTATTCAAAAGCATGGTTTCTGGCCGCTTCCCCTGTGGATGATTCCCAACTACCGCAGAGTTGTTGACAAGTTATCTCAATCTGTTCTCTCTCAACGGTTTCTCCTCCGGTGATATCTCTATCCCATACTTGTAAAAAAGTTCCTATGACCACTAGAGCTGTTATAGAAAGAATTACAAACTTTACAATTAAATCTAGTGATAGATCTCCTTTTCTATGCATTTATATCCCTTTAGTTGAAATCGTGTGTTCTATTAGCTAGGCTTTCAAACTCTTCTTCACAAGTATTTCCCGGTGCAAAATCGTATCCTGAGTTCGAATACCAGGTATCAACACTGTACCCTGCATCGTCTTCTAGCCCTACTAGATCACAACTGCCTATGCCTTTCTCTTCTGAAAGAAAAATTTCTTCTATACGGTTTTCCGCTCTTTCCACTAATTCTATACCGTGTTCTAAATCCTCTATTCCTTCACCATGATCAAGAGGAAGGTCGACCGTTACATAGTACTCGCACATGAGTTCCCTACATCTTTCCGCATCAAGAGTGGTTCTACCGCTTTCACATGTGTGCTTGTTGAAGCAGTATGTTCCGTCTTCACAGTAAGAATTGTATCCTGATCCGGCTACGCTTGTAGTAGATCCGTCACCTGTCGCATCATGTACAAAGTTCTTAGTACAGTATTCTATAGCATTGGACATCGCAGTTTCTCCTTGTGAACCCTGCCAACTTTGACATAAACTGTCACACTCCTGTATTATTTCTTGCTCTTCCATCGCATCCTGACCGATATCTGGTTCTGTAAAAATGTTTAGAAACATTGAGATAACTACTGCAGCAACCACTAAAAGAATTATTAGGCCTACAATCATTTCAAGAGATTTTTGTCCTTTTCTTAACATAATCAATCATTTGAATTACTTTTTGAGTTTTATCGCTATATAAGGTATTTTTTATTATCTGTTAATAAAATTTACCCTATCTCCGCTATCATTGGGGTGACATATACTGAAGCAATAAGGACTAAAAATGTGAATAATACGCCGGCATACATCAAAGTTTTGCTTATGGTAATATCCCTATTTATCTCATCAAATCCGTTTTCGATACCGTTAGTGAAATAAGCCAGTATAACAGATACCAGTATGAGGTATAGACTTACAATTAACAACATTATCGTTGGTGGAACTGCAGAGTCAAGATTTTGGACCAGTGCTATCTGATTTGCGAGTCCACCACCGGCATCAGCTCCATTGCCCAAACCAATTTGTTGTTCTATAGCTTCTAACTGTCTTGCAATCCCATAAAGCACCTGGATGATTAAAAGAGACATTGAAGCAGCTGCTGCTGTGATTACAGGCGCTATGAAATTAGCTTGGATTTTCATCTGATTAACGGTGCTGCTAAGAAGATTGTTTATCATCTCCTCAATATCGTTTTTATTCCGGATATAATTTATTATGGTACGTATGTTGTTGGCCAAGCTTTTTGTGCCGTGCATTATGCTGTTTGTAACAATCTTCATAGAGTTTTCGAGTATGTCTGAAGGGTATCCCCATATAGCACCTATTTTTTCGCCAAATACTGCTTTTTCGAAAGGGGTAGAACTTCTTTCAACTTTCTGCAGAACTTCTTGGAAAAACTCGCTGGTAGGAGTATCTCCTTCCCCAGTGGTTTGATAATCGTCCACGACATTGTAAAGAGCTCTTTCAAGCGGCATTTCTTTTGATAATGAACCTTCTAGTCCTGATAAACCAATTTCAAGGTTTTCTTCGATTTCTCTTATTTTTTCACGTATTTTCTTTCTTTTGTAACTTTTTCCACCGAAATAGATGATTAATCCTGCGCTTATACCCCAAAAAATAGTCATAGATTTTAGAACATTGGGAACAACGTTTTCAACCCTGTACTGGTTTTCAACAAAATCTTGCCATTCCTGAGAAGTTATCTGGCCTTGACCAACATCAATGCTAGTTTCATAAGCTGTAATAGTTGATATAAGGTTTGTGAAGTACAGTAAACCCGGGATCATTATGATAACTCCAACGAGTATGGCTACCTGTTTAAGAGGAAGATAATATTTGTCGCTTCCTATGTTCAAAATCAATTTATCCTTTGGAGGAAGATCTCTGACGTTTTTAAGCGATGGATGAGCATATGCGCCAGGCCTCTTTGCTATGATCCTCTTAACTATGAAGAAAAGCAGGAGAGGAAGAACAACAACGTATCCAAAACCCATGTAAAAAGAAAGCCCTCCTATGGACATCCTACCATCATTTAGAAATATAGAAATCAGGGGAAACATTATCAAACCCATCAATGGAAGAACGATACCAGCCATGTGAATAAGTTTTATAGGTGTCTCCAGGTCTTGGACATAACGAGACATCTTGTTCTTTGTGGATTTTATTATGCTCTCCTGAGATGTCTGTATCATTCTCTGTTTAGATTTTCCCACTCTTCCGATAGCATCCATCAGGAATTTAAGGCTTTTAACAAATTCAGCGGACCATTCCCTCCAGAATTTCATATTTTTTGCGAGAGCTTTTTTTGCGGTAGTATATTTATTTGTCTCCAAATCCCACAGTATTTTTGATATGTCTTTGCTCAGAGGTCCGTCTGTATGGTCTGAAGCAGATTTAAGACCTTTTTCAAGGCTAGGATTGATTTTAATTTGCATAGCCATATATAGAATAATTTTGAGAGCTTCATCGGAAGACTTGATCTTCTTAACAGTTGCCTTGAAGTTTGGATAAGTGATTACCCAGTAGGACCACAAAAAAGGAATAGTCCATGTTATTATACGTAAAGGGGTCGGGAGAAATATGGTCAATATCGCAAATATGGGGAGAACTACAAAAAGGGGAAGGAACAAAAGACTTCCAATCTCCTCTTGAGTTACCTTTATTCTTGAAACTCTGAGGTCTTTCTCTAATTCCTTGATACCCTTTTCTGAAAAAGGAATATTTGAGAGATCTAATTTCTTTATAGCGCCAAGTTTGTTAGCCCATTTTTCGTATTTAGTGTCGAACTTAACTTTCTCGTCTTCTCTGTAACGCTTGTAATCAAGGCTTTCAAACCTGTCTTCCTTAAAAGAACTCCTTCTCAGTTCTTGTTCATCTAAGCCTTGGCCTTTCATTATATAAAATATGTGTAAAAGTGGTTTATTAAGAAATTTAATGAGATATTGCCTTGATTATCTGAATTTAAATTAGGTTCCTGTTTTTGTATAATTTTTTTAGTTTTGGAAGATAATTTTATGTTATTGGATTTGAATATGGCAAAGAAATCGACAAAAAACAGTTATGAGAAATTATTTGCTGTGACCGATTTAATGAATTTTAAGGTTGTTTTCCTGGTACTGGCAGGATTTTTGATACTTTTTTCTTTGAACAATGTTTTTTTAGATTATGAAACGAGGAACTACGATCAATTTAACTGTGGTGACAGTGTAATTGACATAGATGGCAATGAATACGAGACTGTTAAAATCGGTGATCAGTGCTGGTTCGCGGAAAATTTGAAGGTTTCGAGGTACAGGGACGGAACCGAAATACCAAGGATAGAAGACCATGATGATTGGTGGGATCTGGATGAAGGGGCCAGAACCGTTTACGACCATAAATCAATTCCTGATCATGAAGAGTTTTATGTTGATTCGGAAGAAGAGATGTTTGAAATGTTCGGGTACCTTTACAACTTTGATGCTGTGATTGATGAAAGAGGATTATGTCCTGAAGGGTGGACTGTTCCATCAGACGAGGATTGGAAAGACCTTGAAATCGAATTAGGTATGGATGAAGACGAAACAGAGGGATATTGGTACAGAGGAGACGATGAAGGAGACAAACTTAAAGGAGGTGAAGGATTATGGGATAACTCAGAAGAATATGGATCTACAGGTTTTAACGCACTTCCTGGAGGTTATAGGAGGAATTATGGTGATTATGGTAATATCGGGACCAATGCTAATTTTTGGGCTAGTACAGATTCAAACTCTAAAGCAATTAGAAGGAATCTTTACTGGGAAAACTCCGAGATTTACCGGATAAGAACATCACAGGGAAACGGATTGTCGGTAAGATGTTTAAAGGATAACCGGGATGAACGACCAATCAACATAGAAAAAGAGGTTTATGACAATAAAAATGTGAATCTGAGTTGGGATACCAGAAATGAGAACGTGGACCATTTCTCAGTTTATAGGAAAGAAAAGGGAGGATCATACAGTAAATTAGCTAGTACAAGCGATAGGTATTACGAAGATGTT
>JALDAG010000016.1 GCA_022729255.1 Candidatus Nanohalarchaeota archaeon | reverse complement strand
TCACCGCCATACCTGCTGTGAAGTTCTCCATCCCTTACCAGTACTACAATAAGGTAGACTGAAGTAATAAGAAACAATGCGGAGATATCCCAAACCATCTCAAAAGGATCTCTCAGAACCAAAACTCTTAAGACCATGAGAAAAAGCAAACCATAGAATAGGATGTAAAATGCCTTTGAAAGCACTTCTTTTTCTATAATTTCCTTTGAATCATTATCACTAGACATTTAAATCATAATTTAAGAATATCCCTTAGTTTTTCTTTATCGAAACCAACAACGATCTCTTCATCCCCATCTTTCTCCAAAATGGTTACAGGCACACCCCTTTGACCGGATTTCTTGACCATTTCTTCAGCTTTTTCTCGGTTTTCAGCTACGTTGAACTCCTCAAAGTCGATATCGTTTTCCTTTAAGAATTTTTTAAGTTGTTTACAGTAAGGACACGATGGAGTTGAATAAATGTTTATACTTGTCATTTTACCCTACCTACAGATATTTTTTATCAGAATTTTTTAAAAAAGCATATTATCCTTAAAAAAATAGGATGTTATTTAAATTTCATGAAAAACCAGAAAAATTTTAGGTCTAAGATGGGAGAGTCTTTTTATTCCGATGCTGTAACCATTGTTTTTGGAAAAGGAAGATTTGTAATGGATTTCAAGAAAACCGCTCCTAGGATTGATAGGATGGGAGGAGAACAAAGACAGTCACTAGTAACTGAACACAATCCAGTGATACTACAGCCTCAGGCTGCCAAGATGATGATGAAGATACTTGAAAACAACATCGAAAAGTATGAGGAGAAGTTCGGAGAGATCAAACTTCCCAAAAGAAGGAAAAAAGAAGATATAGAAACATCAGAAGCTAACACGGAGTCACACAATTATATTGGATGAGTCAAATGGTCTTAGAGACAGTTATTGAATTAGAACACTCCTTTTTTTTGTTTTTGAATGGTTTAGAAGGGAACATTTTTTTAGACCGATTTATGTACATATCAGCGTTTATATTGATTTATTCAGTACCTTTTTATTTAGTGTATGAATGGTTCAATGGTTCAAAAGGAAAAAAGAACTCCATTATGCTTTTTATAGGTATCTTATTTACTATTTTCTTTGTAGCTAGTCTTGGACATGTATATGTAAGAGAGAGACCAAATATGGAATATGATACCGGTTTTGAGATATCAGAAACCACATCCTACCTCAATAACCCTTTGACTATTATCAACAAATCTCTCTTAGTTTCGGAAGATTCTTTCCCCAGCAACCACATGGCAGTTATGCTAGGATTTTTGATACCGTTGTTTTGGATAAAAGGGATGAGCTCCTCAACAAAAATCTTCGTTGTTTTTACAATCTTGATGGGCATCGGAAGGATATACATAGGCAGACATTTCTTACTAGACTACTCAGGATCTCTATTGTTTGCAGGGCTAGGTTTTCTACATCTTAACATCCTAAACAGGTTTTTTGAGGAACATATAGAAAGCATCACAAAGTTTTTTCATGATAAAGAGAACAAGTTGTTCAGGAGATCTTTTTTTAGTGGTTAAAAAAGGCAAAGCGTTTGATTTAAAAGTTTAAAAATTTATTTCAATTGATTAGAGAAAAGCCCTGGTAGTGTAGTCCGGCCAATCATACTGGCCTCTCGCACATTAAGCAATAAATGTGGAGTTAGCCAGTGACCCGGGTTCAAATCCCGGCTAGGGCATACACACCATCTATTATTTTTATATACTGATTTTTTCAATTATGTTATAGGACCATCCATGTTCAAATTAGATATCAAAGGCGTTTTCAAGTTAAAAATGGATAAAGCGGACTTCGTTATTTTAACCGTTTTCTTTTTAATGCTTTTTTCATTGATAGGTGTAGTAGCTCAGAGAGATTTTTCAGATGCTGTACAAGGTCACCCTATCTCTGAAGTAGATTTTTCAGAGGGCGAAGCCAATGACGATCTTTTGATGGGTGATAATGATATCATAGATGTCGAATCTTTTTATTCAGAGAGCATAAATTCCGAAACGGTGTATACAGAGGAATTAACTAACAGATATATGGAGATACATGAACAAGTCTGGTTCCCTGAGCCTGAAGAAGTACTGGTTCCTCCCGGCATCATCATGCCATTCGTTTCGGAGGAATGTCCTGAAGGTTGGAGCAACCTTGATGTTTCAGAAGGGAAAGTCCTAGTGGGATATGAGGAGGATGGGGATCCAGATGGTTTTGGAACTTTTTTTGGCGAGTATGATGAGGGTAGAACGGTTGAGATACTTGAGGAAAACATGCCGGATGAAGAGTTTGAAGGGGTTACTGGAGAGCCTTTGATGGGTGGAGAATGGGAATATGAGAAACCTTCATGGAGAACTACTTATCTTGATGTTGAGCCAAACCTTGGTTCTCACAGGTTAAGGAATGATAGGACTTACGGAGAATTAGTGGATGGACATTACCATGAGATAGAGGCGGATATAGGTATGGGGTATGAGATAACTAATTTACAACCCTACATAAATGTTCTTTACTGTGTCAAGGATTCATATGATCATCCACAGCAAGAATCCGATTTTGATGAGATTCCTGAAACCTCGGATGTTGGAGGAGGTAATTAAGATGATAGAGCTGGAAACAAGGTTTTTTTCAGTAGAACTGGATACTAAGTACGTGTTCCTGATGTTCTTCTCTCTAATTTTTATAGTTTCAATCCTTGGTGTTTTAGCTGAACCAAACTTTAACAATGTTTATCAGGGTCATCCATTGTTTGAAATAGATTTTTCAGAGGGTGAGGCCAATGATGATCTTGCAATGGGAGGTCAAAACATAGAGAACGTCCAAGAACTGGTTTCAAACAATATAGAATCTGTTTCATTTGATTCAGAGCATATAGATGTCGATGAACTCGTCATAAATGAGGAGGTTAACTTTCCAGAGCCCGGTCAGGTGGAGTTCCCTTCCGGAGCTGTTTTTCCCTTTGCATTGGAAGAATGTCCCGACGGCTGGAGAAATATGGATGATTCTGAGGGAAGAGTAATGGTAGGAGTTGATGGAGATTCCGATGTACTTGAAGTAGGTGGTGAACGAGAAATCGGTTTGGAAGTAGAGAACCTTCCTGAAGGCAGTTTAAACGCTTTTACCGAGGAAGTCTCGGGTGATTTGTACTATGAACACAATGACTTTTCTGCTGACGGCCCTACAAGTCTAGATGGGTGGCTAATCTCCGGTCCAAGAGTTTGGAGATCGGTTAGTCAGACTGATCATTTGGATGGTTCACATACTCACGATATCGAATTCGACGCAGCAGGAGACGGCGTAAGTATTTCAAACCTTCAGCCATACCTTACAGTTAATTTTTGTGAAAAAGAATAATGAGGTATTATTGCTAAAATGTTCGACTTTAAAATTTCCGACAAAGTTTCCTTGAAGATGGGCAAGTTCGAAGCAGTTTTTCTGATGTTTACGGTTCTAGTAATGTTTTCTGTGGTAGGGGTTTTTGCGGAGACTCCTTTGGACCAGCTACATCCTCTCTATGAAATAGATTTTTCGACCGGTGAAGCCAACGATAATCTTGATATGGACAACCACGATATACTTGATGTTGATTCTCTAATCGCTAACTATGTTGAATCGATAAACGTTGAATCGGAATCCATAACATCTGATGTAGTAACTGTGAGTGAAGAGATGAAATTTCCTGAACCGAGCCAGGTCAGGTTTCCACCTGGAACAGTTATGCCTATGGCAGATGAATGCCCTCCAGGTTGGGAGGAATTTGATGAAGGACAGGGCAGGGTACTAGCAGGTTTGAAAGAAGGTGATGATCAATTTGGAAGTCTTCTTGGAATAGGCGGAGAGGATGAAGTTGATTTAGGTGTGGAGAATCTGCCTGAGATGACTTTAACGGGAAGAACTGAGGAATCAGATATGGATGTTAGTTATAGGAAGGCTGATCTTTCTTCTACTTCAAGAGCTAGAAATCCTTATGCCTCGATACCTCCAGCTCCAAGACTTGGTCCTGATGCATATACACCGGATTCTGATACTACGGACATAGGCCATAGTCATATACATCCTATAGAAATTGATATGGGTGAAGGAGAAGGGCTGAAAAATAAAATGCCGTATTTCAATGTCGAGTTTTGTGTTCTCAATTATGAACCGCCTCAGGAAATGTATGATGGAGGTTACGAGTTTGATTCAATGCCAGATACTGAAGAGATGGATAGCCCTGTTGATAAACCTGATTATGAGGTATTAGAGGAGATGTGCGAAGACGATGTTGATGACGCAGAGGATTTTGGAGACTCGAACGAACTGTGTAGTACTGGATCTGAAACAAGTCTAAGATGTCCTTATCCTGAAGACCACAGCTTTTATCATGAAACAGATAATGACTGTGTTGCAGAATATCTCTTGGAGTTAGGTTGGGAGGGAGAAGAAGTCGATGTACAGGAAAATGAATTAACTATCGATTATACTGTTGAACCTGATCACATAGATCTGGGCATAAATATAGAACCATTTATAGGTACCAGAACTTATTATGAAGAGGGTAAAGAGGTTGAAATAGAGGCTCAGGATCCTGAGGAGATTGAAAATTATGATGTTGAGTTCTTGGGTTGGACGGGAGACAAATCTTCGAACAGCCTTGATATAACGGTTGAAATGACTGAAGACATTGAGGTAGTAGCTGAATACGAGATAACCAATTATGATTCTGACGGTACAGAGATACACTTAACCAGTGAATTAGGAGGACAGGTAGTTGATCCTGGAGAAGGTTTCTTCTGGTACGGTTCTGGTTCTTCTCTGGATGTGGAAGTTGTTAGACATACAATGGACGATCTTGATTTTGAAGATTGTGGAGAAAAGTGCGATGAGAGCTACATATTTGTTGGTTGGGATGATCATGGGGACAATAAAGTACAGTACTTTGAAGATGATGAGATTTATATGGAGAACACTTTCGAAGTACCGGATAACGATGTGGAGTTAACAGCGTTATTTGAAAAAGGTTATCATTTGGAAACTGATTCTACAAGTGGAGGATATGTAGATGTAGGGAAAGATTCTATTGAAGGAATTTATAGGATTGAGTCAGGAGAAAGCGTCGATATAGAAGGTGTAGCAGATGATATGTACTCTTTTGTTGAATGGACAGGGGATACAGGAGTTTTGACAGGAAATACCGATGAAAGAATCAATGAAGTTGTTTTAGATAGTAGTACCGGAGATGCTAAACTTGAAGCTGTGTTTGAGCGATCAGAATTTGAACTAACAGTTGATGTTGATGGTGGTGGTTCTACTGATCCTTCTGAAGGCGTTCATACTTTTGATGATGGGGAAAATGTTATTATAACAGCTGATGCCGATGATGGTTGGGAGTTTTCTCACTGGGATGGCGATTGTAGTGGTGGTGATGTTGAGTGTGAGTTGACTATGGATAGCGATAAGGAGGTTACCGCTGTTTTTGAGGAGGAGCCCGAAGTTTATGATGTAAATCTCGTTGTTCATGAAGATAGTGACTCAGGTGCGGAGGGTGAAGGAGAACTCTTTGAGGGAGATGCTAGTATAATGCAGTTTGATGAATTGCCTTTGTCTGACAGCTTTGAAGAAGGAACTGAAGTAACTGCAAATGTCAGAGATACGGATTATGATTTTGTTGAGTGGGGTAGTGGTCCTTGTGAAGGTTCTACAGATAATACTTGTGAGTTTACATTGACTGATGATGAAGAGCTGGGCGCAGTATATGAAGGTGAAATCGATCCTATATGTCATGATGGAGATGGCGTGATTCTTGATGGAGATTATTTCCCATGCGATACATTTCCTGGTATAGCTGGAACAGTAAATAGAGATGAGGATTGTGATTATTGGGGTTCCGCAACTTGGACTCACCTCAATTCAGGTATTCGTATGAACGTTGAAGCTGAGGAAAATTGTGTTTTATATTATCAACGTAGGAGATCATCGATAGGTCATCCTGAAGAGACCGGAGTCCACTATATAGATACTGAAGACTGGGATACACTGAATGTTAAATTAGAAATAGAGGTTATGACAGGTACTAGCAATCGAGTCCAATTTTATTACGGTGGTAGTGATTGGGATGATAGAGATGGAGGCTGGACTATAAGTGACTTAGGAGAACATGATTTCTCTATTGATGTATCAGGTAGGGATGAGGTGCAAATAAGATGGAATGGAAGAACAAATAATTGGCTTAGATTTACAGTAACCGAAATATACCTTGAATAAAAAGTTTCAATACATATAACTGTCAATTATTTTTTACCAGTATCTCATCGAAGAAACATTTGTTTAGATTACTCTCCATTTTTTCTATTTTTTTATCTATCTCTTTTTCATTCCTCTTTAATTCATCATCTATATTTCTTAACTTATTTTTTTCAGCTTTAAGATCTCTTTCAAGGCTTTTAAACCTGTTTTTAAGAACCTTACTTTCCCTTTCCAGACTGAATTCTTCTATTTGCTCATTTATACTCCCAATATTTTTATCGAACTCATCTATTTTTTCATTGTATTCCTCGATATTTTCAAAAGTTTTTGCTGCCTCTCTGAAGTTCTCAAAGTTTCTCTTTCCAAGAATATTTCTTTTTTCGACTGCATCTATGACTTTTCCCATTTTTTCACTACTTCCCTGTATAGAGCCGAAGTTTCTATCTCTGATATTCTCAACCATAGTCATCACGTCTTTCCCCAGCTCTAAATCATTATTTTCTACTTCGTAGACCAGCTTTTTTATACCTCTCTCCATGTTCGAGGCTGCTGAGCTCAAATCCTTTTTTAAATTCTTTTTTCTATCTTCAAGTTCTTCTTTCTCTTTCTTTAGTTCCTTTAGTTTTTCCCATCTGTCATCTTTTTCATGTTCTCTGATGTCTTTTCGAACCTCATTTATTTCTTTTTCTAATGTGCTGATATCGATTTTTTTCTTTCGTTCTTTTAGGTTACTTGCTTTTGCTTTAAGTTCTTCTATCTCTTTGGAAATCCTCTTCAGACTCCTAATTGTTTTTACTGATTTTAAATTGTTTTCTATTAAATTCGAGAACATATTAGAAATCTTTTTGAGCTCCCTCAATTCTTTGAATACCTGATCCACTTCTTCACCAGCTCTTTTAAGAATTATTTGCTCTTTTTTCTTAACTTTTTCGAAATCGTTGATGAAGTCTTCTAACTCTTTTTCTAATTCGAAGAAATCTTCAGGAAGATCTGTTTTCTCAAAAAGTTTCAGACGTGTCCTGTAAAAATTTTCTACAGTATCATCTATCCTTGGTTTTTCTGATACGCTCTTGAAATTCTCAAGCTTTTCCACTTTTTTCTCCAAGACAAAAAATTTTTCCTTTAATTGTTTCTTTAATTCTTCTGCTTTTGCTTTTTCAGCCTCTAACTGATCCTTTTTTTCTTCTTTAAAAAAATCTATTACGTCTTCTAGAAGAACATTTCTCTCCTTCTTTTCCCTGAACAGGTTTCTGAGTTTTCCGAGAAAATTTTTTGGCATTTTGCTCCTAAGAAATCGTTGTTTTTTCAGTTTTTTTAAAGATAATCAAAAAGAAAAAAGAAGTAAAAAATCAAGACGAAGAAGGCCTTACAACCTTCTTCCAACGCCCTATTCTATCAAAAAACCTGATAGGGTTGCCGCAGCTGTGATAATTGCGGAGGAAAGTACCACAAAGTCACCTGATGGCTCATATCCGGCTAAACTGCTTCCTGTCTGTACAACAAATACTACAATGAAAAAACCGATTATAGCAAGTATAAGCATCAATACTGATGCGATGATGTTTGAAATAAAGTCAGAAACAGCTTTGCTTTTTTTACTCATTTTTTTACCACCTAGATGTAATTAGTCCTCTATCTTTTATAAATTTATTATATGGAGAATATGAAGAATAATAATTCAAGGATGTTTTATAAAAAAGTGAGGGTCAAATATTGTATAGAGGCAAAAGGTCGGACCTATCCAACTAAGGTGTAGAGCAAAAGGCCACTACAACTGATTCAAGGTTGATACGTCTTTTGTATGCGTAGAGTAAAACACACGGGTGAAATTCGCGAGTCGCACCATTGGATAAGGCATGGGTGACGAAATCAACCCAGACCTGCCAATTCTGTATATTTTTCCCATAACAATTTTAATGGTAAGAAACTGATTTTAGCTACATGTCAGATCTCAAAAAAGCTAAAAAAGCAGTAAAAAAAGCGGGCGAAATTCTTAGGAAAAACTACAAGGAAGACTATGGTGTTGAGAGAAAAGCTAAACACGATCTTGTGACGGATATAGATCTTAAGGCTGAGAAAAAGATTATAAAAATTTTAAAGAAAACAGGTCATTCGATCTTTGGAGAGGAAACAGGCGAACATGAAGGAGATGAAAAAACTTGGATAGTTGACCCTCTTGACGGAACAACAAATTACGTGTTAAACAATCCTGCTTTTTCATCAGCAGTTGCATTGGTTGATGAAGATGATGAAATACTATTGTCTGCTGTATACATACCGTTCACCGATGATTTATTTTACGCTAAGAAGGATGAAGGAGCATACCTCAATGGTGATGAATTAGATGTTTCTGAAGTAGATCAACTTGAGGAATCTCTGATAGTTTTCTGCCACGGGAAAAAACCTGAAGATTCTAGGAAAGCTGTTGAACTGTACGGCAAGTTGAAGACAAATTGTAAGGATTTAAGACAGATAGGTTCAGCATCGATAGAATACTGCATGGTTGCACAAGGAACATCAGAAGCATTTGTTTTTCCTGGAGCACCTAGTTATGATGCCGCACCAGGCATGTTAATATTAAAAGAAGCAGGAGGAAAAGCAACTACTTTTGGAGGGAGTGAATGGAGTCTATCGAGTAAAACCTTGATAGCCTCAAATGGAAGGATACATAAACAATTGATTGAGAAGCTTGAGGGTATTTAAGTGATGGAAACTTTTTTCATCACTCGTCAAATCTTTTATTCCCGAGAACCCTGACAATATATCCTGCAACTCTGTTCCTAACCTTGCTACTTTCAAATAAATCAAGCTGTTTCAATACTTCTTTGTTGTGAGCGAAATCTTGTTCAAATTCTTCATCATGTTTTTCTACTAGGTCTCTAGCCATTCTTTTTATGTAGTGAGGTCTTACTCTTCCCATCTGTGATTCACCGTTCAAAAAGGGTTTTGGATGTAAAGGTTATAAATATTGTTCTGACCCCTTCATTTTTGTAAAAATTTGTGGAAGGATAAAAAGGTTAAATAAAGTTGATGGAACAATTTACTGTTGTACGGTACTGTTCCCTTTTTAAAGGGTGTGATAAATGAAATGTGAAATGTGTGGACAAGACGCGAAGCTTAAGAAGGTTAAAGTGGAAGGAGCAGTTTTGAAGCTCTGTAAAAACTGTCAGGATACTGGCGAGGTTATTTCAGCACCTAGGAAAGTTAAGAACAGGTTTAAAAAGAAGAAAAAAAGGAGAAAGCCAAGATCACAGAGGAAACATCTGGTGAAGGACTTCGATAAAAAAGTAAAGGCAAAGAGGGAATCAGAGGAAATGTCCATAGAGGATCTGTCAGAACAGATGAAGGTTAAGGAATCTGTTGTCCACAGGATAGAATCCGGTAAATTAAAACCGGATGAAAAACTTGCAAAGAAGATAAAGAAAGTTCTTGGTATACAGCTGTATCAGCAAGAAAGTCAGCTTGACTACGAAACAAGAAAAAAGGAAAATAAACATTCAAAAGCCACCATAGGCGATATAGCCAAGGTAAAAAAGAAAAAATGATCGGTTGTGAATTAATATGGTGAAAGATCAGGATATACAGAAACTTAAGGGTTTCAGAGAGTTTTTACCGGGCGAAATGAAAGCCAGAAGAAAATTATTTGAGTCTATGAGAAAAGTAGCAGAAAAATTCGGTTTCAGAGAGATAGGAACTCCTAGCCTAGAACCAAAGGAGCTTTTTATGATAAAGTCGGGTGATGAACTCGTTCAGCAGACTTACAGCTTCAAGGATAAAGGAGGAAGACAAGTAACTTTGATACCGGAAGAGACTCCAACTAGAGCTAGGATGGTAAAGGAAAACAAGGATGTGTCCAAACCAATAAAGTGGTTTTCTGAATCCAAATTCTGGAGATACGAAAGCACTCAGAAAGGGAGATTGAGAGAATTTTACCAGTTCAACTACGATATCTTTGGAGAAAAATCTGTGGAGGCGGATGCTGAAATCATCGCTGTTGCTGTTGAAATGCTAAAAGAACTTGGACTAGAAAAAGCGGCCGAAATAAGGATAAATGATAGAGAGATGCTTGAGGGTATCTTGTCAACTTATGGTATAGAACAGTCGATGGTAGAAGTCCTTAACATCATAGATGACAAGGAAAAGATGTCACAAAAAGAGTTCATTGAAGAACTTGTTGATGCTGGTCTCAGCGATGAGGAATCAGAGGTAGTTGATAAAGTAACTGAACTAAGCGGAAACTTTGAAGATGTGATGCCGGAACTAGAACAACTAGTACCTGATTCAGAAGAAAGCATAGAAGCTTTTGAAAGGCTATCAGAATTGAAAGAATTACTTGATGGCTACGATGTTTTGGAAAACTGTATAATAGATTTATCGATTATCAGAGGTCTAGCATATTACACAGGGATGGTCTTTGAAATATTTGATAAAGAAGGTGATTTAAGAGCTCTCTGTGGAGGAGGAAGATATGACGATCTTATAGAGACTCTTGGAGGTGAAGAAACACCTGCTGTAGGGTTTGCACCTGGAGATGCGGTTATAGAATTGTTGATGAAAAGAGAAGGTCTGTGGCCTGAAGAAGAAATTGAGACCGATGTATACGTTTTGAACGTCTCTGAATCAGTTAAGAAAAAGTCTATGGAGATAGCAAGACTTCTTAGAGATCAGGATTTAATTGTTGAAGTAGATCTGTCAGGTAGGAACTTCGGAAACCAGATGAAGTATGCGAATAGGATCAACACACAGAAGCTTGTGATAGTTGGTGAGAGAGACCTTAAAAAAGGAGAGGTAACTGTAAAGGATATGGCCTCTGGAGAAGAAGAACAGGTTGATTTAAAAAGTTTAGAGGGATATTTTCAGTGATTCATGGTTTTTGTAGTATAGAAAAACGCTATTAAAGTTCCAAAAATCATCAATAAACTCATAGAGTAAAACATGTAATTGAATCCCAGTACAGAAGTTATAATACCTCCTATTAAACCTCCAAAAACACCTGATATGCCTTGAATAGTTTTTCTAACACCTAAAATTTCTCCCTGTCTTGAATGAGGGGCTATATCTCCTATAAATGCTGTGGTACCTGCTGTGATGGCTGAAAAAGATATGCCTAATACAGCTGAACCTACCATAAAACCGTAAAAGGTTGATGAAAAGGAGTATATTACCGGTACAGTTGAACAAGCTAAGAATCCAAGAGTGTATATCTCTTTTCTACCGATACCATCCACAAGTTTTCCAAATAAAACCATGAAAAGGACCTGTATGGCAGGACCCACGCCCACAATAAGTCCCATCTGTGCATTGCTTAGATCTCTAACGGTTGTCACAAAAACTGCCAGCATAGATGCAACACCAGTCATAGCAGCTTTTCTTAGAAATATTGCTATCAAAAGGTATTTATGGCCGTTTGCATGCCATAATTCACCAAGTTTTGTAGGTATAACTTTTTTGAAAGATTTTTTTAATATATCAATGCTTATATGTCCTTTATCTTCCTTCACAGGTATTAGATATGTTGAGAAGATAGCTCCTAGGCCAACCACAAAATAAATCCAGAAAATGTCTCTGAATATAAATAAAGATAGGAGGATTCCTGCAAAAAATCTTCCAGCTGCTATACCTAGAGACCTGGAAGAGTTGTATATGGACATATTAGAACCTCTTTTTTCTTTAGAACTGTTTTTAGAAGTTATAGATAATATAATAGGTTGAAAAGAAGATGTGAATATAGAAATTAATGTCAATATCATTAACAAAAACCATATGTTTTCACTGAAACCTAAAAAAGGTATAAGCAATGCTCCTATGATCATGGTTGAAAGAAGGATGCCTTTACTCCTTCCTGTTTTATCGGCAAGGCTTCCCCAAAAGGGTGAAAAAACAAGTATACCTCCCCAGAGAGCTGACTGAATGAGTCCTATCTGGAAAGAACTACCGCTCAAACTCTCAAAATATATCTGTAGAATGATCACTGTTCCGTTTATGAAAAAAAATCTCAATGTACTCGCTGGGGCCAATGAAATCTTTTCTCTTAAATCCAATGTTAAACAAGAAGGAATTATGAAACCTAATATTTATTAAGCTTACTGTAAATCTTTTTTAAAGTGTTCTTTTCTCTTTTGGTAGCTATTTCAAGAGATTTAAGATGCCGGTAATCTTTTAAAAGGCTTTTATAAATCTTTTCAAGGTGCTCAAAATCACCTTCCACGATCTTTTTTTTGGCATAATCGATCTTTTCATAGAACATTTCGATTTCTTTCTGATCTTTATCCGTTAATCCTGATTTTTCTAGAGTTTCACCTTTCTCAACGGACTTTTTCTCAACTTTCTTTTTATCGGAAACCTCTTCTGATTCTTCATGTGTCTCCTCGTCTTTTTCTGTTGATTCAAAGAGATCTTCTTTTTCTGAGGTGAAACCCGGATAATTTGAACGTGGTTCCTCAACTTTTTTCCAAAGATCATTCCTGATCTTATCTCTTGTATCATCTATATCTTTTTTTACTTTTTCTATCTCTTCGCTTTCGATATTGGATCTTTCATGCATACCTTTTCCTTCTTCGATCTTCCCTTCCTTTATCTTATTTATCTTTTTTGAAATTTCTTCAA
Source organism: Candidatus Nanohalarchaeota archaeon (assembly GCA_022729255.1). GTDB lineage: Archaea > Nanohalarchaeota > Nanosalinia > Nanosalinales > Nanoanaerosalinaceae > Nanoanaerosalina. The sequence goes on along the minus strand of JALDAG010000016.1, from coordinate 4,834 downwards.
CAGTATCCGAAATCTCATTCATCCTACTTTCCATGAATGAAAAATAGTCTTGGTTAAGTAAAAAACTTGCACCTTTAATAATGAAGACTTAAAAATTGTTTTTTTCCATTAAGATGTTATGGATATTGAAAAGATAGTGCCCGATACCTCTGTTATCATAGATGGAAGGCTTTCCAAGATGATAGATCAGGGGAAACTAAACAAGAAAAAGATAATAATACCGGAGGCTGTCGTTAACGAACTCGAAAATCAAGCCAATACGGGCAGAGAAGTAGGCGATACAGGCCTAGATGAGATAAAAAAGATAAGATTAAAAGCTGATTCACATGATATCGCACTTGAATTTAAAGGAGATCTACCTTCAAAGGATGAGATAAAACTTGCTGATAGAGGTAGGATAGACGCGATAATAAGAAAGTTGGCTGAGGAAGAAGACGCCACTCTTTATACTTCGGACAGGGTTCAAGCCAAAGTAGCAGATGCCAAAGGCATAAAGTTCAAGTTTTTTAGGAAAGAATTCAAGGAGGTTGAATTTGAACTCAAGGAATACTTTGATTCAGAGACTATGTCGGTACACATAAAACAGGGTATGAAACCCAAGGCCAAGAAAGGAGTACCAGGCAACCTGAAGTATGTTGATATAGGCAAACACAAAATGGCAGATTCTTACGTCGAAAAATTAGCGGAAGAAGCCTTTGAAAAGGCTAAAACATCTGAAGATGGCTTAGTAGAGATGGATAAGGTAGGAGCAACAGTATTGCAGATAGATGATTACAGGATTGCTATAACAAGACCACCATTTTCAGAAAAGCTGGAGATAACAGCTGTAAGACCTCTAGCTCACTTGACAATAGACGATTACGACCTCACGGAAAAGTTCAGGGAAAGACTTGAGGAGAGAGCTGAAGGGATACTGGTAGCTGGAGCACCCGGTCACGGAAAATCAACATTTGCAGAGGCCCTTGCCAAACTTTACTCCTCTAAAGGTAAAGTCGTTAAGACCATGGAGCACCCCAGAGATCTACAGGTTGGACCCGAGATAACTCAGTACAAAGCTCTTGAGGATAAGATGGAGAACACAGGAGATCTACTGCTTTTGGTCAGACCGGACTACACTGTTTTTGACGAAGTACGTAAAACAGAGGATTTCGAGGTTTTCTCTGATATGAGACTTGCTGGGGTTGGAATGATAGGTGTGGTACATGCTTCCAGAGCGCTTGACGCTGTTCAGAGACTTATAGGTAGGTTAGAACTTGGAGTCATACCTCAGGTCGTGGATACAGTTGTATTCATACAAAACGCTGTTGTGGCTAAAGTTTACAGTTTAGAACTTTCTGTGAAAGTACCTACAGGCATGCAAGAAGCAGATCTAGCAAGGCCTGTAGTGGAAGTTAGCGATTTTGAGACAGGTGAAGTTGAATACGAGATATATACTTATGGAGAAGAAACTGTAGTTATACCTGTGAATAAGGCTGGAAAAAACTCTAAAACCATGGAATTAGCTAAAGAACAACTTGAATATCAGTTATCAAAATACATAAAGGATCCCGAGATCGAGATAGAATCTGAAAACAGAGCAAAGGTATACGTCGATGAGGAAAAGATACCGGAAGTTATAGGTAAGAAAGGTAGGAATATTGAAAGGATAGAGGGTGAGGTCGGGATAAACTTGACAGTGGAACCCAAGAAAAACACTTTACAGGGAAAAACCAATTACAGCATCTCTGAAGTTGGTAACCACGTTATAATTGAGGTGGGTGAAAAGCACTCAGGAAAACAGTCCGATATATTCAGTGGTGAAAACCATTTATTGACCGCAACAGTAGGTAAAAACGGTCAGATAAGAATAACAAAGAAATCAGAGGTCGCATCAAGGATACTCGGAGCTCATTCTAATGACAGTCTGAATGTTTACCTTTAATATAAAAAAAACTAGGTATCTATCTTTTGAGCTTTCTCATCCTCTCCAAGCTCTTCAAGAGCCTTTCTTAACTCCAAACGATAGAGCAAAGGCATCTTGTTCATTTCTTCTACCGAGGATTCTTTAACAATTTCATTTATCTTTTTAAGTGTTTTAATCCTGCTTAAATCCTGTTCAGAAAGGGTCTCGATCTTTTTTTTGAGATTCTCGGTTGACATTTTTTCCCACCACTTATTAAAGGTCGTATAAACCTTCTCTTTTAATCCTCATCGATAGCTCTGTTTTTCCAAAGCTGTCTAGAGCTTTTTTTAAACGTATCTTGTGTAAATAAGGTAGATCGTTCAGATTCTTGATTTCTTTTTCTTCAGCGTCTTTACAAATATTTTTGGATAACTTAACGATTTCCTGTTCTTGAGATGAAAGGTTTTCTACTTCTTCTTTAAGTTCGTTCAAGCTCATAATTATTAGTTATTGGCGGTCCTTGTTAAAACTTTTCCGGTTGATAATAAATTATTTTTTATTTTCTCCGAAAACATATTAACGGTTGGTATCAAAAAAGTCCATATGGTAGAAGCGGTTATTTTCAACATGGATGGCACCCTTATCCAGAGAAACCGGAGTTATGATGAGATATACGAGGAAGCTATCGAGAAATCAGGTATAGATGAGTTGAAGAACAAGTATTCTGACTACCAAGAGGCTTTTTTTCGATTTTTCAAGCAGAACTACGTTTTTCCAAGGAGACAGGCAGCTGAATTCTTGTTGAAAAAGGAGGGTGTCTTTAGAGATGATAAGGTTGAGAGATTTGTGGAGGCTTGGGAGGAAGCTGAATCGGATTCTTTTGTTTTAAAAGAAGGTTTGGAAGAAGTGATTGAAAATTTAAAGCAGGATGGCTATCTTCTCGGTGTTACTTCAAATGGCACCGGAGAACTTCAGAGGATGAAGCTTGAAAAGCTAGGCATAAAAGATTTTTTTGATTCTATAATTATAGCTTCTGAGGTAGGATACAGCAAACCAGAGGAAGAGTTTTTTAAAGAAGTCAAAAACTCTCTTCCGAATGCTGAAAGGTTTTTCATGGTCAGTCATCTTCCAAAGACTGATATAATAGGTGGTAAGAGAGCGGGGTTGAAACCTATTTGGATTAATGAGTCGAGAACCGAAGAATCTATCGGAGATGCTGATATCATAAATGACCTGAGAGATCTTCCACAAAAACTCAGGGATATATGATTTTTTTGGAAAAAGTTTTATTTAGAGACCGACAAGTTATTATTAATGAATACTTTTGAAAGACTGCGAGAGAAAATAACAAAGGAATCGCATGCATATGGATATACATTAACAGTTTGGGCTTCAGGAGCCCTTCTTTTAACCGGCGGTTTTGAGATAACTCATTTGAAAATTCTCACCTATGTTTTAGGAGCGGTATTTGGTTTCTTTTTGCTTGCATTCATAGCCTTCCAGAAACTTTTGGCGGAGATCGAACCTACGGACAATAAACTCGTAGTCGTTTCTATGGTACACCTGTTGGCAGCTATAGGTACGGTGTACATAAGCCACATTCTTACATTATTTTTCTCGGGTTACCTGGGTTTCTTCATAATAGGTGTGAATGCTACCTTCACATTCAATATACTACTTCTTGTAGAAGATCTTTTCTCCGAGTTTTTACTCTACCTCGAGTCCAGAATGGTCAAACTGTTTTCAAAAAAATGAGTGATATTTTTAAGATTACTTTTACAAAAATTAAGAGTTGTTATAGGTACAAGAGGACCCGTGGCTTAGCCAGGTTATAGCGCCACGCTGATAACGTGGAGGTCCCCAGTTCAAATCTGGGCGGGTCCATACACTTCTTCGTTATTATCGGAAAATGACGAAAATAAATATAAAAGTCGATTATTTTTGAATTAAACGGTGGGACTCATGTACGAGTACTTATCCAAAGATCCTTTGAATATCTCTGAATACGTAAAATCACTGCTAGAAAACAAAAAAGATGATGAGATTAGTATGAAAATTTCTGCCTTGGAAAAAGATGGGGAAATATTTTATGGTGTTGATTCGTGTTATAAAGGAGATTTAGATAGTGTAATTGAGTATAGAAGTATAGATTACAGGAATATAAAGAATTATCTTGAGACACGCATAAGGGATAACATGAATAGTTTGGAAATTTCAGCTTATGACGGATTTTATGACGTAGCTACCATAAAAGACTAAAGGCATCTTTTATCGATTTTTATTTAGTTTTTATGGTTTTTCTAATCATTTTCTGTCCATAGAATACTTTTTATACGGGTTTATTCAATTATAATTTAGTTTTTTCTCAATTATCCTAAGATATATCCTAATATTTGTTACTTATTAGTAACATATTTAAACAATGTATTACAATATATTATTCAGATGGTTTTGAGGGAATAGCCTATGAAAAACTATTGGGATAAGGGTGAAGTTAGAAAATGTGCAAATACAATGAGGACATATATGAAAAAGAAGAACTGCCTATAGATTCTCCTTTTAAAGTATCCAAGTGCTATAAAAGGGCAAACATCGGGGATAAAAAATACAATGATCTTGCAAAAGATCCTTTACCAGAATCATTGATCGAGACAGGTCTAAAACCTGATCCAACGATGTTGATGGATATAAAGGATATCAATAGTACACTGGAGGGTATATAAACCCTCTAGAAAGTTTTTATTCTTTTATTTTTCTGAATTTTTCGATAGATTCTTTCCTTTTCTCATCATGGTCAACTATTGGATAAGGATAATCATCCCCTAAAATACAATTTGAAGATTTTTGAGTTTCTTCCGACATCTTATAGGGTCTATGGATGTATTTATCCGGGACTTCTTCAAGTTCAGGTATGAATTTTCTGATGTAGGTTCCATCAGGATCATATTTTTC
>JALDAG010000055.1 GCA_022729255.1 Candidatus Nanohalarchaeota archaeon | reverse complement strand
GATAGATTAGATAGAAGACTTAAAAGGATAGAGAAGGCTCTTGGAAAGGTCAGAAAGGAGGAGAAACACCTCAAAGATGTTGATCTTGAGGAATCTCTCAAGAAGTACTGACTTCAATCCAGCACTATCGCAGGCCTTCCAGGCATAGCTTTTTTGGCCTTGGAGTGGCTGGATGCATCTTCTGGTACAACCTCGACCTCAGCATCAAACATGTTTCCAATGAATTCCTTGGATTCTATGAAGACTTTTGATTCATCTTTGGATGATAAGACTTTCTTCGGTAGATTTCCAGGATTTTTCTTGTAATCATTGACTATTTTAGATATCATTTCAGCATTTTGTCTCAACTCAGGGTCAGATGTTATCTTGTCCATCACATAACCTATCTCTAGCTCATCTCTTTCCTCAAAGATGGTCTTTATCTTTCTTAGAGCCTTCCTCTTCCATTTAACAGAAGTTATTATTTTGATCTCGCTGAACTCCCCTACCATCCTCTCTATATCTTTTATGTCCTTGACGGTTTTCTCCAGGAGTTCTTCCCTGTACTCAACATCATCATCTATAAACTCTTTTTTATGAGAAGGCCATTCAGCCTCCGATACAAAACCCTTTTTCCCGAAACGCTTCCAAAGTTCTTCACACGTATGGGGGATGAACGGAGCCATAAGTCTTACCTGCGTTTCAACGAGTTCCTTGACGACCTCTCTGTTGAGACTATCAGCTCTATTCCTATACTTCTTGATAAGGTTGTTAAGTTCGAAAAAAGCTTTTAGAGACGCTTTTCTGGTTTGGAAGTTTTCCATTGCTTTGGTAGCATCTCTTATTATTTTTTGAAGCTTGGAAAATACGTATCGATCTATATCCATCATTTCCTTTTTTGAGCCCTTTCCATGGAGATCAAGCGATCTGCTGTAGAAATTTGCCAGTTTTTCCTTGGCCTTCAAAACTTCTTTCTCTCTCCAGTCGAAGTCCTGCCATGGCTCGCTGCTGGAAAACATGAAGAACCTGACAGTGTCCGCACCGTGTTTTTCTATTGCGTCTTCAGGTAATATCACGTGTCCTTTAGAGGAACTCATCTTTTTCCCTTCAAGAAGACCCATTCCCCAGGTCGCTACGCCTTTCGGCCAATTATTTCTGTCGAAAAGGGCTGCATGGTGGAACATCATGAAAGTAAGGTGGTTCTGTATGAGATCGTTTGCTGAGGTCCTCCAGTCAAGAGGGTACCAGTACTCAAAGCTCTCACGGCACTCCTTCAACTTTTCAACACTTACACCTGTTCTATCTGAAACATTTTTCACAGGTCCAACACCTCTGAAAACATAGTCGAAGAACTCTTTGTTCAGATTTTCAGGTTCTAAATCATTTATAAGGTGTTTTATGGTGTAAAGTGACATGTATATGGTTGAGTCGCTTAAAGGTTCTACCACGAACTCGTCGTCGAATGGAAGCTTGGTACCCAGACCGTAGTTCCTTATGCAGGGCCAGGATTTCAACCAGTTTATGGTGTGGTTGTAATCCGAACGAGTGTTTTCTGGAATTGTTTCCATATTGCCGAGCAATATGTCGGCCTTGTCCTTCCAGCTCTTGTCACCGTAGTCTAGGAACCAGGTGTCAGTCTCAGCTACGATAACCTTTCCACCGCACCTGCACTTTACTTTTTCCGAGAAGTCCCACATACTGTCGAATTTGTTATCCTCCTCGAAGTTTTGTATTAGTTTATCCTTGATTTTCTGCACTGAACAACCGCTGAAATCTCCACAGTTGTCTTTGAGCTCTCCGCCGTGGAACTCTTTTTTGTAAACTGTTTCAGTGGCTTTTTCAAGTTTTTTAACCTCATTTTGAGATGTGATACCGAGTTTTTCGACTTCTTCCTTGGCAGGGAATTCTCCGTAACCTTCCACATCTATTATAGATTTCGGTTCTATCTTTTTGACATCTTTAACAGGTAAACCAAATTTTTTCAGCTTTTCTTCATCTTTTTTAAGCTCTTCTAGAGATATCCAGTCATAAGGTGCGTGTCCAGGTACTGACATCACTATCCCAGAGCCTGAATCGGTGTCCACGAAACTTGCAGGCAGAACAAGAATTTTTTCTTCTGTAACAGGGTTTTTGATCGACTTGCCCACGAACTTCCTTCCTTTCATCTCATGTTTTATGATTATATCGTTGTTCTGATGCTCCAGTTTTTCAGTTGCCTCTTTTGATAATATCCAGAGTTCTCCGTTAATTTTAACCTGTACATAGTCTCCTTCAGGATTTATAAGCGCGTGCGTCACACCGTAAACCGTTTCTGGTCTTAGAGTAGCCATTGGAAATACTTTATTACCTTTTCTGAACTTTACAAGGGTGTATTCCTGTTGCTCTGCGTTTTCACCCTCGAGTAAATCGTGAGTGGTCACAGGATTCTTGTCGGATGTGCAGTACTTTGTTGGGTGCTGACCTTTCTTTACAAGGTCTTTTTCCTTTAAAGATTTGTACTGCCATTCTACAAACTTGTTGTATCTTTTATCATTAGTTGTGAATTCTCTTCTCCAGTCAACAGAGAAACCAAGTCTCTTCATGTTGTTCTTGTAACTATTCTCAATGAAGTAGTTGGCATACTCCATAGGAGTCTCAAGGTTTTCCAGATCTTCTTCAGGGATCCTGTAGGTCTCGGTTAAAACCTTTATCTGCTCTTCTTCCCCATTTTTCAGCCTGTTAACCGCACCTATTAT
>JALDAG010000020.1 GCA_022729255.1 Candidatus Nanohalarchaeota archaeon | reverse complement strand
TTAGGTCGTATTGTAGTAGTTCTGTGTGTTCGTTTAGTTGTTCTGTTATGCATTGTCCTGTTTCGCAGTTGTATGGTAGTCCCCATTCGGGTTCGTATCCTCCTAGGTTGGGTAGTTCTATCCATCTTCCGTCGTGTTCAACGAATATAGACCTATAATCTTTTGTTACCCTCTCTCTTTGTTCTAACTCTTCGATGTCATCACTTGTCAAGATTATCTCAGAACCATCCCAGTGTAAAGCATGTAGGTTTATGTTAAACGTTCTCAGATCGGAACTAGCCCTGAAATCTTCGTCTTTCAGTTCAAGAGTTGCTTCGAAATCAGACCTGCAGTAATCAACGTCGTCTTCGTCTCCCTCTTCAATTTCTCCAGTATATTTTGATTCTAGATTAACATCGAATTCGTTGTGTTCACCAGGAACAGGAACTATTTCAGCTTCTCCAAACTCGAAGTTTTGAAAATTCTCCGCTCTTCCAAGCCAGTCTCCCGCAGCATCTATCTCAAGATGTATGACAGGATAGACCTCATCATCATATTCATCTTCAAGTTCGAACTCGAACCTCTCCACATTTGTTTCTCCTCTATGATTTGCAGAACAGTGCTTATCAGTGAAGCCATCGGTTTCAACATTGAAACCTTCAGCGATAACTCCAGGAGTTGTTAAAAAAAAGAAAGAAGCAATTACAAATACCATAAAAAAAGATTTATTTTTTGTTCTCATCATATCTCACCTTAAAACTTTAATCGCAGATCTCTTCTACATTTACATCTATGAGTTCACCATACCATGTTGTAACGTCTATACCTCCTACATCCACGGTTGAAAGATCGCAGGTACCTACACCTTCACCGGGCTCTTCATCACTGAAGTACTTTTCTATTACTGCACCAGCATCAGCTTGATCATATCTATCTATATTGTTATCGATATAGTCGCACATCAGATCAACACATCCCTCAGCATCGAGTTCCTGGGTTCCTATTCCGTCCTTGTAACACTGGTGTACGTTGAAACATTTAACACCGTCCTGACAGTAAGAATTATACTCCTGTTCGTATATCTGACCTTCAACCACACCTGATTCATCAGAATCGTGTACAAAAGTGGCAGTACAGTAATCAAGTGCTCTTCTATAATGATCATCTCCGGAAGCCCTTTGGAAACTTTGGCAGTGATCTTCACATTGGTTCTCTATCTCAGTCATGCTCATATCTCCAAGTCCTTCATCGAACGTGAATATGTCCAAAAACATTGTTACTGTTACAGTTGCAACTACAAGAAGTATAACAAGACCAATAATCATTTCAAGCGACATTTGCCCTTTTTTTATTTTCATCTTTCATCACCTACAAGCTCGATCAGATACTTCTGACCGCCTCTCACACCTAATAATTTAGGCAGCTCATTTAAATTAATTACCGAGCTGAAACTATCGAAACCGCTGGTATAATGACCGTCATAAACGAAAAACCTATCTCCATCTTCCTGTGCCACATATCCTATTTCGTTGCCGAAGTTCATAGGATCGGAAATCCAATCATATGCGTCGGTTTCTTCGTCGCCTTTTATTATGTATTCCACGTCATCTTCCCTTACCTTGTAAGAGATATCTCCTCCAATATCGACAGGTCTTCCGATTTTGCCATTAGACTCGTCAATGGAGTCTATTTCTTCATCCAAACCTCTCATGATATGCCATACGTCGTCATTTAAAACCCTGTAAACAGGTTCTCCGTTTATTTCTTCCACGTATTCTATTGCATCGTACCTACTTCCTTCTTCTCCATCAAACACAACGAACTCTTCTTCATGTCTGTTTTCAACGATGTAAAACGCATCACCATTTATGTCTCTCAGATGGTTTATGCCTTCATACGGGATACCATATTTTTCTTTTTCCTCTCCGCCGACAACAACAAAATCGTACCTGGACTCTCTTGCAGCGTAAGCAGGTTCTCCACCTATATCTGTTAACATGTCAACTGATCTGTAAGCTTCTTGCTTCTCACCGTCGATCACGAGATACGCAGAGGTTGAGTCAGATGCTAGGTATACTAAATTTCCACCTATCTCAAAAGGTCCATCAGTCACAAATGAATGCTCGCCTATTTCCTCTTCTCCATGTACAACTACCATGTTACCATTTTCATTTAGAGCTCTAAAAGCGATCTCTCCATCGACTTCAACGATATTTTCTATCTGGAAATAATCGTCAGTTACCACTTCGTCTCCTACCATAAGGGTTTCAACGACTTTTTCACCATAATAATCGATAAGATCTCCTTGATCTTGTACATTACCCATATCTTGAACAATATCATCAGAAATCGTCAATTTTGTATACACGACTTCGTTTCCTATCTCTTTGACGTTCCTTATGTGTGTGTAAGGATCGTAACTGGTTTTTTTATCTTCACCGACCATGAAAACCTGTTCTTCTCCATCCAACGCGTTGTATGCTGGTTCGCCATTAACATCAACTATCGGAGGGAATACCTCGTCGAAATAACTTAATTCTCTCTCGCCGTGGACAACATTGTAACCTCCTTCTCCACTGATATAAGCTATTTCTTCGCCAACACCGTAGATGTGTTCGCCGGATATGTCGATTTCAGTCTCAAGAAACCCGGTATCAGGATGAGGTTCTCCGTTGATTTCTTCAGGTTCTTCGTCCGAAAGAAAATAAATAATGGTTCCTATAGCAACTACAGCCACCAGCACTAAAACGATTATTTTTGACTTTTCCATAATACCTAGTTTTGATTTACTCCTTATAAAATTTTTATGAGGTCTTTATGTAAACATCAGGCGACCTGTCCCAAGAATTGTGGAAGTATAAGTGAACCAGAGAGAACTATAAGCGTGAATATCACTCCACCTGTTATAATGGTTTTCGCGATAGCGATGTTCATGTTCGTCTCGTCGAAACCGAATTCTATGCCGCTTGTGAAGTAACCAAGTATTAGCATAACTGTTATCAGATAACTCGCGATGATTAGAAGTGTTAATGTTGGAGGAACAGCGTTGTTAACGCTATTAATCATAGCCATATCGCCCACAACACCTTCCATAGCTGTTTGTCCTCCTCCTTCCATGGTTTCTTCTAGTTCGCCAGCCATCTGGACTAGTATACCTACAATCATTAAGGACATTGAAGCAGCTATCGAAGTGATTATAGGAGCTATAAATCTTCCAAGCATCTTCATCTGACTCACCACTTCATCTAGAAGGGATTTTATAGTCTCTTCAACCCTTCTGTGATTTGTTATGTAATCATTCACACTTCTTATGGATTTGGCTGTTGACCTAGAACCTCTTCTAACAGTATTTGCAATGACCTTCATCGAATTCTTGAGTAGATTCGATGGATAGTAATGGATCGCACCGTCTTTTTCATCGAATATAGCCTGTTTGAAGCTGTATTTCATCGTCTGCATTCTGTTGAGAACGCCTTTGAGGAAATCGTGTATCGGGTGGTTGCCCTCCCCTATTTTTTCCATCTTATCTATGGTGTGGTATACAGCTCTTTCGACAGGAACAGATTTTGTAAGAGAATTCTCAAGTTCTGTTAAAGCAAGATCTATCCCCGTATCTATTTCTTCTATTCTCTCTCTGATTCTTTTTCTTCTGAAACCTTTGCCCAAGAAGTATATAACTAGGCCTGTACAAATACCCCAGAAAATCGTCATACCCTGTATGACATTGATTATGAGGTTCCCATAACAGAATATCTCTAAGCCTTCATCATTTGTAAAACACCTTTCTTCATATTGGGACATTATGAATGCTTCCCACTCCTCAGAAGCTATGTCGCTCATACCTTGAACGTTCCCTGATATCTCAAGTCCTGTATCTCTCTCAACCATCTGTATGCCTAGTTCAGCATAGTAGAATATTCCTGGAAGCATTATTATGAACGCTGTCATTATAGCCACGAATTTTACGGATATATCGAACTTCTTTTCACCTATGCTGAAGTGGAACTTATCCGCTGAGGGAAGCCCCTTGATGTTTTTAAGTGTTGGAGCTGAATAAGCCCCGGGCCTTTTAGCTATAAGACGTTTTACAAGGAAGAAAAGGAATGAAGGCAGTATGATTATATAACCGAAGGCAAGGTACATCGCCACTATACCAACAGATGTTTGCTCTCCGCCTATGAAAACCGTGGCCATCGGAAACATGATAAGACCCATCAAGGGTAGAACAACACCTGCCATGTGGATGACCTTTACGGGGCTTGAAAGATCTCTTGCGAACTGAGACATCTTGTTCTTCGTTGACTCTATGATGTTTTCCTGAGCTTTTCTTATGAGCCTTTTTCTACCTTCTTCTGGCTGTGTGATAGAATCTATAAGGAATTCAAGACTTTTAACGAACTCCGGAGACCATTTTCGCCATAACTTCATGTGTTCTGCTATTCCCTCCGTTATTGTCGGGTACTTGTTAGTCTGCGTGTCCCACAGAATTTTGCTGAAATCTTTGCTTATAGGTCCCTCGCTGTGTTCGGAAGCTGTTTTTAGAGCTCCTTCAAGATTAGGGTTTCTGTCAAGATACATAGCTAGGTAGAGTATTATCTTTAGCGCCTCGTCAGAGGATTTTATTTTTATGATTGTGGCTTTGAAGCCAGGGTAACTCAGAACCCAGTAACCCCAGAATATCAATACAGACCATATGAAAAGCACGACAGGAAGCGATGCGAAAAGCGAAAAGAACAGAGCGAAAGGAAACATTATCATCAGAGGTATGACCAGCAAAGAACCTACTTCTTTTTGTCCTATACTCATCCTTGATAGCTCAAGGTTGTCAGAGATATCCTCTGCCTTTCCCTTAAGACCTATTTTTCTTAGATCTATCTCCGCTATACTGCTCATTTTCCTTGCTGCAGTCTCGTAAAAACCTCCTTTTGACTCTTTCTCGGATTCTTTATATTTTCTGTATTCCTTGCTGCTAGAAAAACCTCTTATAGAGTCTAAGTCTGGTATAGGTTCCTCGTAATTCCTGTCCTTTTTTCCGTTCATCTGTTTGATACTTAGTGATTTTTATTTATACGGTTTGGTCATACACCTCAAATTTCTGTTTGATAAATCATCTCGATTAATCACAACTAATATATTTCTCTATCGGGAACTTCTTTTCAAGGGACAACGATGGAGGAGGACAACGGTCAAAACTTTTTGCAACAGGAAGTAGGAAGTTATACCTATGATAGGGAAGAGGCTAGGATAAGAGTTAATCTTCAGGGTTCACGGTTTGGAGCATCTATAGAGGATCATGAAGCCGTGATGGCAAGAGTTATAGACATTCTTATGGAGGTTCAAGATGTGAGGCAGGTTGTCCTGGCCAGGGAAAGAGATTATGAATATGGGTATGAACAGGTGAAATACCTTTCAGAAATCGCTAAGATTCTTGGAAGGATGAAGAGAGATCCTGAACTCATAAATCCTTCAAAATATATCCAAGAGAACTGCGAAAGAATGGTTTCTCACACACAGTCATTTATACAGGAGATTCTGGCTCAAGACATCAGAAAGGATCCTATAGGAGCTTATGTGAAGGTAAGGAGAAAGCTTGATGAGGTGAAGGTCAAGATACAGAACTCCAACATGAGGATATCGAACTGCTATGATGAATGGCTAGAGAAGCAGCTCGAACCATTGAAGGAAAAACTGGAAAGCCTTCAGTTGATCAGGGAGGTGAGCGATCAGCTTGCAGGATACCATATAGGTAACAGGGACATATACAGACAGATATTTTACCCCACCATAAGGCCGAATTTTATGCTTACAAGGTACATGAAGACGGTTCCCGATAATTCAAGGGAGGTCGATCGATACACGATAGACAGAGTTGATACAGAAGTTCAGATTCTTTCGGTTAAGGACGATGCAAGGCCAAGATATCATATAACACCTCCAGAGTTTGATTTAAATGATCAGGAGTACGAGTTGCTTGATATAGCTCGTAGGTATATGTCCGAACACAGGCCTCAGGAGTCGGAGTTCGCGGAGCCAGGGAGGACCAGAGAGATATTTTTTAACATAGGAAAAGACATGATAATGAATATAGCGGATCAGAAAAATGTTTCGCTTTCCCCTGACAAGGTGGATCAGCTAACATCTATACTGACAAGGTATACAGCTGGACTCGGTATAATGGAGATACTTTTGGCGGATCAGAACCTTCAGGATATATATGTTAATGCTCCTGTGGGCAACCTCCCTATATATGTTATACACGCGGACCATGGTGAGTGTCAGGCTAACCTTATCCCAACAAAAGACGACGTTGAATCCTGGGCGACCAGGTTCAGGTTGAAATCTGGAAGGCCTTTGGACGAGGCAAACCCTGTACTTGATACTTCTGCCGAGGTTCCTGGTGGAAGAGCAAGGGTGGCTATTGTTACTCAGAACCTTTCACCTGACGGTCTTGCCTATGCTTTCAGAAGGCACAGAAGCGAACCTTGGACATTCCCGCTGTATATAGATGTTAATTACATGACACCATTGGCCACGGGACTACTACATTTCATAATTGATGGTGCCAGATCTGTTCTCTATGCGGGAACTAGGTCGGCTGGAAAATCTTCTCTTTTAGGTGCTTCTCTGGTTGAACTGATGAAGAAAAACAGGATAGTGTCTGTGGAGGACACGTTGGAGCTTCCTCTGCCTTATCTGGAGAAGAGAGGTTACAACGTCGAGAGGTTGAAATCTCAGTCAGCTATTACAGCAACAGAAGGAGAGTTAACCGCTGCGGACGCTATAAGAACGTCCTTGAGACTAGGAGATTCGTGTCTTATTGTAGGAGAGGTCAGATCCACTGAAGCACAGGCTTTATACGAAGCTATGAGAGTTGGAGCACTGGCGAACTATGTTGCAGGAACCATCCACGGAGAAGATCCTTACTCTGTTTTTGATCGTGTTGTAAACGACCTGGGAGTCCCACCAACAAGCTTCAAAGCCACTGATATAGTCGTGACATGTAACAGGCTCACATCGCCTTCAGGGCTGCACAAGTACAGGAGGGTTACGCAGATAGCTGAGATACGTAAGGAATGGAGCGATGATCCTTTGAAAGAAAATGCTTTCATACCTCTTATGAAGTATGATGCTAAGGACGACATGCTTAAACCAACTGATGAACTCATAAACGGAGAGTCCCTGATACTTAACTCCATCGCATCGAACACAAGGGAGTGGAAAAACGACTGGGAGGCTGTATGGAATAACATACAGTTGAGAGCAAAGTACAAAAAGCAGTTAGCTGACTATGCAAATGATACAGGTAAAAAAGGACTGATGGAAGCTAACTTCGTTATAAGAGCCAATGAAAAGTTCCACATGGTTTCACAGGATGTGATGGAAGAATTAGGTACCATAGATCCTGATACCGTTTTCCAGAGATGGGATGAATGGGTAAAAGGAAAAATAAAGGAGATGTGAATGATTTGAAATGGGTGGAAAAAAGTTTGATGGATTCAAAAAAGGATTAAGGGATCTGGATGGAGATAAATCCGGGGATATGAGATCAAGGGAGTACAAAAGATACGAAGAGGCCGAAAAACTCTCCAAGGAAAAACACTGGTACGAGAAGTTAACCGATCTATCCGGCAAAATATTTAAGTCGAAGCCCTTTGATGACCTTGAGGAAAGCCTTCGTAACTCAGTGAAGTTTTTGGGATGGGATCTGGATCTCAACACGATCATGCCTGCGTCTCTTTTTGGCCTTCTTTTTTCATTCATACTTGTTCTTCCGGTGGTGGCCACGCCTGTACCAATACCTTTCAAATTCATGGTATTTTTTGTACCGGTACTGGTTTTCATATACCTGACATTTTTCCCGATTATAAAGGCTAGGAGGAAAGTTATTAACTCTTCCGGGGATATGATACTGGCGGTTCTTTACATAGTTATTTACATGAGGTCTTCTCCTAACATGGAAGGCGCTTTGAGATTTGTAGCTATGAACCTTAAGGGCGAGATTTCGAAGGATTTCAAGAGGATGCTCTGGGATATAGAGGTTGGAAACTACACCAACACTAGACAGGCACTTGAGGATTATAAAGAGGTTTGGAGACCATATAACAAAGATTTTGTGGAATCATTGAATGTTGTACAGTCCGCGCTTCAGGAAGGCGATCGTGTCAGGCAGAAAGATCTTTTTTCAGAGGCCATAAATTCTCTTCTTAACTCTACTCAGCACAGGATGAAGGAGTACTCAAGAGATCTGAAGAATCCTGTGATGTTCATACAGGGAATGGGTGTCCTTCTACCTGTACTGTTGATGATACTTTTTCCTCTTATCTCCGCATTCATAGGAGGGTCTAATCTCGTTTACTATCTTTTCGCAGGTTATAACATTGTTCTGCCTTTTGCTGTTTTTGGAGTGATGCAACAGGTTCTCCTGACAAGGCCTCCAACAACATCAACAGATCTTATAGAATCGGATATATTACCTCCAAAAGGAAAGATACCTATCAAAATAAGCGAAAAAGTCTATGAATTCCCTCTCTGGATAGCTTCATTACTGGTTTTTGTTATACTTGGCTTTTGGCCTATTCAACATTATTTAGGAGTTCTTTTCGGAGAAGCAACACTTTCGACCAATCCTTCTACGGTTGAAGTCCTAAGAAGCTTGATGCTACCACTCTCAATCTCTTTCTCTATAGGTATTTACATGATAGGAGGTTATAGAGGAAGAGCCAAGATGAAAAAAAAGATTTCGGAGATCGAATCAGAGTTTCCACAGGCGCTTTTCGTTTTAGGAGATGCATTGAGCAGAGGCTCCCCGGTTGAGATAGCTATAGATGATGCTGTTAGGAACACATCTGGAATGGAGATTAAAAACATGTTCCAGAAGATATCTAACAACATTAAATCGATGTCCATGACTTTTGAAAACGCGGTTTTCGACGAGGAACACGGAGCTCTCAGGGATTACCCTTCATACCTCATAAGATCTGTTATGAGGGCTGTAAGAGAATCTTCTGGTAAGGGAACTGCCATAGTATCGACCACCATGAAAACGATTTCTTCGTACCTCAAGAAGATGGCTGATACACAGAGAAAGATAGAGGATTTGATGGCTGACACCATATCTACCATGGTTTTCATAGCTTATGGCCTGGCACCTATCATCTCAGGTATCGCGGTTGGTATGGGAATGGTGATAACAGACGCATTCGCTGTTATAGGAGAAACTTTTGGAGAAATAGGAGGTGCAACACCTGGAAACGGACCTGTTGAAGGTGTTGGTGCCGGTGGAATGGTCGATCCTACGGAGATATTCAATTTTCAGGACGCGATACCTCCAGAGATAATTCAGATCGTGGTAGGTATATATTTTATCCAGCTAGCGTTCATCCTTGGAACTTTTTACATAAAACTTTCCGAAGGTAACAATCCGGACATGAGAAACATCACGATTGGAAGGATACTTTTATCAGGTTCTTTTCTCTACTTTTTAACAGTGCTCATACTTACAACACTTTTCGGAGGTATAATAGCTGAACTTGGAGGCATGTAGATGTTAAAAAACTGGTTTAATATAAAAAAAGGTGAGATAGGTATAACAGAACTGGTAATGGTTTTAGCAACGATTATAGCCATTGCAATCGTTTTGTACATTGTTTTCAGCATTGCAGATAGAGGGCTGGTGATTTCTTATGATTAAAAGTATTTTTTATGGAACTAAGAAGGGACAGGTTTCTTCGATACCCATAACCCAGATAATAAAGATAGTTGCAGCTATACTGGTTGTTGCGACCATACTTGCCATAGTCATACCTATGATTTTTGATGGGATGGATGCAGCATGTGAAATGCTTAAAAATCTTCTTGAAAGCATGAGATTAACAGAAGCGATTATAGAGCACTTGGAAATCCTTGAATGTTAAATAAACATCAAAAAATTCGACAAGTTCGATTTTTTGAAAAAAGGGCTCAATTATAACATCTCATTTTTTACCAAGGGATCGGAAGCTATCTGGTTCAACCTTCGAAAAATATAAACCATACTTACCTACAACTAATAATATAGGACGGCATTAAAGAGGATTTGAAATGGCTAAAAAAGGAGCTTTCGGCATATCTTTTCAGGTAGCTTTCGGGATTCTTGCAGCACTTTTCATAGGAATGGCTCTCTTCGCCATGACACCACCTCTTCTTAACAGGTTGTCGGAGTATTCCGACGTTTTTGTTGAAACCCTTGATATAAACATGACGGAGTACGAACAAGTAGCTAAGGACTCAGCACACGGTATGAGGGTAGCTCTTTCTTGCACCGCTTTGATGAACGCTCAAAACGAAAATTCAGAACAGGATTATATCGATTATTTAGAAGATGAATGGACTTCGTGGAAGGGAGGGGTTTGCGATGAAGCTACCGAATCTGGAGGAGTTGTTGTAGGTGAAGAGGACGAGATCCAGGAGCCCGTTACTGTGGAATGTGATGAACCTGATTTCGGGACTTCGATCAGTAATTCCTGCAGGGTTCACAATTTCAATCTTCCAAACAACTTTGGCGGATTCGACGGACCTGATAACTTCTTGGGGCATGTAGAAGCTTTCCTGAGAGCCAAGGGAGAACCAGAATATTTTCTTTATTACCAGTCTTTTCCTGATTACGGCATCGAAAGCGACTGGGAGGAAGCATACTTGACAGATGAAGAAGGTCATTGGTCTTTTAGGTTCTGGTCAAGGGTTATGACGAATTACCTCACTGGAGCGACCATTGGTATGGCAGGATACAAATATGGAGCTTCAAATGTTTTGTTGAACAAAAAAGGAACTAATATGTTGTCGGATACGACAAAATCAGGGTTTTTAGATAGGTTTTTGGATTTAGGAGCTGAATGGATGTTTACCGCAGGTGGAAGAGTGGCTCACGAGGCGATATGGGGTGTTCATTCTTATTTTTCATTTGGTGAAACCGCTGAAGATATCAGAAATAATTTTGTTTCCAGAGAGTTCAACAGATACCTTGGTAAATCAATGGACAAGCTCATGGATGATTATGGAACTGATGTACACAACCTTTTCGACCATAACGATGTGAGGGTGGCTGTTCAGGAGTACATGGGTAGAGAGCTAAGCGATCAGATAACAGGTAATCCATATTACAGAGAAGTCGATGATTTCGATGTTGAAGAACTTTCAGAATTGATCGAATACCTTGCTTCTGATGCTTTCAACGTCGATGAGACCAATATAGATGCGGATGAGATAGCTGAAAGTCTCTTGGAAGAACTTTTCGACGAAGGTTTCGTACTTGAATCGATCGTAAACAGGATGGAGTATGGTAAAGAAAGAGCAAGGACGGATGTATTGACAGAGGTTGATGACAAAAGGTATTATCAAGGAATTCAAAACGTTAGGAACATAATGACGGCTGAAATAGATCCAGAGGAGCCTGAAACAATAAACGAGATACTAGAGGCGTTCATCGAGAACTATAACGCCATGGAACAGATGATAGGTGGAGAAGACAATGAGGAGCTGGAGAGACAGTTATCGATTATGAAAACACTTGGGTGTGGGTCCGGAGCTTTTGAAAGGTATCATGAGAACGAAAACTTTGATAGCCGTAGCATTGATGAGATTGAGGATTCTTATCTAGGTCAGATGTGTGAAAACGCTGTTTCCGAAGGAGAGTTTTGTGAAACATCTTTTGAATCAGAGGAACAGGCAAAATCAGCATGTATCGCATCTTCAGTTATCTCCATGAGCGGGATGAAAGAGCTTTCCAAGCAAATAAGATACGATTCAGTGGGTATAAACAGCATAGGACTTAAAAAAACAGGTGTAGTTGAACCAAAGGCATATGATCTGCATCCTGTTGCTAACTGGTATTATGTTTCCCTTGAACCTGAGGGAGAAGAAGAAAACGAACTTGCTGGTGCAGGAAGGAGATTTTATTCGGTGAGTCCATGTAGAACTGAACCGGGAGATGAAGGCGAATCGTCTTATGTGGAAGTAAACCACAGGGTTGAAAGTTGCTACATGGGGCCTGAAGCGGAGGGTTACGAGTTTGCGGATTCTGATTTTGTTTGGACAGATACAGATTACTTTGGAGAACATGTAGATGAAGAAGACAGAATCAGTCAAATGAACCGTTTAGGCGCTGAAACGGTTCCAACAGAAGTTTTCATGTTCGAGCTTCAGGGTTCTTTTTATAGGAGAGACGAAAGATTTGAAAACATTCCTTTCCTAGAGGGATTAACAGGCGCGGATGAGGATATCATATATACCAGTGATCCATTTGTGGTCTCAAAACCAAAGTTTTACTCCTCTGAAGAATTTCTTACGGAGACTAGTCCTTCAGGCATCCCTTTCTATGCGGTTTCAAGAGGGAAGGACATACTCCAGTCAGAGCCTGAAAGTGTCTATGATATGGTTGACAATCCTAAAGACCATGATAACATCGAAGAAGTAGAGGAACCTTGTGTGATAAGAGAGTCACCATTAAATGAAGAAGGTTTTGAGCTAATCTACAGTGAGGGAAGGGGACGTGGTAGCGCAGTACGCCTTTACTGTAGACAGGGAGCTGTTTTAAAAGAGGGTTGGAACTCTCAAATGATGGTGGAGAACCCATATGATCCTGATGCCCCAGGATTAGATATTTCTGATGTAAGAAGTGAAGTCAGGGACGCAATGATGAACCTTGCTTATCTTGAAGGGCTTAGAATTGAACAGTTTGAAGAGACTTTAGAAAAGGAACACGTTTATGAAAATGAGCATAACCATGAAAGACTACCTGATTATCAATCAGTAGACTTTAAAGAAGGAGTTTGGGAAGCAGCGAGAACAGTTCCCGGTCCGGAAAAATGTAGAGAGGACATAATCAACACAGAGATATACAAGTGTGAGAATGAAGAGGAGATTACAGTTATAGAGGGCAACCTTCCAAACAGAGGAGACTCTTGTGGTGATCCTAATGAAGACTCTGAAGAATCTTCCCCAGAACTCCAAAAGTTTTTAGGAGGAGAGATAATAGAGTGGGAGGATTACTGTGAAGCGTATTCAGGCAACGCATCAATAATCAGGGATTATATGGTAGGTGGAGATCAACCGGAAAATTCTGTTTACTATTCTCAGATAGGTTACTGGTTACCCGAAAATGAGACGCTTTACGGATTCTTGGAAGAAATCAATGAATTGAATTATCTGAGAAGTGTTCAAATCAGCGAAATATTAGATAGAGATGATTTGATTTATAATCAGTTCATTCTACCTGGTTTCTTTGATTACGATATATGGAATAAAGTTCCTGAAAAAGCTGGAGAGGTAATAGAGGACTTGAGTCAAGTTGAAATAGATATCGAGGATAAAGCTGAAAACACATGTGAAGAAATAAAACCTGAGGCATGGACAGAAGAAGGGATCCCAAGTGATGAAGATTTCCGTTATTTCAAGCCTAGATGTCTCCAAGGAGATTTTTATGATGTGACACTAGACGGTAACGATTATTGTGGTATGGAAAAGGTGGCTGAATCAGATAAAGTCAGGGAATATTTAATAGAGGAACATATAGGGGAAGAAAGGGAATTTAGGGTTAATTTTGATAGTGTTAAGGTTTTAGATTACTTTGAGACTCACGAGGATTATGGGAACTTCTTTATTCCTAGTATAATAGAAGCGGAGGATTACTATGACCGTAGTAAATTTATTTCAAAACACAATGACTATAGAGAAAAGGAGGTAACCATCGTTTTCACGGAAGATGAATTGGAGTCGAGCGATATTGATTATTTGACAGTTGGAGATATATTGGATGTATACGTGGGAGAAGAGTATGATGAAGATGAGGGTCGTTACGGCGAAAAACTATTTTATAATGTTCTATTTGACTTTGAACCTCTAGATGGCGGAGAAACCATAGAGTTTATGGAATACTGTACAGGTTTCATGGAAAACGTACTTGAAATGAAGACGAGAGGAGCCGAATTTAGTATAGGTACAGCTACAGACCCAGAATCAGATGAACCATTGTCAGGTACAATACACTTTACTGAAGAAGGAGGGGTTATACCAAGTGTGCCCGAGAGACATATTTCTTCAAGCGGAACAGGATCACAGAAGTGCATACAACCTTCAGTGGCTAATGAATTTTTCGAAAACTTTGAGACATTCGATGTATTTAACAAATTAGATGAAGGTTTGACAAGAGAGGTGGATTCATTGAGCGTTTCTTACAGGAACACGATGGATGATAGGAACTACTGTTACAGTTCGATGACTCACGATGATACAGCTGCACAGATATTGGTAGGAGGAGGTTCTTCACTTATCCAAACAACTATTTGGAAGGCTTCTTTGACAGCAGGCCCTACTACAGGAGGTTTATCAGCTCTTGCAGGAGGAGCTATGAATTTTGGTATCAGCATTGCAGAAGCCTATGTTGCATACAGCATCAAGGATAATGCGGAGTGGCCTGACCACACGTTTAACTGGGAAGAAAAATCGGATAGATGGTCCGACGCACTTGAATTCCCGAAAGAAATAATTAGCATAATTTTTGGTGATGGATAGAGATGAACGGTAGAGACATATACAGGAATAGATGGAAGATATTAGGAGTCCTAGTTATGATATTATTGTTTTCCGTTTTTTTCATGATCTACTCCTTAATGGAGTTTGATGACAGGTATGAGGATTTTTACAATGAGTCAGCTTTTGTTAGACAGGATGAGACAGGTCTCACAACCCTGGAAATCAGCGATTTTGCAGGTGAAGACGCTGATGTAGAAAAAAGGTCTTCAGGCGCTTACTTCTACTCCGAGGATATATACATGACTGAATTTTACTATACAGGGATATATGATGGCAGTATTTTTTCTTATTCTTATGAGTCAGGAGGTTCTGAGGTTGCCCGGATCACAAGGAATATTGAACCTGGTAATGGTGTTATGAATGCGTATATTATCGCGAAAGCTGTCGAGAAGGATGATATGGAGAAATTGAAGGCTAATATATATGTGGATGAGGATGTTATCGAAAATTTCGGGAGCGATCTGAACTTGATATGGGGCAGAGACTGGGAAGAGTTTAGACAGGCTCAATTCACAGAAGTTGCACCAGGAATTTATCAAGACACGGTATTTGGCAGTCACGTGGAAAGAATTGTTCATGGATCACCTGTATCCGATGCGAATGTGGCGGTAGGAACTTTTTCTCAGGAAGAGATACAGGACGGATCGATAAGGGATATAGATTTCGCAGTGATGATGAGGTGATATTCACTTCGCTTTGGAAAACATTTATAAAAAACCAAGCATTAATGTTACTATACGATGGTAACTAATGAGCTGGAAGATGAGAGTATCTATGAAAAGGTCATGGAAAAAGGCAAGAAAATCGTCGCTGGAATCACTATAGGCGCTACTTTGCTTGCTCCAACCACAGCTCTAGGTTTTGATATCAGTCGTGATTTGGATCCTGATTTTAAAATTGAACAGGTAAAAGAGTATTTTGATGAAGATTACAGCTACTCGGAAATGTATTATGAGCTTATCGACAGAACAGTATATGTTTACAATAAATCGGAGGATATGGACCCTGATGAAAAGGAACAACTGGTAGAATTCGTTTATGATGAGATAAAGCCAAGAATTCATTCAGGTGAACCTCGCAGAATCAGATATATAGTTTCAAGTTTCGATTCTATAAATGAGAACCATCTCTCCAGTCTTTATGAGAAAGGGGTATTAAAAAGACAAGTTCGGGATAGAAAAGAAATAGAAGAAGGCACAGATGATACTATAGAAAAGTTGTTTTTGAACTCCTTATACGGTGTAGAAAAATCAGATATGCCCATGTCGCCTGAAGAAATGAGGGCTGAGGATGAAGAGTTTTTAAGTCATTTTGAAAACATCATGGATGACGAGACTTACAAGATATTTGAAGAAGAAATGGTTTATGAAGGCCTTGAATTCATCAACAGAAAAGACAAAGAAATAATAGCATTAGAAGGCCTTGTAACCTCTATGCTTTTAGATGGAAACGAAAGCGAGGATTATGAGGAATTTAAAGATAAATATGATCCTCTT
>JALDAG010000022.1 GCA_022729255.1 Candidatus Nanohalarchaeota archaeon | reverse complement strand
TATCTCAGAATATTCGTGGAAAACATCGGTTGAAACCTTTATATCATGGTCCGACCTTGCAAAAGACCTGTTTACTTCTATCTCCCCTATATCTGGAGGGGAACCTATTAGCGTAAACGAGTATTCCTTTTCCTCAACATTACCGAGTTTGTCTTCAACCCTTATTTTGATCTCTCTTTCCCCTTCTTCCATCTCATCCCAGTAAGGATAGAAGGACTCGTTAATACTGAAACTACTCCATTCGCCGATTCCTTCATGGTAATAATTACCTATTTTCCTGCCGTTATCCTCTCTTATTCCTACCCCTGTATCCCAAGAAAGTATCTTGATGTTTTCCGATTCCATGTCGATTTCTCTTCCTTCTTCCGGATGTTCGAGCAGAACTTCAGGAGAACGACCATCAACGAAGAAAAGGTATTTTTCGGTTTTAGCATTGGGTTCAGGATACGTTACAAAATCCTTTAAAGTAAAGTTAAGCCATCTGTATCCCTCTTCATCATCTTCCCAGTCTATATGGTTGAAGCTATCGTTAACTTCAAAGTTTTCCACGCCGTAAGGATGGGCTCTTTCGTAAAAACTCTGTTTTATCCCGGTTATCTCGTCATAAGCATCTATCAAAAACTCGGTTTCGGGCCTGATGGCGGTGTTATTCAAGAACTCTTTGTCGTTATCAAATCGTATGTCTTCTACCACAGGACTTGTGTCGTCAACTACGAACTCAAAAAACAAGGCATTAATGTTTCCTGCGTTGTCAGTCAGAACTATTTCCAGTTCATTTTCTCCTTCATCCCATCCAGGGTTAAACTTTTCACCGCTTTCAAGCATAAACTCGTCCGAACCGTTGGAATAAAACGTTTTTGAACTGTCGACACCGCTTAAACCGTCTTCAAAAACAACCTCAAACTCTGTTTCTGAAGTGATGTTTGAACGATTCGCTACTGAAATAGATTCGAACTCAGGAGGCGTCCGATCTATGTTGAAATCGACGCTTTCTAACGTTTCTAATCCTGAATAAGAAGAAGTTTTGACTTCTACATTACATGCTTCCTCTCCTTCAGATAAGCATTCCACATCAAAAGAACTCATATTGTCTTCAATCTGTAATTCTTCCCATCCTCCTTGTTGACCGCCGTCTGAAACTCTGTAATCTGCTTTTTGATCTTCTATAAACCTCTGATCGTCGAATCCTAGTTCAACCTCGAACTCCTCGTTGTACCACTTGCTGTCATCCGGACCGGTGAAAGAGATTATTGGAGGAGTGTTATCTATTTTGAAATTCATTTGTTCGCTTTCAACGTTTCCAGCAAGATCCTCCACCTCTAATTTTAAACCGCAGTCGGGTTCAACACTGTCCCCGCATACGTTTCTACTGTCGAAATCAAATTTTGTTGTACCTGAAACATCCGGACACTCGACTAATTCAAACTCAGAACTCCATTCATCCGTGCTTTCGTTCTTATAGAAGTAACGACACTCCCTCAATCCGTACAGGTCGCTGATTTCAGATTCTATATTTATGTTCTCTTTTTGCCACGTCTCGTTACCGGGATCTGTCATTATTAATTCAGGGGATTCTGTATCTATCACAAATATTCTTTCGTTCGACCTAGTCTCTTGATCCATCTCTTCATCATCAGGATCGTCATAGGCCTCAGTTTCTATGATGTATTCGCCATCTTCAAGTTCATGATCGCTACCTGAATTTTCAGGACTTATATCAAATTCAAACTCGTGGTAACCGCTTTCAGGTTCTACTGTTTCACTGTAAATTTCTTGGGAATCTGACTGGTTTATTATCCTGTAAGTATGGTTCTTTAAATCAACATTTCCAGGCCTTTCAGCTACAACTGACGCTTCAAATGTTTCACTGTGGTGTATCTTATCTGGTAGATAGTCTATGGATAACGCTGGAGCCATATTGTCAACATCGAATCCTATGAATTTTTCTTTGATGTGTCCAAGATTATCTTGAGAGGTCACGTTGAAAACCAAATCGTTTATCTCCGGTTCCCCGAAATCTTCGGTATCCAATTCGAAAAACCATTCACCGTTTTCAATTTCGGTCCATCCGTCTTCTTCGGAACTGTTAAGGATTATTAGTTCTTCGTCCGAAGTCTTGTTATATATTGTGAATTCCACGCTTTCTGTTCCTGAACCCTTATCAAAAGCCTCAACGATAAATTCGACAGTTCCACCTACGTAAGAATCGTTTTCAGGATTCTTGATCTGTATTTCAGGAGGTTCTTTGTCTATCTTGATAGGATCAGAAAAATTTGTGTCTTCGATGTGGCCAACAGAATCGTTCGCCCAATACCCTATGTATTTTTCACATGTTTCTCCGTCTTCACAGCTTACTTCCAGATTTTCTAAAGTATCAACGGCCTCAACACTTTTTTGTTCTTCACATTGACTTTCGGACTCATCTTCTATGATGCAGTACGATATATAGTCCACATTATCCTCTATGTTGTCCTGAGCAACCAGATCAAATGAGACATCGGAATCAGTCCATCCCCAGTCATAAGAAGTTTGTAACGTTGTTTCTGGAGCTTTGTTATCCACTACGTAGTTATATGTTTCTGTAACGTTGTTACCTAGTTTGTCGGATATGAAAACTTCTAACTGAGTTTTCCAGTCATCTTTATCTTCCTTGTACCATTTAGGTTCATATATCTCTGTTGTTTCGCGTTCACCGACAGATACCTCTGTTTCATGGGATCCATTGTAGAAAACTATTTTTTCTATGCCTGAACCGTCCTGCGGAACATCTTCAAATTCAAACTCCAGAGAAGGATAAGGGACAACAAGGGCATCTATCTCTTCTCCATCGTATTCCTGGCCCGGAAACTCCTCTTCGCCTATGTTGGCATCGGTTATCTCGGGAGGTTCATTGTCCGAGAAGAAATCGAGATCGATATGCCGGGTATTTCCAACCGAGTCATTCACATAAATGTTTAACGTGTTTTCTCCATCAACCCATTCAGGACCTATCTCTACGGTGTTTTCTAAACTGATCGCTGAACTGTTTTGAGAAGAATCAAGGTTAAAAACAAGCTTATCCTCTCCAGAACCACTTATAGATGTTTCTCCAAGGTCAGGATCTTCCACGTCAAGTTCTATGGTCGTGTCTTCTGTAACATATTTTGTTCCGTCTTTTTCATGATATAAGCTTGGAAGAACGTTTTCAACAATTGGAGGAGTTTTATCAAGGTATCGACTCTTCTCTAATGTTTTTTCGTTCCCGGCAGTGTCATTAACGAACAGTTTTAGTTTATTAAGGCCTTCGTCCTCCCAGCCAGGAGTTAAAGAATCCGTAAAACTTTTTTCAAGAACTTTTGATTCATTCAATATCCATTCTTCTCCATTGTAAACACCTATATGAGATAAATCGGAGATCTCGGAATCTATTTCTATAAATGATTTCCCTGATTCGTTCAAGTAGTTTTCACCGGAAAATTCTAGGCCGACTTCCGGGTCAAGGGAATCCGTATTGTACTCCAAAATAATCGAGTCCTTGTTCCCCACTTCATCGACAGCTTCGATATTTATGCTGTGCCAGATATCTTCTGTTCCTTCATCGTCCCATTCAGAAAACATTGAAGGATCAAAGCTTTCATTAGCTATTATTTCCTCTGTTTCATCCCCTAAGGTTGCTTTAACTGTTTCTATATCTGCGAAACCCCCTTCTTCTATAAACACCGTTATTTCCTGGTCTGGAGACAAGTAAGATCTGTTCGCCGGTAATTCTTCTAAGAATACGGGAGGAGACTCATCGATATAGTAAATAAAAGTTTCTTCCACTACATGACCTACCGAATCATTGAACCAGACCTTAAGTTCTTTTTCTCCTTCATCGATCCATCCAGGGTCTATACCGTTATTTTCCGAGTAGTCAAAACTAAATTCAGAGTCTTGTATATCTGAAACGTTTTCTATCCAGCTATCTCCGTTGTGGACACCTATATAGGATAAGTTGGTGTTGCTCTCCTTGATAGTTATATTTATCAGGCCCTCCCCATTTGCAGTGAAGCCATCGGATGAATGAACTGTTTCATTGCCCGGTTCCGCGAATTTTATGTAAGGGTCTTCAGCATCAACAAAAAATTCGACAACAACTTTTAACGTGTTCTCAAGTCGGTCCCATATCCAGGCGGTTATACTTTTTTCTCCTGATTCCTGAAACTCTCCTCCTTCAGGGTGGAAAAACTCGTTCAAGACAAACGTGCCGTTGGTTTCTACATCGCTGTAGAGATAAGGGAAACCGGTTTCTTCAATACCTGAGGCCGTTGAGCTTTCTGAATCAGGGTCATAAGCATCCAGAAGAAAAAACTGAGATTCATTTATGTATGAACGGTTTTCCGGTATTTTTTCTTCTAACTTAGGAGGAGTTGTATCCAAAATTATTGAAGCTTTGATATCGTTTCCTTGTTGTGTTTCGTCTTGCAGGTTCCCAGAAAACGTGGATAACTCGGCGTATATTTCTTTTTCACCGTCATCAATCCCGCATCCATGATCTGTTATGTTTACAGGAACGGATGTTTCAGTTACCTCGTTTGTGTTTCTAAAGTCTTCATCAAATGTTTTCCAGTCGGACCACTTACCGTTTTCGGGCTGACAACTGAAACGTATCATGTCTGGCTTGTTCTCTTCTAACTGACGGATATCAATCGAGAAATTATTTATTTCCTTGTTCGTGAAAACATCCCCGTTTATCTCCGAACCATGTATTTCTACGTCTTCACTTTCAGGTCCTATAGGAGGTTCTAAAGCAGCTGTTATCCATGATTTATCAAATTTGCTCCACTTTTGATGTTTTGTACTGTCTCTGCATTGTACTCCGTATGTGAAGTTTGTTCCATCAGGATTTTCGATATCGTATCTTACATCAGTGGCGTTGAATTCTTTGAATTCGACTTTTTCTTTCGAGCTGTTGAACTCGCCGTCCACAGGATTTAACCTTATCCCATCGTCCAGTACGACGTCATCTAAGACCCAGGTATCTCCTTCGTCAGAAACTTCAGTAAGGCCTTCTCCGAAAATTGTTTCTTCATAGGAGTCATCGGTACTCATAGGGTTAAACCTTAGCTGTGTTTCCTCATGAATGGCTTCTTCAGGAAGAACGATGTTAAAATCGAGCCATTCTCCTCTCTTAGAATTGATTTCTGAAGCCCCATGTAATTTTAATTGCTGCCAATCACCGTTTTCATCAATATATTCCGCTATTAACTCGTCTTCTGAAACTTCTTCGTGTTCGTCTTTCGAATTAGGAGCGTAACACTCAGCGCTTTCTTCTCCAGTTGGAAGGTATATGCTGTAGCTAAAAGTAACGTTTCTGTTTTCTTTTTGATGGGAAAGATCTATGGACGAGGTTTCAACTTCATAGCTTGATTCACGGTTTCCACCGTAAAGGTGAAGACTGTTTTCTCCCTCCCTAACACCACATTTATCGGAAATTTCGGTGAAGTCCTCATCACCTGTTATACCGGTTGTATCCCATGATTCCATATCTTCTATGCTTTCCTTCTTTTCAAAACCTGTTTCAATAGAAGGGCCAAGGTCCTCCCCCTCAGGACTATAAAAGAACCTGGCGTCTGTTACGTTGTGCTTTTGTCCATCAGGGGTCTTCTGCTTTGCTTCGCACACCGCTTGGATATTTATGGTGGAATTTGTGTGCTGGTCGTAAACTTTTCCATCCGCATCGACGATACCTCCTTTTGAGTCTTTAACTGACATGTCTTTTGTCCGGGTTCCGAGAAGAAAGTTGACGATGTTTTTCATCAAGTTTTTTCTTGTTTCCTCGGTTTTTATGGTCTCGAATCCTTCGGACATGTAAACTGTTTTGTACCTAGGTCTTTCGTTGTGCGTCAAAAGACCAATTAAAAACTCATCATTACCGTGATATCCTGTGTAGTATCCGTCTCCTGATTCATTATGTGGTAGCAAAGTTGTCTGACTGTTTATTATATTTTGACATGTATTTTTTTCCTGGAATTCTTCAAGTTCACAGATATGGGATATGAAAACCCTGTCGATCTTTGAGGAAAGAGAACTGTCGACTTTGTATTCTGTGTCTTCTCCTTCAGCAACGGTTCTTCTATCCCAGTGACCTATATTCCTCATAACTATGTCGGATTCGTCTTCAATGTCTTCAGGAACTATTATCGCAGTTTCTTCGCCTAACTCATTTGAATAATCCATTGTCTGCCCTGTGAGAAAGAGCCTGCCATTTT
Source organism: Candidatus Nanohalarchaeota archaeon (assembly GCA_022729255.1). GTDB lineage: Archaea > Nanohalarchaeota > Nanosalinia > Nanosalinales > Nanoanaerosalinaceae > Nanoanaerosalina. Next base: position 9,197 of record JALDAG010000022.1, on the reverse strand, counting down.
TTTCGTTCAGGTAATTTCGGATCTCTTCCAGTTCATTAGATGACAGCTTACTACATGCTCCGCATTCGAAATCATCAGTGTCCTCATCTATTTCGGAAGCGATCTCATCAGAAAGCCTGTACCATACTATAAGATCGTATTCCGCCATTTTTTCTGCATCGGGGCCTTCAACTTCTTCTGTGGTGTTGTAGTTTTCAATATTAGCATTTGGAACGGTTTTTAAGCTTTCAAGATATTTTGAATATAATTTCCTGTCTGTTTCGCTTCCTACTTCGAATTCTCGGTACTGAAAATCCTCATCTTCATCATAAATTGTGTGGCCGTCGTTTACCAGCAGAATATCTATTTCGGAATAAACCGTATTTTCAGACACCTGACCGCTCACTGTTACTACTGTAGAGATTAAAAAAACCAGGGATAGAAGCAGGGCTGTCTTGAACTGTTTCTGCATACTCCTAAATTGCTCTTTACTGAATTAAAAGTTTGTCTTTCAACTTATCTAAACCTTAAATTAATTTAATAAATATAGGATTCAATAAAATTTTTGTATGGTTGAAAGAGTTGAAACCGGCATACACGGTCTTGATGATATTATAGAGGGAGGTTTCCCTAAAACATCTGTTACACTAGTATCTGGAGGCCCAGGAACGGGCAAAACCCTTTTCTGTAGCCAATTTCTTTGGCATGGACTACAGATAGGGGAGAACAGTCTATTCATAACCATGGAGGAGCAGGTTGACGACATACTTGAGGATGCAGACGAGTTCGGCTGGGATTTTCAAAGATATATAGATGAAGGAAGCTTCAAGATAGAATACATAAACCCTTTTAGGGTGGATACAGGTTTTGAAGACAACATAAGAAGAAAAATAGAGGATATCGACGCAGATAGAATAGTCATAGACTCTACATCAGTTATTGGTATGTACGCGGACAGCAAAGGTAAGATCAGAAGAAGGCTTTACGAGCTCATAAACATGCTGAAGAAGAACGATGTAACGTGTATAATGACCGCGGAGTCTCCTAAAGATAAAGAAGGGATCACAAGATATGGTATAGAGGAATTTGTTACAGACGGCCTAATTGTATTGGAAGGCTTTGGTATAGGGGGAGAGATGGGAAGAAAGCTGATAGTACATAAGATGAGAAAAACCGATTTTAAAGAAGATATTTATCCGCTTGAATTTACCTCTGAAGGATTAAAGGTGGAAGAGCCTGATAAAGGGATTAATATCTAATCTTTTGAGATAAAAAGACAGATCTCATCTCCCTTTGCAACGCATTTTTTCTCTTCTACTTCTATTTTATTATCTATCATTGCTTTTCCTATTTCTTCTATCATGCCGTTTAGATAATGACACACAGGTATATCAGATTCTTTGTTAGATCTGAGATAAACTTTTGGGAAAGTTGGATGATTAACTGTAACTATTAATTCTTCGTTCTTTCTATCCATTTCTTCGAATTCTATGTTCCCCCACCCCAAAATCTTGGTATAGTTTTTGAATTTTTTGAAAATAGCTCCTTTCGAAATCTCATTCAGGTTATATTTATCTTTATATCTCTTCATTGCCTGTTTTACTTGATATTTGCCAAGTGATTCCATCATATCTTTCATTTTTTCATGTCCTAACTCTTCCTTAAGGTTGTTCTGTAATTTGACAATAACGTTAGGAGGTATTAAAAATAAATATTCGCCTGAAAGAATAGCATGTCCTTTCTTGTTTACTCTTAATTCCCCTTTTTTTATAAGCTGGCTGAAAAATTGATTGTTTTCCATATTAGTCTCTTAGATCTTTTACTCTCTGAGGTTTTCCTTTAGGCATTTCGATGTCCCTCACAAAATTAACTTTTATTTTACTTGATTTCATATTTTCTACAGTGTCTCTAAGTTGCTGGTGTTCAAGAAGAGATTGCGCTATCTCTTCTGCTTTATTCTCTGGCGATTTCTTTTCTGTAACTTCTGCTTTCTCTTTTAAGAGATTTTCTTCATTGGTTTCAACCAGAACATTCATTATATCTCCCTCGTCTTCCTCGTAATCCAGTTTTACTTGGTAACCTTTAGTGACTTCACCTATATCATCGTGATTGTATATTTTGTCCTCTACAAATTTTGCGTTAAGATTTACTGCGCCAACTATAAATTCCCATGCTTCTCTTTTTGGAGAACTTATAGAAATAGAGCTATTTATGTCGCATCCACAATCCCGGATATCTGTGTTGTATTCTGATACTATATCTTTCAAATCATACCTTAATAGAGGCATTGCGGATTCTTCCCCGGGATTTAGAAGATTGGTTACGGCTAGATGACCTTCTTCACCTTCTTCCAGTCTTTCTTTATCCTCTCCTATTATTTCAACGTGTACAAAGTTGTCGAGAACATGGTATAGGGATTCGTTTTCTTTACACTGGTATGCAAATCCTCCTGATTCTGTAGTAGCTAGGAAGTCATATACTTCTGCCCCGAATGTTTCAGATATGTGTTTTTTCCTGCTCTCTGTTACGGGCTCTCCGGCTAAACTTATAACGTTTACTCCTAGTTCTTGAGGGTTTGCACCGATTTCTTTAAATATTCTGCCTTTAGCATCCACATGAGATGCTAATCCCATAATTACATCCGGATTAAACTGTTTTAGCATGCTGTATTCAATTTTAGGAGGATAAGGCGTATTTGATATCGGAACGGAGGTTGCCCCTAATTTATCTATTAATCCTTCTCCGTAATCGCCTGAAGGATTAAGAGCAACAAAAGGGAAGTAATTTACAAATACATCGTCTTCTGATATGTCATATAGTTCAAAACCTCTTTTTGCCTCTTCATATATGTTTTCTAGTTCGTCATAACTTTTTAATATTGTTTTTGGATTTCCTGATGTTCCTGAAGTTTGGTAGGGTCTTCTAACGTCTGTACCAGGAGTATAAAGTTTATTTTTTTCCGCTTTTGGAGGTTGATTGTTCTTTATGGTTTCGGAATTAATAACAGGGAGTTTTTTAAGATCTTCAAATGTCTTGAAATCTTCTGGAACATACCCTTCTTCATCCATCATTTCTCTGTAAAAAGGATTGTTGTTGTATACAAAATCCAGAGTATATTGTAACTTTTCTTCTTTCATTCTTTCGTATTCTTCTTTTGTAAGTTCGTCAGGATCGGCTTTTTGGAAATCGTTACTCATATTCGCACCATGTAACTACTATATAATTAACACATAAAAAAGTTTGTGGCCTTTGTTTTAATTATGTCTGGCGATATAATATATGTTTTATGGAGAAATATAGTACTGGCGGATACTTATGTCCCACCGGAAAATCTTTTTCTAAAAAAGCTAAAAATATTTCAAAAAATCTGGACGAAGATTATGAGATTTCAAAATCAATATATGAATGGGTAAGAGATAATTACTGTTGGGGATTTCCTAAAATTAGAGGCTCAAGGTTTCTATTAGAAGAAAACGTTGATGTGGCAACAAGTATGGATAAGACAAATTTGCTTGTATCTCTTTTAAGATCTATTGATATCCCTTGTCGCTATAAAATGGTTAAAGTAGTTTTCTATAATGAGTATAAGAATAGATTAGATGATTCTGTTCATGTTCCGGCAGAAGTTTACCTGGATAGAGAATGGGTCATAGCTGATCCTGCATTTGGTAAACATACTAGGAAATTTAAATCAGTTTCTAAATTTGGTGAAAAAACTTGGGAAGAACTAAAAAAATCTAAAGAACTAAAAGAACTTCCAAGACATTTTGTGCTGGGTTATAATTACCTGATTAGATTTACACATCCCAAGATACGCAAATTAAAAAAAGAATTAGAGGAAGCACGGACTCTTGGTTAGTAAGGACGAATTTTTGATATTCCATCAACTTCAAACGGTTTATTTGGTTCTATTCGTATAGCACTTTCTCTTTCGGTTTGATTTGGCCAGAAAAAGTCTTCTCCTACCCTGTGTATAACTACCCTTCCTCTTTCTTCATAATCGGCTTTTTCGGCTTGGTTGAAGTCCTTCTCTTTTTCCACAACTTCGAATTTTACCTGAGGTGAAGGAGGATAATATAAAATCTCGTCTGTGTCTGGATGGTCGAAAGCAGGCCCTGTAAGAGAGGTTGCGTACATAGGTATGATGTTTGCATTCCTATATTTCTCCTCTATTTCTTCAATAGATTCTTTCGTGATACCTGTGCCACTGATCAGAATTGTGTCTATTTCCTCAGGACTGGTCTTTGAGAAATCTTCTTTAAGCATATCGTAAATTTTATGTACTGCTACAGGAGCGCTTGCTATATTACTGAAATTCTGGGATGCTATATCATCTTTTATAGATTTCATTGTAGGGTTTAGATGGGAGATACCTTGAAAAACTTTGATAGCAGTCTTAGGATTTAGAATCTTTAGAGGGTTTTCGGAAATTTTTTTAAGGTATTTTGTTCTTTCTTTGAGTTCTTTGGTCTCTATACCGTTGAAGTAAACAAGACCTCCTCTTTTGTTGCCAGCTTTTTCAAGGTGTTTCTCATACAACCCATATGGACCACATGCTAGCCAGTCCCCACCTTCTTGATTGTTTAGTTCGAGGTTGTAATTGTACCACTCCCCCATGTCCTCGGAGATGTTTTTGCTCCATGGCATCAGTTTTTTTGTTCCTTTTGTGCCTGAAGACTTTGATAAGTCGAAATACTCTGGATCTATATTTCCGTTTCTGCTGAAAAGTTTTGGAATGAATTCTCTAACGGATTTGTGTTTTAAGGCTTCTTTTTCAGCTTCTGGCAGCTTTTTTAAATCCTCATATTTTTTGATTTCTTCTCGGGGATCAAAATCAAGTTCTTTCATCTTTTCCTGCCAGTAAGGGGATCCGTAATCCTCATCAAAATGTATATCTATAACGGTTTGCAGATATTTGTTTTCGTTGATTTTTTTATCTTTATGTGGTATAAGGTCGCCTCCAGATTTTTGAGGCATTTTTTCAAGTAAAGAAGCTTTGTATAATTCTTCTTTAAGCTCTTCCAAAGAGTAGCTCTCGATATCAAGATATTGGTTTTTGACCATATGTATGTTAAAAACAAAACCAAGTTTAAAAGCCTTGTTATTAAAAGGTAGTATTTTTTTATTATGTTGAAACAGGTTTTTGATGAGTCGCGAATATTATCAGAAGTTTTTTGTTTCTGGCATTTCTTTTAGACTTTTTGATGTTTTTTAAATAATATGGCTAGACCTCTGTTATTTTTGTTTTCTGATATAGTTTTTCCCATTAGGTTAATTTATATGTTAGAAAAGAATTTCAACGAACTCTATTGTTACCTCTCTATAATAAAAAACCGGTACAGAAACTCTCTATCGTCTTTATCACCAAATCTATTTAATTCAAGTTTTACAATTTTTCTTTAAGTATGGTCTTTGAGTCTTTGAAGGATAGAATAACAGAAGTTTTCTCAGGAGAAGAAGAAAAGATTATTGAAGACGAAGCCATCTCGAATCTCGAGATTGACAGTGGCTCAAATGAGATTATAGATCTAGAAGAACCTGAGAAGATACAGGATTTAGATTTGACGTATCCTCTGATAAAACCCTTCGCCAATGCAAGGATTTTTTGGGATGATAAAGAGGACGAGGTTATTTACAAGGTTGAGGAACCAGAGCTAAATGATAAAGAACATGAGATATTTATCCGGTTGAAGAGAGGCATGGAGAAAAAAATCGATGTATCTCTTAGCGAGCTGGATTCAACAAGCAAGATTGTGGAGTACCTGGGTTCAAAGATACAAGAGGTAGCACAGGAATTAGGGATCGAAATAACCGAGCAAAGCCTCAAAAAACTGATGTACTTCATATACAGAGATTTCGCAGGTCTTAACGAATTAGAACCTCTTATGCACGATCCATACATAGAAGACATAGGAGTTTCAGGTCTTCACATACCTACTTTTGTCGTTCACAGCAAGTTCGGATCCGTAAAAACTAGGATGATTTTTGATGAAAAGCAGAAGTTAAAAAACTTGGTTGTGAAACTAGCTGAGAGAGCCGGTAAATATGTTTCATACGCGGAACCACTTCTGGATGGCTCGCTGCCTGACGGTTCAAGGGTCAATGCTTCACTGACCGAGGACGTAACAACGAAAGGACCGACAATATCTATTAGAAAGTTTCAGGAAACTCCTTACTCTGCCATAGATCTTATACGTTTTGGAACTGTTGATTATGATATCATGGCGTATTTCTGGTTGGCTTTGCAGTACGATAAATCCATACTTATAGCTGGAGGTACAGCAACAGGTAAAACAACTTTTTTGAACTCTGTAGTTACATTTATACCTCCAGAACAAAAAATTGTTTCGATAGAGGATACAAGAGAACTACAGCTCCCACATGAAAACTGGATACCTTCTGTTTCAAGATCTTCTTTCGGCATAGGTAAAGGAACAGAACAGGACATCGGAATGTACCAGCTTCTGAAGGAATCTTTCAGGCAGAACCCTGACTACGTTGTCGTTGGAGAGGTAAGGGGTAAAGAAGCATCCGTATTGTTCCAGGGAATGTCATCCGGACATCCTTCTATGGGAACGCTCCACGCATCTTCTCCAAGAGCCGTAGTTAAAAGGTTGACTACTCCTCCGATAAATCTTTCTCCATCACTTGTTGAGACACTTGATATAATTGTTATTTCTACAAGGGCGAGGCAGTACGGTGAAAACGCCAGAAGGGTCAAAGGAGTATATGAAATAGAGACAATTACCGATGAAGGATCTCCAAGAACAAACCAGTACATATCTTGGACACCTATTGACGACACTTATTCACTAAGAAACGAGTCAAACGTTTTAAACAACATAAGACAGCAGTTCGGATACACACAGTCAGAACTGGAGCAGGAAATAAAGGACAGAGTTAAGGTACTCAAGTGGATGGATGAAAAAGACATACATGATTTTTCAGAGGTAGCAAAAATTGTTTCAGAGTATTATAACGACAAAGAAATGATCCTTGAAGCTGCAGAAGAAGGAAGGTCTTTCGAAGAAATTGGAGAAGAAGTTATAGATGATGATGAAGAACTTGATATCTCCTTGGATCAAGAATCCGAGGAATTGGGAGAGGAAGAACTTTTAGATGAAAACCCATTTGAAGGTGAAGAAGTAACAGAAAATCCTTTCACAGAAGAAGACATAATAGAACAAAATCCTTTCGAAACAGGCGAACCTGTAAAACTGAAAGCAGGAGAAAACCCTTTTGAATAAATCTATACAGTTTCTATACCGTTCTCAGTTATCTTGTACTCTTCCCAGTCTTCTTTGTTAGAAGTCTTTGTCATCCTCGGCACGGAAAAGTAGGATTTACCGTCTTCTTTCTTCATTTTTATTACTCCGTCAGCCACATAGTTGAGCGTGGACAAATCGTGTTCGTCATGAACACCGTCCTCAACAGTTAAGAGGAATATACCGCCATTTGCTTTTGTCTTAGCACTTACAACCTGTAAAAACCTTACGGTAGAATTTATATCGGTGAAAAAAGTAAGACTGGATGCAGAATCCATTATAACTCTCTTTTGAACATCATTTAAATCTTTTAATGCGTCTGAAAGCGTCATGTTCAACTGATTAAGATCTGAAGGACCCTGAACAGCGTATTTTCCGGATATTTCTTCCCCAAGTTTCCAGGAGTAAACGTCCATTATAATGAGATTGTCATTTTCTTTGAACTTCCAGCCGAAATCATTAGCATTTTCAACTATTTCTTCCGGTGGATTATCCAATGCTATAAATAATCCTCCTTGATCGTTCTCCAGACCTTTCGCAATGAACTGCTGGCAGAAAACAGTTTTACCTGTTCCAGGAGAGCCTATCAATAATACTGTTGAGCCTTTAGGGATTCCTCCATCAAGAAGTTCGTCTAGTTTATCGATGCCTGTCGGCTCTCTTTCTGTCATATGTTTCCCTGTTATGTTTGTATAGTTTTAATTTTTATGTGTGTTTGTCTCTTTTTTTCCAAAATTATTTATTAGATGTCTTAAAATTAATTTAACAGATATTTATGCCAGAGGTCGAAAAACTGCCGACAGGGATTAAAGGACTTGATGAATTGTTGAAAGGTGGTATTCCTGTAAACCACTCTGTTTTTGTAGCAGGACCAGCAGGTTCTGGCAAAACTACCTATGCACTGGAATTTTTGTACAGAGGGGCGCATGAGTATGATGAGAACGGCCTCTATGTTTCATTTGAAGAGACTAAAGAACAGCTTATAGAGGATTTACCATTCGACTGGAGATTCGAGGAATACTTGGAAACCAACAAGATAAACATCACCAAATATGATCCGTACCAGTATGAAGATATAATAGATCTTATAAGGAGTTCTGTTAAAGAAAACGACGCTCAAAGAGTAGTCGTTGATTCTTTGACCGCTTTAAGTCTTTACGTTGACAATATAAAAGATGTGAGGAAGCTAATCTTGGATATGAATGAAACTCTTAGGAAGCTCAAATGTACAACCATATATACCGGCGAAATAAAAACAGGTAATCCAAGAGAAGTATCTCGATACGGAGTAGAAGAGTTTATAGCTGACGGAGTCATACTTTTGAAACTCAGTGAGGAAGGTTCAGAGCTGAGCAACAAGATACTTGTACGTAAGATGAGAGGAACCGATCATGATAAGGGAGAACACCCCTTTAAATTTGAGGATAGTGGATTAAAGATATATGCTAAGGAAGAGGCTTTTAGTTCTTCAGGGAGTACCGGCGGAAGCGATGATTTGTTTTAAACTTTGAATAGTTTTTTTAAGGGTCCACTTATGGGAAGTCAAAAAGGAGATGCAACAAAAAAATCAAGGCTAAGTAGGGCTCTTAACGCTGAAAGCTTCTCAGGTATGAGTAACGCATTAGTTGGAGACGTTGTTGATAAGTATGAAAATCTCTTTTATGATCTTCAGGAAGACCTGGACAAATCGGACTTGAACTTTCTCTTCAGAACATACCTTTCACAAATAATAGTTCTGACAGCGATGACTTTCATAGGTATAACGCTCGTTACCGCTACTGTAATGCTCATAATCGATATCAACTTCTTATTGAGCCTAGTTTTGATGATAGTTGTGCCTATAGGACTTACTTCAGTTTTTTTCGTTCTTTTCTACAAGTATCCGTCTATGAACGCTTCTTCAAGAGCCAAAAACATAGAGAAAAACCTGCCTTTCGCACTGAATCAGATGAG
>JALDAG010000025.1 GCA_022729255.1 Candidatus Nanohalarchaeota archaeon | reverse complement strand
TGATCTGGAAAACAGTTTTGGAGACAATATAGGAAAAATAGAATCCGAGATAGATAACTTAGATTCCAAGATCAAAGAGATAGAGAAGGAAGAGGAATATGAGATAGATAAAGTAGAAACCGAGCTAAAAATGATAAAAAGTAATATTGAAGAATCCGTAAAGGCTATAAGAGGTAGACAACACAGTCTAGAGGAAAAGGTAGATACAGAATATAAACCTGAACTGGAAAGAGAACAGGAACTTTTAGACAAAATCCTCGACACTATGAAATATATTCAGGACAGATTGACAGCATACGGTCGCATAAAGAAAGATCTCAAAAATTTATCAAAGAAGGTAAATGATCTGGACACTAAGGTTAAAGGTAGTGTTGGTAACTCAGAATTTGATAAGTTCAAAAGAAGAACTCGGGAACAGATTAAGAGATTAGAATCTCGGTTGGATATGGTCGTTGACGAACTGTGAGCCGTTTTCTTACAAAAACTTTATAAATCGGTTTGTACCATTTTCTTTTAGAGGTGAAAAATATGGCTGAACTACCACTTGCACCATTGAAAAGAATTCTGAAAAATGCAGGAGCAGAAAGAGTTTCTGACGATGCTGTCGAAGCTCTGAGAGATGAAGTAGAGGACAAAGCTCACGATCTAGCTAAGAAGGCTAGAGATTATGCTCATCATGCTGACAGAAAGACTGTGCAGAGAGAAGACGTCAAAGCTGCTAGAAGATAATAGCAGCCTTCTCTCTTTTATTTTTTCTTTTTAAAAAAAGTTTTAGAGTTAAAATGTTTTGTTTCCTAATTTCTGTTATATGTTGAGGAATAGTTTTGTGTTTCTGGATGGTGTTGGTGAAAGACTTGAGAAAAACATATGGCATCAGGGAGTGCTTGACTGGGAAGATTTCCGGGAAAAAGATGATATTGATGGGATAGGAAAGGTCAGGAAAAGAAAATTCGATAATTTCATCAAAAAAGCCGAAAAAAACCTGGAAAAATCTAACAAGAAGTTTTTCAGCTATCAATTCCCCAGTAAACATTACTGGAGACTCTTCAAGGAATTCTCAGACGACGTTGCTTATATAGACATAGAGACCACAGGACTTGATTTTTATAAAAACAAAGTTACAGTGGTTGGAATCTATGATGGAGAAAGTTCCAGTGTTTTTGTGTACGGAGATGATTTGAATACCGATAATTTACAAAAAGAATTGGATAAACACTCTATACTAGTTTCTTTCAATGGTAAAAGGTTTGATATCCCTTTTTTAAAACAAAAATTTCCTGATTTAACTTTTGATCATCCTCACATAGATCTTATGTATGGATGCCGGAGAATTGGATTATCAGGAGGTCTAAAAAACATAGAAAAATGTCTCAACATCCAAAGAACAGGTGATGGAAAAGATGTTGATGGTAGAGAAGCTGTTAGACTTTGGAAGCGTTTTGAAAGAAGCAACGACAAAGAAGCTCTACATAGACTTGTAGAATACAATAAAAAAGATATTAAGAACCTTAAACCTCTCATGGAGCATGTCTACAAATCACTTAAAACCGATTGTTTTGGAAAATGCATATCCTCATAAAACTTATATAGCTGTTAATAATAGTCGGTTTTTCCCAAATATTTATAAATTAACGACAAGTATCTTTTTTTAGTTATGATAGAGGCAACTGATTTTTATCGTTCTTTTTTAACTCCTCTATGCCTCAACTAGTGTTAAATTTAACTATTTCTAAGGTTATATCTCACGGGCTATTTAGCGCTCTAGGATTATTAATACCCGTAAGAGAGGTGTAAAAATATGTGTCTGGATTGTGAGATATTTGAAAAAGAGTTGGAAAATCCTGATTTCTATGAGGATTATAAAAAACGAGAGGCAGGTCTTGAGATAATTAGAGAGGTCGGGAGAGAAAAACTAAGAAATTGAAAATGACATATCATATATTAGAAGAGTGTTCAATCTAGTTGAACTTATGTCGTTGTTCTTATTTTTTGAACATCCGATGCGTGTTCGCATTAATTGAACAACCTCATTTTTCTGATAGTTCATCAACAAGATTTTTCCATGAAATAGAAAAGTTTCTAAGGGCATTTCCGAACCTTTTAGACAGTTGAAGAGAGCCTTCGAATTTTTTCCAATTTACAATACCCATAGGCACTAGGTGTTGGTTCAGTAATTTGTAAACTGTATGTCTATTATGACCTTTCTCTTGAAGTTTTGAAACAACAGAAGAAACCTCAAGTTCATGTCTGCCTTCGATCTTATTCGATTCATTTGAAAACATTTCAAGGATATCATAAGTTATTTCTCTGTACTTGTCTTGAGTTGGAAAAATCTGTTCCAATATATTTTCCTTAGACATCTTAGTAGTAACTTTATCCGAATTAATTCTCATGCAATTGACTTAAAAAAACTAGTTTATAAACTTAACTAAATAGTAAACTTTTTTACTAAATAGTCAACTGTTGACTACAAAGGCAACAAGATACCATGAAAAAAATCGTTCTGTTAACTAATTAGTAAACATTTATAAGTGGGTATGAAAGGGGGTTGATTAGTGATCGGAGACATACGAATAAACCACGAAAATGGCATCAGTTTATAAAAAAAGGTATTTTTTTGTAAAATACCGGTAAATTTGACAATGTTGTCAGCAGTTTTGAAAAAATTGAATCAAAGACCATAAATTCATTATACTAAAATAAAAAAATACGTTTTCAGCCTAAATTATCCACAAATTTTCCATAGTTGTTTTTTCCATATAATTTCTCAACAATACCCATGGTGATGGATCAGAAATGACCGTCCCAAGAGAATGTTCATTTTAGATAAACACTCTTCAAAAATTTATGGTTGTTCATTTATTTTGAACTCTCTTTGATTGTTCATTATAGAAGAACACTCTTTAAGAGTTAAACCAGCATAGAAAAACTATTATTAAAAAGTATATGATAATTCATATGTATCAAAATATATGTTTGATACTTACTATTCCATACCTATTTTACAGAATTAATTTCACGTATAAGTTCATCAAGCGTTGAAGCTATCTTTTCACCCTCATCCGTTAACTCGATCAGTTTTTTTCGACCATTCTTATCAAATTCTACTAAATTATTCTGCTCAAATTTCTTGAGGATCTTAACAGCATGAGAATAAGTACAATCAACCTCTTTAGAAAGTATAGAAGCATATATCTCACCCCTTCCTCTTTTGATCTCAACCAAAATTCCAGCAGGTTTGTCCTGTAAAAACAGGTCTTTTAATTCATCCATTTTTTCCCCCTAAACAATTATTTTATCCAATAGAATAAATAATTCATCCATAACAAATAAATTCTACTTACTAAAAATAATTGATTTCTAAAGTATGGACTAATTATTTAAGACTCAGAAAAAATTTTATAGGTGAAGAATGGAATACTCTACGGAAACCATAAAACAATATCTGATAGATAAAGGGATAAATGATGTTTCTGAAGAAGCAGTATCTCATTTTGGAGATATTCTTGAGCTTTTCGCAGGGTATATTACGGAAGAAGCTGTAGGAAGAGCTCACGAAGACGGAAGGAAAGTCGTTACGAAAACCGATATTGAAAAAGCACTTGATTAAGACAATGGTAGAAAAAATAATAGAAAAAATAGTTGAAAATTCTGATTTTTCTGAAGAAGATGTAAAAAATCAGATAAAGGCAAAAAAAGAAGAGTTCAAAGGTTTAGTATCCGAAGAAGGAGCAGCACACCTTGTAGCAAAAGAAGTTGGTGTAAAAATAATAAAAGATGTCGAAAAAGATCTCAAAATTGAATCTATTGTACCAGGTATGAGCAAGGCAAACATAAAAGCAAAAATTGTTGATATAACTGATCTACACACGTTTGAAAAGAAAGATGGCGATAAAGGAAAAGTTAGGAACCTGGTATTAGGTGATGAAACAGGTACTCTAAGAATGTCTCTATGGAACGAACAGACAGAAGTAGCTGAAAAACTTGACAAAAATGATGTAATAGAAATAACTAATGCCTACACAAGAGAGGATAACAGAGGAAATACCGAACTCAGGATAGGCAGTAATACTAAAATAAAAAGGATAGATGAAACCATAGATAACGTCAAAAAAGAAAGTAGAGGCAGCGGCTACAAAAAAACCGGTATTGAAAATATCGATGAGTTAAACAGGTATGTTGAAGTACAGGGCGAAGTAGTACAGATATATTCCAATAACCCTTTCTATAGAAAATGTCCAGACTGCAATAATACTCTCAGGAAAGACGACGACTACAAATGCGACGAACACGGTGAAGTTGATCCTATTTACAAGATCGCATTGCCAATAATTATTGACAACGGATTCAATAACATTAGATGTATTGTTTTTAATGAGACAGCAAAGAAATTACTAGGATCTGAAAACATAGAGTTTTCAGGTGACGTTGATAAGCTTAAAAAATATGCTGAAGAAAGTAAAGGAAAGAGAGTTGTTGTTAAAGGTAGAACACAGTTCAATGACTTTTTTGATACTATTGAAATAGTCGTTAATGAATTAGAAATTTCAAAAACTAAAGATTTGATCAATTCAAAAATAGAGGAGATAAAAAGTGTCTGAAATAAAATTACAAGATCTTCCTGGCGTCGGTGCGAAAACAGCTGAAAAACTAAAGGATTCAGGTTATGATACTCTTATGTCTATAGCTACCATGAGTGCAGCAGATTTATCCGAAGTTGCGGATTTAGGTTCCAAAACCGCTAATAAAATAATAAACGCTGCAAGAGATGAATTAGATCTTGGATTTCAGACAGGTAAAGACAAATTAAAGGAAAGAGAATCCATGTCCAAGATAACTCTTGGAAGTGAAAACTTCAATGAACTGTTGGATGGTGGTGTCGAGACACAGAGCATAACAGAATTCTATGGAGAATTCGGTTCAGCAAAGACACAGTGTGCTCTACAATTGGCTGTAAACTGTCAGCTACCTGAGGAAGATGGAGGTCTAGGAAAAGGAGTTGTTTTTATCGATACTGAAGACACATTCATACCTGAAAGAATAGAGCAGATGGCTGAAGGATCAGGACTTGATCCTGAAGAGGTCCTTGATAACATATTTGTTGCTAGAGCCTACAACTCTGACCATCAGATACTTTTGGCTGAAAAAGCTCAGGATATCATAAAAAAGAATGATATAGGATTGATAGTGGTTGACTCGTTAACAGCGCAGTTCAGATCTGACTATGTAGGTAGGGGTCAGCTTGCTGAAAGACAGCAAAAATTAAACAAGCATATGCATACTCTCCAGAGGCTTGCAAATACTTTCAATACTGCTGTTGTAGTCACAAATCAAGTTATGTCTAATCCAGGACAGCTCTTTGGAGACCCTACCTCAGCTATAGGTGGTCACATTGTTGGACACGCCTCAGCATTCAGAATCTATTTAAGAAAAAGCAAGAAAGACAAGCGTATAGCTAGGCTTGTTGATTGTCCTTATTTACCGGAAGGAGAAGCTGTATTCAGAGTTACAGAGAAAGGATTGGAAGATGCATAAAGAAAAAAGTATGGGATTGTTCAGATAAGCTGAACTCTCATACTATGTCATCTGAATTAACTATAACAAAATCTCCAACTGATTTCACAGAAGAGAATGGAATCATAAATCTTTCCTGCCTATCTTTCTGTAATTTTAATTCTTTTATGTGCGGTGTAGCGTTCTCGATAAGAAGATTCATAAGTTCGCCTGTTCCTGATATAAAGCTTATATCTGCTACTTCTCCAAATCTTTTTCCAGCTTCGGAACTAACAATAGTTTTACCCACTAAGTCTTTTCCTCTTACATTTCCTGTCATATTAATACACCAATATGTAAAGTAAATAGCCTCCCATATTAATAAATGTTTTTAAGCAGTGATTATGAAGTACTTGTACGATCTACCTTCTCGTTCACGATCAACTATATCGTTGTCACGTAATCTTTTCAGGATATTATTTATAGATCGAACAGCATGAGATCTACTTGAATAATTATCAGTATCTATCATATCCGCTATTTGTCCAGAGGTACATGCTCCTTCTTCATCCAATACGTTTACAACTTCTTGTTGTTTTGGTGTAAGATCAAAATCTTTAGATTCCTCTTCTTCAATTTCATCTTTTTTTACTTCTTCTTTACCAAGAATCTCATCGACATCAGAAGCTTCAATAAATGAAAAATCATTTTGAGAGGCATGTATCAAACATGAATTACACGCTCTTAATATCTCTCTAGGAAATCCATTGGTATAATCATAGATTTTTATTATGGCTGATTGGGTAAATGGTTCAAGAGATTGTCCTCCTACCTTTTCAATTCTTTTTCTTATTAATGAAAAGGTTTCATCTTTATTCAAAGAATTAAGTGTAACAATATTTGTTGCACGATTATATAATGTATGTACTTCATTTGAAAGTGTATCTTCAAAATCAGGAAGTCCTGCAGTTATAACAGTTAAATTATCGACGTGATCAATTACTGTCCTTACCCATTCTAAAACCTGTACAGAGGCTTCATGACCTTCATCAATAATTAGAAGATAAGGTTCATTTAAAGTTTTTTGAAGTTCATGGTGAATGTTATATAGCGAATATGAATTAAAAATTCTTTTAAAAAAACCGGGTTTAAGGACTTCTTCCTTCAAATAAAGTAAAAAATTTTCTTCACTTTTAGGAGGTTTAGGCATGTAATTAACGTTACTTACATTATTATTACGTGTAGCATGTGATGTAACCCATTTAAGTAACGTAGTTTTTCCTGCACCGGTTTCTCCAAGTACTACTGAAAATTTATTTTCTGCTTCTATTGCTCTGTTAAGTGTATTTAACTCCTTTTTATAGCCTACAAAAAGATCCGAGTATATCTTAAAATTAAAAGGATTTTCACGCCAACCAAACTTTTGTAACCATTTATTCATATTTAGTTCACCATTATATTCACTGAAACTTTACTGGATTAAAGTATAATTAAACGTTAACATATTTAATTATTATGAAGGTGTGACAGTTCATGGGAAAGAGAATGTTTGTGAGTGTTGACATAAATAATAGGTCATTAAAAACCAAACTAGGGGTTTTACAGAAAAAAATTGAAAGATATGGAAAACACAACATTGAAAAAAGGGAGAATTTACATATTACTTTGAATTTTTTGGGTAATGTGAGTGTTAAAGAAGAAGAACTAATCAAAAGTAAACTTGAAAATATAGATAACAAGAGGTTCAATATTATTTTAAAGGGATTAGGTGTTTTTCCTAGTGAAGAGTTCATCAAAGTTATCTGGGTTGGTTGTAAAAGTAAAGGCCTATATGAATTAGAGGAAAGTATAAACGATGTTTTACCAAAAAAATATCGATCAAATGGATCTTTTGTTCCACATGTAACAATATCCAGGTTAAAAAATATAAGTAAAATGGAAAAAAATAGGTTAATAGAGTTTATTAATGGACAAAAATCTAAAAAATTTGGAACTCTAAATGTAACTAATTTTAATCTAAAAAGAAGTGATCTTAAAAAAGATGGTGCAATTCACACAGTTGAAAAAGTATATGATCTGACATAGTTTTTTTCATATTTATTCACGTTTAATTAGAAATGGATGAAGTAAAAATTGGATTATTAATGATAGTTTTAGGTATATTTCTTCTAATAATCTCAGAAATGATATATGAGCCTGAAAAAGTAGATGTTAGTAACATAGATATAGACATGTATGGCGATCAAATTTTAGTTAAAGAAAAGGTTTCAAATATAGAAATAAGTAGCGATATTAGTTTTTTACATTTATCAGGATCTAATTCAATTGATTTTGTATATTTTGATGAAATAAAAAATGTAAAGAAAGGAGATAGAATAAAGATAATTGGACGAGTAGAGAAATATCAAGGTGAAGTCCAAGTGGTAGTAAGTGAAATATATAAAGAGGATTAACGTCCTATAAACGATTAATATACAAAGT
The DNA here is from genome assembly GCA_022729255.1 of Candidatus Nanohalarchaeota archaeon. Taxonomy (GTDB): domain Archaea; phylum Nanohalarchaeota; class Nanosalinia; order Nanosalinales; family Nanoanaerosalinaceae; genus Nanoanaerosalina. The sequence goes on along the minus strand of JALDAG010000025.1, from coordinate 6,070 downwards.
TAATCGTTGAGTCTCATAGTCAAAAAGGATTTAATTCTCTCATCTAACATGTATTTTTTGGAGTTATTACCTTGTCTTTCCTCGATAAAGTTGACACCCATTGATTTTAATGTATTAATGTGGTTTTTTACGGTAGATATCGATCTGTTTAATTCTTCTCCAAGCTCCCTATAGGACATAGGATATCCAGATTCATATAGTACTTTTAGAACGTTTTTTTGAGCAGGAGTGGTGTTTTTCCATAGTATTTCTCCATCTATTACTCCTTCAGCTTTGTTCTTCATTGACCTGTTTCGTTGATCCATCGTTTCTGGTCGACTAATCGAACGATTCATTCCTCCTTTATTATCAGTTATTTTAACGTTATTAGTTCTGTAACCTTCTAAAAGTTTTTCAAAGTTATTTTCAATATCTTTTACCTTTTTATCTAATCTATTAAGTTCTTTTTTGTTTTCAGAGTTATTTATTTTGTCTAAAATTTCTTCAATCAATAAATAAAAGTTTTCTAAGGTCTCATTCATATTTTCAATCGATTTACTGTTTCTTTCATCTTTTTCTTTAGAAAATCTTTTTATTTCTTCTAATTCATCTTTTAAATGCTTTATATCTGATTTTAAAATCTCAAATTCTTTTTCAACCTCTTTAAAAGAATTTAAACTATTTTCGTCATCTTCATTTTCTGAGTCTTCTTTTGAGAAAAATTGATTAAGAAATTTCCTTATCATGTGAGTTTAATGTGAGATGTGAGTTTAAAATAGTTTTCTAATGGTACTAATTCAAACAACTATTTTTTGATCTCTGAAAACAGAATCTCTAGTAATCAATCTACCACTTCTCTGCTGTTCTCCAACAAAGTGAGAGAAGTTTTTTAGAAGATCAAATATGTTTCCAACTAACATTCCGGATTTAATACCTATCTCATTGCCTTTTTCTTTCAAAAAGCCACATAGTATGTTTAAGGAATAATCCCCTGATTGAGGATTAGCAGTGTGAACTCCAGAAACAGAATCTATCACCAATAGCTTATCACTAGAAATTTCATCCCTTAAACCATCTAAAACAATATTCGTAGGCCCTATTCTTGGACTAGTACTAGAGCTTCCACTAGCATTACCTGTTGATTTTATCCCTTCTTTTTCAGCTCTTTGTAAATCATAAAGGTAGTTCTTTAAAACTCCTTCTTCTACAAGCAAAGTTTCTTGAGAAGGTGTTCCTTCCCTATCAAAACTCCTTGTACTAACACCGCCGTTAATTGTTCCATCGTCTACAATAGAGATGTTCTCAGAAAAGATCTTCTCGCCTTTTTTACCGGCCAAAAAAGACTTCCCACGCTGAACATTGTCAGCATTAAAAGAAGAATACAAAAGACCTGAAAATATCTGTTCTTGAGCTCTAGGAGTTAATAAAACATCATAGTTTCCAGAAGAAATATTTTTTCTATTCTGGGATCTTTTAAGAAGATCAACGGCTTTAAGACCAACGTTATCTAATCCAAACTCTTGTGTATCAGTATAAGAATAAAATCTTGTTATCTCACCGTCTGAAACGCTGAAATAAGCATTTTTTAATGATTTCTTCTCTTCTTTCTCGATGCCACATGAATTAATTAAATATCTCTTTGAAATATTGGTCTGTACAGAACCGCCTACAACGTCAAATTCTATGGATTCAATACATTTATCAAGTTGATTAATCGTTTGATCGATGCTTTTTCTCTCAATTTTTTTATCATAAATCCCTTTCGCTTTAGGGAACTTGTTTTTTACAGGAAAAGATATAAGACGCATCTGTGATAATTCAGCCAGCCCTATAGCTTTTTGAGCTGTTTCCTTTATCTTTTTCAAATCACTTGTTGTCGCAAAACCTATCCGGTTATCCACAAGTGCTCTTATACCTATCTTAAAATTATCATTAAAATTGACAGCTTCAACTTTGTTATCCGATACTTCATACATAGATGTTTTTTTCTCAACTCCATATACCTCTAGCTGATCAAAACCATCTGCTTCAAAAGCTTTTTTAAGCCTCTTTAGATTCATTTCGCTCATTTCATCCCACAACCATTTCATCTACCTTCATCCATGGTGCTCCGTTATCAGCCATAACGCTTTGACCGGATTTACCGCAGAATCCAGGATCTCCTATTTCAAGGTTTTTAGCAACCATAGATATCTTTTTTAAGACTTCAAGGGTTCTACCTGAAATGGTCGGGTTTTTTACCATCTCTTTCCTCTCCCCATCCCTGATAATGTATCCATGTGTTGCACCGAAAGTAAAGTTACCCTCCTTTGTAGATACTTGTCCTCCCTTGAAACCTTCCAAAAATATGCCGTTTTTCATAGACCTTATTAGCTCTTCCTTTTTGATATCTCCTTCTTCGAAGAAAGTATTCGACATTCTAACAATAGGTCTGCAATTATAAGATTCAGCTCTTCCATTACCTGTTAATTTTTCATTCATCCGTGAAGCAGTTTCACGTGAATGAAGTAGGCCTTCTAATCTACCATCTTTTATTATTTCGGTCCTTTTTGATCTTACTCCTTCATCATCATATCGGTATGAACCAAACTTTTCCTTGATGGTAGGGTCATCAGTTATAGATACTTGTTCTGAAGCTATTTTTTCTCCTTTTTTCCCTTTGAAAATTGAGTCACCAGAAAGATATGTATCTGCCTCAGCAGCATGTCCTACTGCTTCATGTGCAAACAAGCCTCCAAGTCGATCACCTAATATAACAGGCATCCTTTTTGAAGGTGATTTTTCTGCTGTAAGTAGCTTTTCTGACATCTTTCCTACTTCAACAGCTTTTTTTACTGGATCATTTCTTTTAAAATATTCAAATCCTTTTTTTGTGGCTAATCTATCCCTGTAGCTTTCAATTTTACCGTTCTTTTTAGCTGTTGAAACCAGAAAAATAATCAAAGAACTTTCCTCTTTTTCCAAGAAGCTTCCATCGGAATTAACAAATATTTTATTTCCTTCATAATCATTGTAGGAGACTTGAGAGCTCTTTATTTTATCAGAAACTTCTCTTATTGATCTTTCAGCTTCTTCAAGTATTGCTAGCTTTTGATCTAATGATATGCTTGATGGAGAAATTTTTGCATCTGAAGACATTTTTTCATCGAAGGATTTATCCTGATTCACCGAGAACTTTTCTTTTTTAGTGACTTTACTCAATGTTTTTGCTGTCTTAAACGCTTTTTTGGATGCTTTATCAAGTTTCTCAACACTGTTTGTTGACCCAAATCCCCATGAACCATCGTACAATACTCTTATTCCAATTCCTCTAGAATTTGATGATTCTATTTCTTCTACAGAACCGTCCTTAACATTCAAGCTTTCCGAAGTACCTCTTTCAAATCTTATATCCGCATAATCCGCTCCTTTTTTGGATAGTTCTCCAACCTTTCTTTCAAGCTTTTCTCTCAAATTGACACCTTTAAATCTCCTTTTTCCATAATGGTTTTATCATCAAACATTATAGTCGGACTTTTTAAAATAGCGTCCCAGTGGATCTCTGAATCTATACCTGTTCCATAAGACGTGCTGTCACCAAAAGCAACATGGCATGTTCCAAGAACTTTCTCGTCTTGAAGTATATTTCCAACAAGTTCAGCCTCAGGATTGGTACCAATACCTAGCTCAGCTATGTTATCCCCGTTCTTCACATTTTCAAATGCTCTGGAAAGATCACATTCTCTGTCGATTGACACAGCCCTGTTTCCGCTTATCTCTACAATTGTTCCACTTGGTGCGAAAACATTACCTCCTGACTTAAAGAAATCTACCACTATTTTTCCTTCCATGTTTATCGGTGCTCCATCCACCTCTCCAGCCGGAAGGTTGCCAAAGCTTCCTTTTTCATGGATTATTCCTGTGTCTTTATGCCAAAAACCTTCTCTAACATCCAACTTCAAATCAGTCCCTGATGGCGTCTTAACACTTATAGTCTCTGAATCTTTCACCATTGAGAGTAGTTTCTCACATCTTCTTCTTATGTCCTCGTAATCAGCTCTCAAAGTAGTTTTGAACATCTTTTTTGTTATACCTGGCATAGTGGCTATTCTTGCTCCCTCAGAACACGCTTCTATTCTGGCTTTTGTATGTGATAAAGAGAAAGTTGTTGGTGCAACGACCACATCAGCTTTTTTCATCGCTTCAGAAACTATTATCGGGGGTTCGGATCCGTGCCCATCAGTCTCCTCTATATCCATAAGAACAGTGTTTTTTGCTACCTTCCTCGACTCTTCAACGATTGATTCAGCGATTTTTCTTCTCTTAGCGTCTGTAATCACAACTACTGACTCTTCATCTTGAACGTTTAGACACTGATTAATCACGGTCGAACCACTTTTTTCCATGCTCATAAATAAATTCATCTTGGATTGTAATCTTTTTCATAATGTGCTTTCACAAAGAATTTCTATCAATAACCAATAAGCTTTAATTCTAATTTTATTCAAATCTAAATATGGTGTTTCCAACTGCAAGAAAAGGTGTTTCTCCACTTGTAGCATATGTATTGTTAGTTGGAATCATTATTTCTGCGACAGGCATCATTATATCTATAGGTCTGCCTGCTATAGAAAACATGAGAGACACCGCAACCATCCAAGAATCTTTAAACGTTTTGACAGAGCTTGATTCAGCTATAAGGGAGACTTCTTCAGGTGGAACATATACTTCAAGAAACTTTCAACTAGTTACGAGAGACGGAGATTATTTTATTGATGAAGAAGACAATTCGATAATATTTGAGATCGAAACGGATAGCAATATCATACAAAGACATACATTTCAGGAAATCGGTCCAGTAATCTTGACTTCTGACTCTCATGTCGCGGTCTATGAAGCTTCGATAGATGGCGAAGAATGTTACATGATGGAAAACGATTATCTAAAAGCTTGTGTAGCTAAAAAAGGTTCTGCGAATGAGTTAGTAGAAATAGATAATTCCGAGCTTTTGATACATTATGAGCATAAGGAAATAGGTGATTTGAATCCGGAGATAGAAGTGCTCTTAAATGAAGAAGAGGATTCTGTAATTGGTGACGGACATACTTTCCCAGAAAACATAGGTAAATATCTTCCTGAAGGTTCAGTGACTGCGAATATGGAATTTGACGGTATCCAATACGACATCAATTTCAAGCTTTATTCTAATTCGGACTTCCTAAAAATAGATGTTAACAATCTTGTTGTGGCAGAGTACACTTTAGAGTATGTAGCTGAAGAAGGAGGTTACATCGAAGGAGAAGAAATTCAGACAGTCGTTCAAGGAGAGGATGGAGAATTAGTCACAGCTCAACCGGAAGAAGGTTATTCTTTTGTTGAATGGAGTGATGGAGTAACAGATCAATCAAGGCAGGAAACCGAAGTGATAGAGGATCAAACATACACTGCTGAATTTGAGTTGGAAGAACCAGAGGAAATTTATGACCTAATCGTCAATATAGAAGGAGAAGGAACTGTAGAAGACAACTACGGAAACACTTTCGAAGACGGCGACACTGCGGAATATCCTGAAAACACCGAAGTAACCCTGACCGCTAACCCCCAATCCAACTGGAAATTCGGCCAATGGACCGGAGACTGCTCAGGAACTAACAAAGAATGCGAAATAACAATTAAAGAAGACAAGGAAATAACAGCTGAATTTGAAGAAAAAACATTTGTCTATTCTGCTTCTCGTGATGATGAACTACACAAGATTAACCCTGATGGCACCGGTACAGAATGGGAATACACCGAACACGAAGATACTGTATTCGATGTAGCAGTAGATCAAAATGGATACGTATATTCTGGATCCGTTGATAATGAAGTCCACAAAATAGACCCTAATGGAAACCAAGTCTGGAGATACACCGAACACGAAGAAAGCATATATAAAGTATCGGTAGATCAAAATGGATACGTATATTCGGCCTCTGATGATGATGAAGTCCACAAAATAGGTCCCAACGGAAACCAAGTCTGGGAATACGCAGAACACGAAAGTGGAGTATCAGGAATCGCAGTAGACCAAGACGGATACGTATATTCAGCCTCCTATGATGACGAAGTC
>JALDAG010000040.1 GCA_022729255.1 Candidatus Nanohalarchaeota archaeon | reverse complement strand
TTATGGACTCAAAGATTTAAAAGTGATTTCTTTCTTTTCAGGAAAGTTATTTAATCTAATCTCAGAAAATTTCTTTTTATGGAAGGAAAGGCTTCGAGGAAGAATGAAGGAGGGAAGCTTGTGAGAGTCAAGGTGGTTTATGATGACAAGATAAGAAAGGTTGAGATCACAGGAGATTTTTTTCTGGAACCTCCGGAGTCATTGAAAGCACTTGAAAAAGCCTTAGAAGGATGTTCTATAAAAGAAAATCGTGATGAAATGTTGAAACTATTGGAAGAAGTGGATGCAGAATTGATAGGATTTTCCAGAGAAGACATAATTGACTGTTTGGAAGAGGTGGTCAGATGAAGTTTGAAATGATGGATACAGGCCCATATTTAGAATCTGTTCACCATGCTCTTGACGAGGTAATACTTCAGGAACTGGATACAGAAAAACCCGTTATAAGGTTCTGGTACAGGAAAAAACCTGCTGTACCCCTTGGAAGATTCCAGTCCTTTACTGATGAGGTTAACCAAAGATACGTTGAGAGTAAAAAAATAGATGTTGTTCGGAGAATAACGGGAGGAGGAGCTATGTACGTTGAACCGGGAAAAGTTATAACTTATTCCTTGTATCTTCCTAGAAGCTTTGTACCGGATGATTTCGAGGAATCTTACAGAAAGCTTGATTCATGGGCGGTTGAAGGATTAAGAGATATGGGTATAGATGCAAGACATGAGCCCTTGAACGATATTGTCTGTGAGGAAGGAAAGCTCGGCGGCTCAGCTCAACTAAGGAAAAGGGACAGGGTTCTGCACCATGCTACTTTGAATTACAACATAAGTATTGAGGAGATGTTGAAATGTTTGAGGATAGGAAAGGATAAGATTTCCGACAAAGCAATTAAATCAGCGGAAAAAAGGGTCTCGGCTATAGGAGAAAAGACAGATCTAAGTGTTAAGGAGGTTATAGATCAACTTAAAAAGGCGTTTGGAAATAACTATGGTGTTGAAAGAATTTCTTTGAACGATCATACCCTTGAAAAAGCTGAAGAACTGGCAAAGTACAAGTTCTCTTCTGATGAGTGGAACAAGAAGCTCTGAGGAAAGACTGTATAAATGTGTTTTTTCAAATAAACTACATGAAGTTCGCTGATCTCCACATACACACATCAGCTTCTGATGGAACAGATAATCTCGGTACCAGGGTGAGAGATGCAAAGGCAAAAGGACTTTCATGTATAGCCATAACAGATCATGACACCTTGCATCCTTTACTTGAAGAACCGGTTCAGATTATAGATGGTTTGGAAGTTATATCTGGTTCTGAAATCGAGGTAGAGCTGGACGGTTTCAAGATAGATTTACTGGTTTACTTTGTATCAAAGGGAGAAAACCGTTTTTCAAGGCTTGTGGATACAATTTACAAAAAAAGGGTCGAGAGGATGAAGGAGATGATTGAAAGGGTTAATGAGATGATAGATTCGGAGATTTTTTTTGAGGAAGTTGATAATCTTGCCGACAATGTGTTGGTTAGACCGCATCTTGGTAAAGTACTTGTAGAAAAAGGAGAGGCAAAGAATCTAGATGAGGCTTATGAAAAATTTATATCCTCTGAAAGCTATGCATATGTTCCACTAGACATATTGAATTCAAAAGAGCTTATAGATATAGTTCATGATTGCGGAGGTATCGTGTCTCTTGCACATCCCGGAAGAAGCATACCAAAAGGCGAGTTTCCTTCTTTACTTGAAAAACTTGTTGAACAGGGTTTGGATGCGATCGAAACTGAGTATTACTATAAAGGTTTCGGAAATGTTTCTGATAGATATTTTTTCGGTAACGGTTACGCAAGAAAGATGTGCGACGCCTACAATTTGCTTGTTACAGGTGGTTCGGACTGCCATGGTTGTTTATCTCATCATTATACTATAGGGAAAAAAATGCTGTATTATGGCTATGTGGAGGAGTTAAAAAACCGTTGGAAAGAAATTAAATCGATGAATGATCCTTAAACTCTTTCAAGGTTCTTAATAGTCCTCAAATCCTTTATCCTTTTTTCTCCAGGTATTGAGCCTCTATATAACTTCCAAAAAACTTTTATCAACCATTCTACCCATTTATCGTCTTTTATCTCATAAAAAAGGTATTTGTTTTCCTCCATGCTTTTTCCATCTGTTTTTCTCATTTCTTTCAACTGAACAAACTTGTCATCGACAATAAAAGCTCTTAATGGATGTTCGTTGTGCCTGATTTTGATATTGTCGTTTTTCAACGATTTTTTGAAATCAAAAAATTTCTCGGCGTTTTTCATGGATCCTGTGTCAACTCTTCCTATAAAAAACAAATTTATGCCGTCATTTGAAAGTTCTCTGAATACTTTCAGGCATTTTTCGCCTTTGTAAGTTAGGTTGACCCATGAGAGATCTCCTGAAAAGAACATGATTCTTTCCTGGGCTTGTCTCAAAAGAGTGAATATGTCGTGTTTAGCCTCAACATGATCCCTAGTCTGTTTTTCCATAAAAGCTTTTCTTTTGTTCTCATCTGCGCTCTGGTATATGTCAAAGGGCGAGAAGTCCTCTTTTTTTCTACCTGTCTCTATTTTTCTGAGCAACTGTTCTTGAACCTTAGAAGTGCTGAAACTATGTATATTGTTCCAATAAGCAATTTTAAGAGCTCCACGCGTACCTTTTCTAAAAGTCCTTCTACTGATATATCCTTCTTCATTCTCCATTTTTTCAAGGTATCTATCAGCTGTTCTCCAACTTCTACTTACTTTTTGGGCGACTTCCTGAACGGTTCTTGGTTTTTGCTTTATGAATTCCCTGATATCTTTTCTTGTATCTCTGTCAAGGACCATGTATTGAAAAAGAATCCAAATTTTAAAACTTTATTGACAGTTAATGTCAAGTAACTTCCTTTAAAAGTAAAACACTACCAATAAATAGGGGTTTTGATGAGAGGAAAATTGAAAGTTTACACCGGCCCGATGTTCGCAGGAAAAACATCTACCATGATACAAGAACTTGAAAAATACGACGAATTCGTCGCCTTTAAACCTAACATGGATAATAGGTATTCTGAGGAAAAAATAGTTTCTCATGACGGCAATGGAATTCAGGCTAATTCGATTCCAACGGACGAATTGATTCACATAATAAAATCTTTAGAGTATGATGGGATATCTGCTGTTGGTTTCGACGAGGCACAGTTCTTCGATGACTCATTGATTGATGCGGTCGACCATGTTTTGGAATGCGATACTGACGTCTTGGTTTCAGGGCTTGACTTAGATTTCAGAAGGGAGAACTTCGGTTGTATGTACGAGTTAATTAAGAAATCTGATGAATATGAAAAACTTTTAGCAAAATGTGAAGTTTGCGGTAGTAACGCAGAATACACTCAGAGAATCATAGATGGAGAACCAGCCAGCTATGACGACCCCGTAGTTCTTATAGGTGCTGAAGAAGAATATGAGCCTAGGTGTGATAATCACCATGTATTAAGTGGTGAGATGGATTCAAACTATGAAGACATATTGTCTGACATAGGGTGATTTTTAAGGTACTGGGAAACTATCTCCATGTACATCTTTGATTTGTCAAGCAACCCTTTCCCTACACCTCTTTTTTCTTCCTTCATGAGCTGCGTAACTCCTCTAAGCTCAACTTTCTCGATTCTTACATTAGATTCCTTACAAGTTTGGTTCAAAGCCACTTCTATTGCGTAACCATCGAAATCCTTTTCGATAGTTTTATCCCATAAATCTCTTGATAAAACCCTCTGACCTGTCAGCTTTGGATGAAGGGTCATAGCTAAATCAGTAACAGGTCTGCCCTCTTTGAACACACCTAAAACCATCGATTCCTCGTTTTTGGAGAAAAATTTTTCGATCATCTCTTCCAAATGACGCCTCCTTAGATTTACCAGGTCGGCATCGAGAAACAAAAGAACATCATTATTTGATCTTTCTACACCGGCTTTTAAAGCTTCTGTTTTACCTCTGTTCTCTTCAAGAACCACAAGACATACATCTTCAAAATTTCTAGCTATGCGAGAAGTATCGTCCTCTGATCCGTCATCGACCACGATTATTTCACTCAATTTAGCCCTTGAAACTGTTTCTAGGACTTCTTTTATGTTTTCCTCTTCATTGTAAGCTGGGATAATGGCCGATACTTTACGACCCATAATCAGTTCTTTGAAGAACCACTACATAAAAGCATCTATTTCGTCCTTCTCCTTCTCAACTTTTTCTCTGTACTCCAAAGCAGCTTCTTCCAAGTTTTTACCTGTCTCAAACTCTTCGGACTTTCTCTGTCTTATTGAGATGAATGTAGGGTAGTCGACAGCTTCTCCAACTAGAATACCTTCTCCAACCCTCAAACCAGAAATAGAACGAATTACATCTGAAGTTACTCCTTCTGAGCTTTGCTTGATTCTTTCAAGATCGTTTGGATTGGTGACTCTTAGTATCATGTGTGTGTTACACTGCGAGAGAGCTGTAGTCGAGAGACCAACAGGTCTTTGAGATATTAATCCCAAGGATGCATGGAATTTTCTACCTTCTCTTGCTATCTTGGTGATTGTGCTTCTTGCAAGCGCAACATCCGATGAAACGTTTTCAGGTACAAAGTTATGAGCTTCCTCAACTAGGAAAAGGAAGGGAGGTATCTCACCGTTCATCCTCGCCTTGAAAAGTCTGTCACCGAAATAAGCGGTTATTATCTGTTTTTTCTTGTAATCTATGATATCAGAGAGGTCTAGCACAACCATCTTTCCCTGTTCAACTCTATTTATGGATGGTTGGTCGTAAAGCCCGAATAGGTTCATGGATTTCATTCTATTTATTCTATCAAGCCATATTCTTTTGGTTTTTTTGTCCATATCAGCCTCTTCTATATTTCGCTCCATGTCCTTCAAGCTGTATGCTCCACCACCGTTTCTCATTTTTTTCCTCATCTCGGATATGACCTTGATTATCTCTCTTTTTTGAGCGGTTGAGACATCTGAGAAATAATGAGCCATCTTTCCTGGTGTTATGTTTGATAGACCTATCTTGATGTCGTTTCCTCTAAAGACCTCTACACGGTGACCGTAATCATGATCTCTTCCAAAACCAGCATATTCTCCGTGAGGATCTATGGATACTAAACCAATGTTGCCTTTTCCTTTATCCCTGTCAAGTATCTCTTCTATCATGACAGATGCAAGATAAGATTTTCCTGCTCCTGACTGCGCCAGTATTGCAAAGTGTTTCTGGAACAGTTTTGTCATATTTATTTTAGCATCTAGCTCCTGAAACTGCACTTCCCCCAGGTTAAGACCGTTTTCTATGTCGAGACCGAGGAAGTCAGCAAGCCTGTTTTTATCGGCCAGGTATATCTCTGTACCTGGTGAAGGAGGAAAAGAAGGTCTTTTAATCAATTTAGGGGTGTAAATCCCTAAAATTCTTCCTTCACCTATTAATTGCTCTCTTTCTTCAGTTGGGAACTGATCCTGAAGTTTAACATCGTTTTTAGCTGATTCTGAAACTGATTCAGGGTTGTGGTAGAAAATATTCGATTTCCTTACTCTTGAGACCCTTGCTATGGCTTTTCCATTTCCAGCATCGTACTCGACGAACTGTTCCTTGTTAACAGGTTTTTCAAGTACAAAACTTATTTTTTCAGAGGAGGGACTGTCCTCCGTTGAGATAATAGTTCCTACTTTTTCTGTCATATAATTGTTTTTTAGGATGAAAAGATAAAAAGGATGCCGGATAAACTCTGTATACATTGGTGGAAAAAGCTCTGTATCCTTTAAAAATAATCTTTGTAGCTTTTTTTCTAGTAGCTCTTTTTTCAGGATCGGCATTAGCTGGATATGAAGGACCGTCCTACCAGATCATAGGTACTTACTACGCTTACGAACTGGGCACAGATTCAGAGGACATACTCGGTATAGATGATTTTGGACACGAAGAAATTTTTGGGAAAGACCTTGATGCTTATGAAGATAACTTCGCCATAACTGCTTCTCCTATATTGTATGATGCTGATGAAACCGTTTTCGACGGAAAATCAGGTCTTTACATAGAAGAAGAAGGTTTTAATGACAGAGCACTTGCGTATTCTCTCTGTGCGCCTGACCCAGATAATGCAAATGAATGCAAGACTTCCGGAGACATAGATCCACATAATATAGGTGTATTAGCTTTTAACGATGTTGTGAACGATTTGAAAGGATTTAATATCGGTTATGAGATGCCGGGAGGAGCGGAATGGGAGGATGAAGGACACAGAATTTTTAGAGACTTTGGAGGAAATTACTCCGATTTTGACAATCCTTTGTTTTTTGGAGAGTTCGATTATTATGACGGGGATCAAACATACACTTCTGATGGACATTACAGGTATGGTGTCGCTCAGAGGATTTTTGACGGTGAAAATGACCACGCTGTTTTTGAATTCTGTGACGTCCGAGACGAAGATGAATGTGTAGCTGATTTTAGTGATGAGGTTTGGGTGGATACTGAAGGAGTAGATGCTGATTTCTTGGAAATAGGAGATTTTTCTTGGATGTTATTTGAAGAAGAAAACGTGTTCGAAGAGAACAGGTTTTATGATAACTCAAAAATAGTTCACGGTGTTACCGAATATGAAGAAGAGGGTGATTGGTACAGGATAGATTTTGAAGAAGGCTTCAGCGATATTGAAAGTTTTGAAGAACCTCCTGTAGTTGTCGCAAGTTTGAACGATGAAGGAGACACGGGATACGTCAATGTTTATGATGTTGATAATTCAGGATTTTATTTAAGGGTTTGCAGCGTTTCTACAGGCGCTGAATGCGAATCCACAGGTACAGATCCTGAAAAGGTTTCTTGGTTAGCTGTAGGAGGTGAAACAGATTACGAAGATATTTCGGATAGTTACGGGGTACCTCAAGAAGTCAGGTACAACACGAAACCAGAGATAAATGTTGAGACAGAGGATGGAAAAACTTTTGAGACAGGAGAACCTGTTTTGAACGTTTCTTTCCGTGATTTCGGCGAAGATCCTGTTTCCATAAGGTTTTATGATGAAAACAACTCTGAAATGTTCAGCTGTGATGATCCAAATTGCGAGGGCACTGAAAAGGTAAAAGAGGTTATAAGAAGCGATGCTCCTGAAAGCGGAGAATCTGATGACTACGAAAGAGGGGATGAGGGATGGATAGCTATGGTTCTAGATGGGAGGTATTTTGGACATGGGCAGACCTATGAATGGAGCGTTTATTATGGAGAATACTCGGGAGAACATTACGATGATTGCACAAATCAGGATGTTTCTCCACTATCATGTTATTTCGGTGCGGAAGATGTTTCCTCGACACATGACTATCTACATGATCTTACAGAGTGGAAGGAGAACATAATATATGATAATTACTACGAAAAAGGACCTTTTGAATTCGAGGTTCTGATACCCATAGATATAGAAGACGCATGTGAACACACAGTCATAGATTATAGTGGAGAGGAACAGGACGTTCCCTACAGTGTTGGAGACGAAGTTTTTTTCGAGCCAGGATCTATAGACTATGATGGGGATATAGACTCGGTAAAAGTATGTGGAGACAGGATGTGTAATGATATATTATGCTCGGATTTTGATTCAGACTTTGAAGAATGTGAGGCTGTTATAGGAGAAGACTGGAGAAGCATCCAGGAATATTATTTATGGGTTGAAGCAGATGGTTTAGAGATGGTCAGCGAAGAAAGATGCTATTTATTGATAGACAAAGAGATTTTTTATACTGATAAGGGGAGTATCACCGTTTCTTTTGAACAGGAAGATTTCGTTAATCTGTTCATATCCAATGAGGCTGACATCACAAAGACATTTGAGATAAAAGTAGGGGATATAGAAGACGGAAGTCTGGATGTATTTATAGAAGGAATGAGGTCAGAAGGAGATTCAGCGACGATAAGAGTTGGTCCAAGATCTACTGAAGCTGTAAGGGTTAATTTCAGAGCAGGTTTTTGTGGCGGAACTTGTGAGGGCGAGGTGGATATAAGTGTTTTTGACAGGACCGATGCTGAAGAACAAACAGAGTCTTTGGGA
>JALDAG010000014.1 GCA_022729255.1 Candidatus Nanohalarchaeota archaeon | reverse complement strand
AGTCATCTATATCACGGCTGTAATAATCGCAGAGATCCCTCAAAACGCATTTATTGCATAACGGTTTTCTTGACTTGCACACTGATCTTCCATGTTTTATAAGGTTTATGTGGAACTCGTACATCCTGTCATCCGGAACCTTTTCTTCAAGGATGTCGTGGGATCTATTCCTAGAACAATTTTTTTCTATAATACCTGTTCTTTTTGACAACCTGTGTACATGGGTATCAACAGGCATCAAAGGCATACCAAAAACGAATAGAAGCGTTACTGCTGCTGTTTTAGGCCCTATACCTTTAAACCTTTTTAAATAATTTTTAGCATCTTCGACGTTCATTTCGCGCAGATGTTCTAGACTGATTTCTCCTCTTTCTTCCATCAAAACCTCCAAGAAATTTTTGATTCTCTCTGCCTTTGTGTCGCCCAGACCTGCGGGTCGCACTGCCTCAGCTACTTCATCCAAATCAGCTTTCAGTATTTCTTCAGGAGATCCAAACTTCTTGAAGAGCCTATCAGCTGCTATATCCCTGTTCCTATCATTTGTGTTTTGGGACAAAATAGTTCTTATCAATGAACGAACAGGATCGCTCCTCTTTGATGGTTCGGGTATCCCGTATTCATCTCTTAATGCATTCATGATATCTCTCATTTTTTCGTCCATTCGACATTCACAGAGAAAGGTTTGGAGGAAACTGTTTTATTATTAAAAAACCAAATTTTTTTTGATGGAGTCGGGAGAGATAAAAAACTATACTATAATCGCACTTCTGGTATTTACAGCTTATCTTATTTGGCCGCTTCTTGATGCAGTTATATTAGGTGTTTTCACTGCTTACATATTCATATTTGTTAAAGAAAATTTAGATGAAATCCTTGAGGGTAGAAAAGGAGTTTCAGGACTTATAATCATTATGGCCATACTAATCTTGATCTTGGGTTTGTTTTATGGTCTTGTCACAGGTATTTTATCCATAATTCTAAACTTTGAGAACTTCGTTGATACAATCATTGGTTCCGTGATTTTCATAATGGATCTTTTAGAGTTTCCTGCAGCTGCCTCTAATTATATGGAATCCATCGTAAGGGATTTAATGGTTAATTTAAGATCTTATCTCATTGGAGGTTTCAGAGACGCTCCTAAACTATTCATCTCTTCATTTGTATATGTGGCAACTTCAATATACTTCTTTTTCTTCGGTGAGGACGTACGTAACGATCTTTTTTACTCCCTTGAGAGGTTGGATGAAAAGATAGCCGATATATTGAAAGTGTTCATTAGAAGTATCTACGACCTCTACAACGGCGTTTTTCTTAAGCGGGCTTTGATGAGTTTTTCGGTTCTTGTCATATCGGGTATAGGTTTTTTCCTTTTGGGAATAGAGTTCTGGATAGGATGGGCGATTTTATTGGCTATAGTTCGCTTTATACCTCTTTTAACCAATTTCATTGTTTATATTCCCTTAGGAATACTTTATTTTGCACTGGGAAATATATGGACAGGGCTGGCGATTCTTATATTTGGTCTCTTGTTCATAGACACCCTTCCTGAGATATATATAAAACCCAGGATAGATGTACCGGATATAAAGGAGAATTCTTTCTTGTTGTTTATCGGTATGATATCCGGAAGTGTATTGCTTGGAATCAAAGGATTCATTATAGGTCCAACAGTCCTGATAATGTTCAGGGACATGTTGATGCATGTATACAGGAAAACTAGTTAGAAGATATCTTTGGTTTTCCTCCACAAACAGGACATTTAGCTCCTTCAACATCTCTTCCACAGTCAGAACAAACTTTTTTCCATTCATAACTTTCCTCTATACCTTTTTTTAGAAATCCTTTCCATCTGATATCCATCTTATCAGCGAGGTTCTGCATGTGGTAATCATCGGTGACCAAGAAGCATTTTTTTTCTTTCGCCAGACTCACGAGTTTGAGATCCGTATCTGACACGTCAGAGTTGAGTTCCAAGGCCTTTTTCCTGACTTCTTTTAGAACTTTATCAGAGGGTTCTTCTATACCCACATCTTCTGATTCAAACCTATTTATCGCTTCTTCTGATTCCAGTTCTCCTGTAACTTCCGGGACTGTCAACATATTTTCAAAAGGCAGTTTCATACCTTTACCGTGTATGAAAATGTTTGAATCCACTACGTGAATATCCATTGTTTTTAAGTTACCACGACAGTTTTTTAAGAATCTAACAGAAATTTTTGTGTATGAAGTTACCTCTGGCAACTCTTGAAAGGATAATGAGAAACGCTGGTGCCAAAAAATTAACTGAAGACGCTGTTAAACGTTTAAATATTGAAGTAGAAGAACTTGCAGATGAAATAGCACGTGAAGCTATAGAGGTTTGTAATGCGGATGGCAGAAAAAAGCTCAGTTTGGAGGATATCAGAGAGGCTTCAGAGTAGTTTTATTATTTAATCGTTTCCTATTTCTCCCTTGATTTTTTCTTTTAATTTTCCGAAATAGGTTTTAAATCCCTTCCATTCTCTTTCCTCCATCAGTCGGTGGAGCTTGTGACCATAAGTATTTACAAAAGTCGATTCAACTATCCTTTTCTTTTCTGAAATATGTGGTCTCTCCCTAGGATAGCCCACTGTGATCATGGATAGCGGTCTCAGGTTTTCCGGTATCTCTAAGAGTTCTTTGACATCCTCCTCTTTGAAAGCGCCTACCCAGGCAGCTCCAAGATCAAGGCTTTGAGCCATTAGAAGCATGTTCTGCATTGCAGCAGCTGTTTCTTGTATCATATACAGGTTTTTACCTCTATCTTCAAATCTCCTAGCAGCTTTCTTTTCATCTCCTAGCACCACTATACATATAGGCGCTTCTCTGATATGAGATTGATTGTAAGAATACATTGAAAGCTTTTCCTTTATCTTTTTGTCTTCAACGACTATGAACTCCCAGCACTGCATGTTTCCGGCTGAAGGAGCCCATCTACCGGCTTCAAGTATTTTACCTATCTGATCCCTTTCAAGATCCTCGTCAGAATACCTGGTAACAGATACCCTTGAACTCAATAAATCCAACAGCTCATCGGATTCCATATATAAAGAAATTGTTTTCAAGTCTTTTAATCTTAACCTGTGCCAAATATTTTAACCTTGAACAGGAAATTTTCTTTATGGATTATTCAAATCTCGTAGATTTTTACAAGAAACTCGGTTCGACACAGTCCAGTTTGGAGAAGACAGCCATACTTTCGGATCTTTTCTCTGGAAGAGATGACAGGGAGCTGGAAATACTTGTGAAGTTATGTATGGGCAGGATATTCAGTGCATGGAAGGATGAAGACATAGGAATATCATCAAAGCTTATGGTCAAGGCCCTGAAAAAAGTTTCGGGAAGTGGAGAAAAAGCTATTAATCAGGAATGGAAGTCAACAGGAGATCTTGGGGAAACCGCTGAGAATATTTTAGGAAGAAAAAGACAGCAGACCTTCGCAGTAAGTAAACTGACTGTTGAGAAGGTGCATGAAAATTTGAAGGAGATCGCGGATTTCGAGGGTTCTGGAAGTCAATCAAGGAAGATAGATAATATATCGGAAATATTGAGCATGGCTAAGCCTGAAGAAGCTAAATATATAGTTAGGACTGTTTTGAGGAATATGAGGCTAGGGGTTGGAGAGGGGATAGTAAGAGATGCTATACTAGAGGCGTTTTTTCCCAGTATTCTGGAGATTACAGAAGCATCGGAGGAAAAATTTAACGGAAAACGAGTTTTAGTGGGCAAAAAAGTCTCTCAAAAGTTTTTGGAAGAAAAAAGAGATGTTGAACATGAAACTTTCGATTTTGAATTATCAGAGATGTCTGAGATAGATTTTGACAGGTTTGATTTTATCGTACTGGACAAATCAGATGCCAAGAATCTTTATTCTTACTTAAAGGAAGCTGTTCAGCACGGATATGATGTCACAAACGATTTTGGAGATGTTGCTGTGACCGCAAAGAACAAGGGCATCAAAGGATTAAGGGGTTTAGAGATGAAGATATTCAGGCCTGTGAATGCTATGTTAGCTAAAAAGGTTGATACTATAGGTGAAGGATTTGAAACCGTTGGAAAACCTGCTGGAGTGGATTATAAGTATGATGGTATGAGAGCACAGATACACAAGAAGGGTGACGAGGTAAAAATATTCACTAGAAGGCTCGATGATGTCACCGAGCAGTTTCCCGATGTCGAAAAAGCGGTTAAGGAATTCGTTGATACAGATGAATGTATAATAGATTCGGAGATAGTGGCATATGATCCTGATGACGGTTCAATGGTGCCATTTCAGAGGCTTTCTAAGAGGATCAAGAGAAAATACGACATAGAAGATATTGTGAATAAAATACCTGTGGAGGTAAGGCCTTTCGACATCCTTTATTTAAGAAAAGCGTTAATTAAGGAAAAGTACTCTGAAAGGTTTCTTAAACTTGAGAAAATAGTTGAGGAAAAGGAAGGGGTTATAAGGTTGGTTGATAGGATAGTAACCGATGATGAGGAAGATGTGAATGCAATGCAACAGAGATCGCTTTCAGAGGGACAAGAAGGCATAATGATGAAGAACCTTGATGCAGAATACAAGCCAGGTTCAAGGGTGGGATACATGGTGAAGTTGAAACCCGTCATGGAAACACTCGATCTTGTTATAATAGGGGCGGAGTGGAGCGAAGGACGTAGAAGTGGCTGGCTTGGAAGTTTGACAATGGGATGCAGGGATGAAGATGGAAACTATTTAGAGGTCGGCAAGCTTGCTACAGGTCTTACAGATGAACAACTTGAGGAGATAACAAATAGATTAGAACCATTGATAGTTGAAGAGGATGGTAGACAGGTTAAAGTGTCTCCGGAAGTTGTGGTAGAGGCTGAGTTTGAGGAGATACAGAAAAGTCCTACATATACCTCAGGGTTTGCATTGAGATTTCCGAGGTTGAAAAGGTTCAGAGATGACAAGGAAGATGCTGATTCAATAGAAAAAGTCGCAAGACTTTATAAGAGTCAGAATTAAATGTTTTGTTAACAATTCAATTAAAACCTTTAAATAAGAGGGATACAATAATTTTTATAGTGGTATTAATCTACCACCAATGACATATACTGATAATTATTTAAGGGTTGTAAAAAAATAATTTTTAGAAGGTGGAAAAAATAATGGTTGCTAGTCAAGAAACTCTGGATGCTTTGGAAGACGTTGGATTGAACATGTACGAGAGGAAAGTTTACGCAGCACTTATATCAAGAGGTGTTTCGACTGCTGGAGAACTTTCCGAAATGACAGGTGTTCCAAGATCAAGGTCCTACGATGTTCTGGAATCACTAGCGGAGAAAGGTTTTGCTATTCTGAAGCCTTCCAAACCAATGCAGTATGTTGCCGTTCCACCTGAAGAAGCTCTAGAGAACACTAAAGAGCTTCACAAGAAAGAATTAAAGGAAAAGATGGATAGGATAGATAGATTTAAGGAGTCAAGCGCTGTAAACGAGCTCCAGAATCTTTATGATGAAGGAGTAAGTCTTGTAGATCCTGCTGAGATGTCAGGAGCTATAAAAGGAAAATATAATGTCCATAAAAGAATGGGTAACATGATAAATAATGCTGAAAAAGATATCAGGATAATGACTACGGCCTCAGGACTTCAAGATATAAAGGAGAACCACATGGACACTCTGAAGAAAGCAAAAGAACTAGGAGTGAATATCAGGATTGTTGCTCCCAAGACCGAGGAAAACCAACAGATTTTCAACGAGGTCAGCGAGTACGCTGATATAAGATCTCATTCTGATGCGGAGCACACACCTGAAGGAAGGTTTGTTATTGTTGATGAGAGCCACGTGTCATTTTCACTTACTCACGATGATATACATCCAACGCAGGAAACTATGTTCTGGTCCAATTCTGGTCATGCGGCCTCCGATGCTCTAGGACCTCTCTTTGAGATGGTTTGGAAGAACGGGAAGCCTCACAAGTGATTTTACACACTTTTTTATTTTTACCTGAAAGAATAAGTTTCTTGAGTTATATCTCTCTCAAAATCTATTGAAAGAGTTTCTCCTATGCCCTCACCTATTTTTGTTGCTAACAAGGACAAGATATTGAACCCTTCTCTTCTTACAAAGTTCTTCACCTCAATAGACTTGTTGGTCTCTTCCTCAAGATAGTTGATAGCATCTCTTCTGTCACCTGTTTCATCTATGAGTCCTTTTTCCTTTGCATCTATTCCAAGAAAAGTTTCTCCTGTAGCCAGTTCTTCGACATCTTCCATCGACAGATTCCTGCTTTCCGCGACCTGTTGTTTGAACTCCTTGTGAACGGTTTCCAACTGGTCTTCAATAATCTGTCTTTCATCATCTGTCAATTCCTTGAAAGGACTTCCAGCCAACTTGTATTCACCAGATGAAAGGTTGACATATTCTATGCCGTACTCGTCCATTAATCCTGTGAATTCCAGGTAAGATGACATAACACCTATACTACCCGTCATTGTGAGGGAATCAGCAACTATATAATCGCATTCCGTGGAAACCCAGTAAGCTCCAGATACAGCAACATCTCTCATTAGACATGCTACGGGCTCATCTATATTTTCCACAGTTCTGGCAACATCTTTAGATGCTACTACTGAACCTCCCTGAGAATTGATATCTAACAAAAAAGCGTCTACACCTTCGTTCTGTGCGCTTTCAACAAGTCTCTGAAAATTCTCGGGATCAACACTGTCAATAGAAAACATCCCGGGAGAACCAGGCATTATGGTTCCTGTAAGTTTTATCCTAGCAGCTGTGCCTGTATCGCTAAATTCTAATAGGTTTGTGAGCCCGTAAAAAGCAGCTACCAGTATAAAGGTAGATAGCAACACTATCGCAGTCAAAAGAAAAATCGTTTTTTTCTCCATAACCTATATTTATAGAAAGCTTTTTTTATGATTAAAGTATTATCTACCTCAAAAATTCTTCGATCATTTCTTTTATATCGTTCCACACAGCTTCTATGTCTTTGTTACCGTCTACTTTTCTTAACACACCTTTTTTCCTGTAGAACTCTTTTAGAGGGAGAGTTTTATCCCTGTACTTTTTTAACCTCTGTTCTATGACATCTTTTTTATCGTCTTCTCTCTGAACTAGGTCCGACCCACATTTATCGCAAACACCTTCTTTAACAGGTGGTTTGTAATCCAAATGGAATGTTTTTCCACAGCTATCACAGATTCTTCTACCGGTCAACCTCCTTATCACGTTATTTTTGTCAACTTCCAAGCTTATGACCGCATCGATTTTTTCCATACTTTCAAGATGCCTGGCTTGAGAGATATCCCTGGGGAAACCATCCAGTACAAAACCGTTTTCTGTATCTCTTTTCTTCAACCTGTGATCTAGAATGCTGTAAACGATTTTATCAGGAACTAGATCGCCTCTATCCATGTAATCTCTGGCCATTCCATGCTCTGTTTCAAGATCACTGTGTTGTCTAAGCATATCACCGGTTGAGATATGAGGGATTCCGAGTTCTCCAGATATTCTCTCGGACTGTGTACCTTTTCCAGCTCCTGGAGGACCTATAACAATGATATTTACCTTTTTCATCCTTTATCCTCTCATGTGAAGAAACTTTTGAAGGAACAGCAACCATTCATCGGTTCCATCCACTTCAACCTCTCTGATAATCCTCTTCTGAACATTATCCACAAGGTTTCTTGGTACACCCTTTTCCCCTATGTCTCCTGATAGGAAATCCTCAAGTAGATCTTTGGCAAATTTGTGTTCTCTCTCAACAATTGTTGTCAGCCTTGAACCGCTCACCCAAGTATTGGGATATTTGGATGTGAAATCCATGACGTTTTCGATGTTGTGGAATATCTTAGGGCCCCTGTGTTTTCTTTTTCCCGGAAGTTCAGAGAGTTGCAGGTCTAATACCATCCTCACATATTTATCTCCGACGTGGAAACCATAGTCAAATAGCTGGAATTCGTTTTCCTCCAGTACATCTCTAAGTCTTCTCATAAGTTTTCTGAGCTGCGGATAAAGTATGTCGTCCGTTAGATCAGGTTTCTCGAAAAATATTTCATACATCTCACCCCTGGATTTGATCTCTTCCCTTATCTTTTTCGGGTTAGGCCGCACAGTTTTTGGAAAGAAGAACTCTTCAGAAGGATTTTTAAGGTATTTCCAGGATTTGAAGAGAAATTTCGAATAATTTTCAAGGCTCAAAACAGATGCAACGTTTCTTTCAGGGTCAGTAGGATCTATAACAATCAGAGAATCATTTTTAAATCTCTTTTCAAGGTTTTTGGGCAGTTTTTCATGGTGTCTTTCAACATCTATAATCTGTTTCTCCCCCCATTTCTTGGTGGCTTTTAAGACCTCTCTGAAGCTTCCATACCTCGCCACAAGTATCTCGCAGAGATACCCTGCAAAACCTCTTGTTTTGAGGCTGGACCCGTAAATATTTTGACCTTTTAGAAAAACCTTTAAAAGCACTACTTGGTCCTTTTCTTCCCTTGAAAGGTTTTCATTAACCCATTCTGTATGCATAGGCGTTCTGTCAACCGAAGACTGCATATCATCCGGGTTGTCCACAAGGTACGCGGGTATTATTTCTATCTCGAAGTTGTCGATGTATCCTTTTGTGTATGGGTGCTCAGCGTATTCTACTTCATAATCTCCATCAAACTGTTCAAAAACTTTTTTACCTATTTCAAGACCCTTGTCTTCAAGCTGTTCTCTACCAACGTTTTTTGGAAAGAATACAAATATATCGAGGTCTTTATCTCCTTTTAAAAAGGTCTCCTTTGCTATGGATCCCATCAATTTAGATTCAAGCCCAAAATCTTTTTTTATAAACTTCTTTATCTTTCTGAACTGTTCTTTGGCTTTTCTTCTCTCCTCCTTATCAGGAATAATGTTCCGCATCACTTTTTCTTCTGTTTCCATATCAAAAAATTGGTCTTTTACTTAGAAATAACTTTCCCGTACAATAAAGGTAAAATAAAAAAAAAAGGATTTAAGAGGATTTTAATCCTCTGTTGTCTGGTTTTCTTCTTCACCATTATCAGCTGGTTCCTCTGTCTCGTCATCGTCTTCTCCCTGCTCACCGTTCCTATCCCGTGCGCTTATGTTATCTCTGACGTGTTCTGGCACTCTTTCCTCTATGTCGATGTGTTCCGGGATTTCCCCTGTATGTTCTTCTAGTCGCTCTAAAGCCCTTTTATGACCGGTCATCGAACTGTCAAGAGCCATGTCTATGGATTCTCTTGCATTTTCTGATACTCTTTCTCTGACCTGTGAAAGAACTTCAGCATGGTGTTGTGTCGCATTGGCGATCAAAGCTTCAAAATCCTGTTTTCTTGCACTTTCACTTATTCTCTCTCCGATCCTTTTTGCTTCGCCTATCTTCTCTGAATACTCCTCTGAGAGTTCCATCGCTCTTCTTTCATTCACTTCAGAAATCTCTCTAGCTTCAGCAACTCTTCTACCAGCATTTCGAACCATGAGCTCTGATCTAACTGTTTCATTAGGTGCTAAATTTTCAGAACCGAGTTCTGCAGCTCTTCTCAACTGGTAGAGAGGATGTTCTGGCGACATGTGTGTTTGTTCTGCCACTGCAAAAGAACCTGCTATCAGTATCATTGCTAAAATCGAAAAAACAGTCCATTTTTTCATCTAAATCACCTACCCTCCACATCTATCTCTTCGAATTTCTGATGAGCCTGCTCCGCCTTTTCCAATGCTTCGACCTGATCTCCATCTTTAAAAGCTTCCATGCTTTCTTTCATAAGCCTGGAACCTTCTGCTGAAATATCTAGATGTTCTCTTAACGTTTCAGCATCTTCAACTCCTTCAACCTTATTCTTAGCTTCTAGAAACTTTCTTTCGGCTTCTTCAAACTTTTCCAAAGCCTGGGAAAAATCGTCTTCACCAAGGAATTCATCGCCTTCACTTAAGGATGTTCTTCCCTGCTCCATAAGATTTCTTGCTTCATCCATCCTCTCTTCAGGAGTCTCTCCTGTCTCTTCTGGAAGATCAGGACCTTCATCTGGTTCAGGAGTATCGACGTCATTTTCACCTGGGGCATCTCCTTCATCAGGAATACCTGCTTCTCGTCTTCTCTGCATCGCTTCCTCCATGTTCTGTCTAGCATTCCTCATGTTTTGAAGAGCTCCTTCCATACCTTCTCTTGCTTCATCTGTAGGTGCTTCTTCAATCCTCTGCTCCATTTTATTCATTGATTCCTCGAAAGCATTCATGGCTCTTTCTATGCCTTCATTGTCTCTTTCCTGTCCTCTTTCTACTGTTCTTTCAAGGCTCTGCGAAGCTCTTTCAGCCGCTTCTGAATTATCTCTTTCTATCATCTGATCTACTTCTGCTGCTCTCTGCTGAGCGACTCTTCCAGGTGTTCTTATCCTCAAAGCCATTGCTACATTATCAAGACCTGTTTTTAGACCGTAAAGTCTTGATTCGGGACCTATGAATCCGGGACCTACTTCTAGGTTTTCCGGCTGTGCGACTGCGAATCCTGTTACAGTCACCAAAAATATTGCCAAAACTGCGATCAATTTTTTCATTTTTATAACCTCGTGTTAATCTGTTATAAATTGTATTTAAAAAAAGTGTTGTAACTTTTATTTAAAATATATAGAAAAAACTAGTTTTTTAAAAGATATTTTGTGAGAAAGGGATTTATTTCTTGTTCTTCCCTTTCACCAATTTTCTACCTTCTATATCCCAATAAACGATTTCTTGTCCTTCGGTGACATCTAAGTCTTCCGGTAGCTTCATTTCTTCTGTCTGGTATGTGTCCATGTCCATTATCTGCGCTATATCTCCTTTTATGGATACGACCTGTCCGACTTTCTTCTTTATATCAGGTGTTAGAAGCTTGGTACCTCCCTTTTCAACCATGTTTCTGGTCTGTCCATCAAATATACCTTCTGCTCTGATCTTATACTTTGCTGCTCCGTGTTTTCCTGGTGAGGATTTGTTCACAGATTTTACCTGACATGGTTCTTCATCGATAAGCAAATATCCTCCTTTTCTTACACTATTTACATCTACCTGTTGTGGCATAACTAGAACCTCTGTTGTTATTGTGTCTTGAATTCTTTTAAAATATGTGATTTTTGTAGAAAAAATGATTGGTTTAGGTGGTACACCCGTGGGGGGGGTTAAGAAATAGTGTCTTGCTAGGCTAAATATTCTGTGGGGGGGGGGAAGTTCAGAATTATTTCCTAGCAGAGGGATGCACCACCTATTGTAGGCATGGCCTACAACATTTTGCCATCCTTCTCTTCGAAGGATGTCTTTCAAGGTTTTTTTGAACCCTTGAATGGGATCGGAAGGGTTCAAGCCTTCCGACCCTGGGGGGGGGGGAATTGTTGAAATTATATAGGGGGGGATTTTTAGTGCTTTACCACTCTTAATCCTAATTCTTCCATGTCCGAAACTTCTGCATCGGAGTCATGCTTGTCTACAGGACCTAAGACGTAGGGGGAATTTACGCCTGTGACGATAGCTATTACCTGAACTTTGTTCGTAAGATCGTCGTTCAGCCTTGCTCCCCAGATAACTTGTGCCTGAGGATCAAGCTTCTCCATGACAGTCTGACCTATGTCATTGATTTCGTTAAGTGATAGGTCGTTTCCTCCTTCAACGTGGATCAAAGCACCGTTTGCACCCTCGAAGTCAACATCAAGTAGGGGGTTGGAAAGAGCTTCTGCGATTGCTTCTTTTCCTTTGTTACTTGTGTCGGACTCACCATAACCGACAACTGCAACTCCGCCTGAGTGCATAATTGCTTTGACGTCCGCATAATCAAGGTTTACAAGTGAAGGCTCTGATATTGTTTCGGTGACTCCCTGTATCATCGTTGTGATCAGTTCGTCAGCCACTCCGAAAGCCTGGTCAAGAGGCATGTCTCCCGCAATCTCGATCAGTTTGTCGTTTTCGATAACGATTGCAGTGTCAACGTGTTGCCTCAAACGTAGAAGACCGTCTTCTGCCTTTGATTTTCTTGCACCTTCTATCTGGAATGGCATCGTGACGGTTCCTATGACGATGCAGTCCTCGCTCTTTGCAATATCTGCAAGTACAGGTATTGCTCCTGTACCTGTTCCACCTCCCAGACCACAGCAGAGGAAGACCATATCAGCATCTGCAAAAAGCGATCTTAGTTCTGACCTGTTTTCTTCAGCAGCTTTGGAACCTCTTTCAGGGTGTCCTCCTGCTCCAAGACCTCTTGTAAGATCTTGACCTATCAAAATTTTTCTATCAGCTCTTGATACCTGTAGGTGCTGTTTATCCGTGTTAACTGCTACGGTTTCTGCACCTGTAGCATTTTTGTTGTGCATCCGGGTTATCATGTTATTACCTGCTCCCCCGACTCCAACAACTAGGATTTTAGCATCCTTTATATCTTCAAACTGCTCGTTTTGTTTCGAATTTCTACTAACCGTATCATCCACAATCTTTTCCATTTTTTTATCCCCTTGAAAGGTTGTTATTCAACACAACTATGTTTTTTAAACAGCGGATACCAACCTTTGTTTGTAAAGTCCTTCCGAGAAGTAGAGAAACTTTTCGGAGAAATATCTAATAATGTCTAATTAAATCTAGAAAATTTGCCCAAATTTTCGATTCGTTGCCCAACGAGTCAAAAATTATTCGGATTATAAGTCTTTTCGTCTTGTTGCCCAAACAAGATGCTTTTCGCGTGCCCAACGCTTAAAGCTATGAGACTTAACTATAATTTCTTTCTTCTAGTTTATAAATGTTTTTTTGTATCGCCATTACTTGTTTAATAAAATATGTTTTCTTCTACAATGATTAATGAATATTAAGTTGGTATAAAAGCTAGTCGTTTTTTTAAGAATTAAGTACTATTTTATTAGATATATGTCAGATATGGAGAAAGTTGTTGACAGGGAAACCATAATATCTGTTTCAGAGAACGCCAGGATCAAACTTTCTGAAAGTGAGATAGAGAAGTTTAAAGAAGATTTTATTAATGCCTTGGATTCTTTCCAATCTTTGGATAATATCGATACGGAAGGCGTTGATCCGGCTTTTCACCCGATAGATCTGGATGATAGGAGGAGAGACGACCAAGTCGAGGAAAGTTTTTCTCTAGAGAAGGTTTTCTCCAACACGGAGAACAGGGAAGGAGATCACTTCAAGGGTCCTAGAGCCGTATAATCATTTAATCGATGTTCGCTTTTTCTGAACTCTCATTTTATATTTGTTATTTTTTATTCTTTTACACTATTTTTTAGAAATATTTCCGCATATAATGGTAAAAATTAACCATTATGATAATTTAACATCATAAAAGTTAATTTTTTTAAACTCCTATTACATACTTAATATATAGTATGGGGCTTAAACTTTCCGATCTAGTGGAAAACGAAGATGTTTTAGAAGATGAACTGAGGAAAATAGCTGAAAAATACGGTCTTAACCATGTACATCTTAAGGAAATAGTCAGGTATAGCTCTCGCGGTTTGAATCAGTCGGATATATCCAAAAAGGTGGGTGTTTCTAGGAATACTGTTAGGAAGTATGTTGATAAGTTGAAGAACATGGATAAATCAGATTTCAAGAAAATAGTTGTTATAACATCTCTCCTATTTGGAGGAATGTATTTCTTGTACGACATGATAAAAGAATGATTGTTCAGTCTCCAAGAACTTTTCTTATATACTTTTCCTGATCCTCAAATATGTGTGCGGAAGTAGATATAGTGGTCAAAAACCCTGGTTCAACGCCGAGTTTCTCCGCTACGAAATTCTGAAGACAGTAGACCTGATAAATATTCGCCGGCCAACCGTAAAAAATATCGTTACTCCTGATTATCTCAGTCACATTAAGCTTCCCGAACCTCAACTTGAAGTCTATGCTTATCACTCCGGGAACCTCTTTTTTGAAAATATCGCTATCCATCAAGGGATTCCAAACCGTTATTATGGCTCTTCTTGAGTTCTTATTTTCCTCAAGTAGAGGCACAATAAAATCGTTTATCTGGTCTTTTTCAGAACCGTTCCCAGGAAATCCGAAAACCCTGTTACCATATGAATACTCGTAACCGATGGAAGCATCTTTTGAAAGCATGTTGCTTTTTATCTCGTCCAGAGAAGGATATATCCATTTCTCGAATTCGTTCAATCTTTTTATTGGTTCCTTGATGTCTTTTGGATCGGGTTCAAGTTTCAGAACAAGGTTGAAAACTTCCTTGCATACTCTTTCGTCTTCATCATCAAAATCCCTTCCATTTTCCATTATGAATTCAAGGGATTTTCTCCAAAGCTCCAGAGCTGATTCGCTCTTGAAATCACTCATCTTAAAAACCTCTCGATGCTTGAATCCTTGTTCAAAGAGTTTCCGGTCTTATATCTGAAAAGTTCGAATCCATACGTGTTTATTATAGCGTTTAATTCCTGGATGATATCTGAATTTGAGGCTCCTCCTTTTCTTCTCACAGTTATGATGTTGCCACCATCGTTCACATGTGAAAGCCTGTCCCTTAGCTCAACCGTTTTCCTGAAGGATTCGGAGTATATATCTTCAACCCCTGAAACCACAGGCATATTATATTTTTCCCTTGAAAGCATTTTTTTGGTTTTTTCACCGTATCCTGGCGCCATAGCAACTTTGAATTCTATGGGCATACCACAAGACTTGTATATAGTTGATTCTGCTGCACAGAATTCGTCCATGTCTTTTTTAAGGTGTTCCATAAGATTCACTGTAGTCTTATTGTCGAACCTAGAGGATAATGTCTCCAGATTCCAGGTTCTGAGGTAGTTCCTGCTGTATATAAAGAATTCTTTCCTACTACCTTCCTCATTTATGCTAAGTATTTTGCTAAAAAGACGGTGTTTCTGCTTCCGCTGTATGGAGCTTCCGATGAAAAGAGATCTGTATGCTTTTTCAAACATATCTCGGAAATTCTCACGGTCCAAACTACCGTTATGACTAATAAATTTTTTGAAATCCACAAAAAGAGTTGACTGCGAACAGCATAGAGAGTTCGCCATCTTGGTCTTTTCTTTCTGTTTCTCCCACTTTTTTTTGTCGAATGTGTATGGACCTGCATGCCCCACCCAAACGGGAACATCATCTATATTTTTGTTCTTGAAGTATATTTTGTGGTTTGAGATTATAGGAACTAATTCTTCAAAATAGTTTTTCTGTTGGTTAAGGGTGCCTGAGTCGAGTTCGAAAACCATGTTCAGATTTTGATGATGTGTTATATCTTTGAGGACTATGAGGAGTTTTTTTCTGTCTTCTATGTCAAGCCTCGAAAAATCTATTATCAGAGAGATCGCTTTGTTGAAATCATCAAGGTCTCTTGTTAACTTGTGGAAGAATTTCATCAGTTCGTCAGTGGAAAGTTCAGAGACAACATTTTCGAAAGAATTAATTCCCAGAACATCGTTTATATAGTCCAGTGAAGTGGTTATAACGTGGTATATGTTGGTTTTATCAAATTTTTTTGACTCAAGCATGATCGAGTCCAATTTTTGTATCCAGTTGTCCTTTTCCAACCTTTTTATTGTGCCTTCTCTACCAAGATTCTCGATGGGTAGCGATGGCAGTACAGGACGAGAAATCTCCACTTTCTTTTTTCTTACAGTATCATATACTATCTCTTCACCAGGTTCGAGTGCCAGGCCGAAGAACTTTTCGCCGTTTTCACCCCTTCTAGTTACTTCAAGTATATCTCTTTCCACTAACTTGTTCAGGTGATGCAGTATCCTCCTGTGGATCTTGGATTTTTTTCTCTTAGCCTTCTTTTTCTCTTCTTTGGTGGGAAAATCTCCTGAAAGAATATCAAGTACCTGTTCATACTCTTCTTCGTATACCTTCCTAGCAATATGGGACGTAGAAAAATCTGATTCAGAGTTCTTCCTGAAAAGCTCAAGTATTTCTTGTCTTATCTTAGTCATGAGCGACTAGTGACATTTTGGTTATAAAATTATAAAAAAATGGTATTTTCAAGAGAATTATAGAGAAATCACAAGTTCTCGAGTTTTTTTATCTCTTTGTCCGTCATATTTAAACCGTTTAATCCTTCTGATGGTTCCACATCGATCCCCACCAACCATTTAGTTATGTTCAAAAACTTCTTGGAATAAGAACCGTTAAGCACCAATTTTTTACCTTTCTTCAATATGCAGTCCGAGCAGACATGGTTACATCTTTTGTATATCCCGCAAGTAGCGGTTTCATCGCTCCCTTTCACATCTATCAATTCCGCCTTGATCCCCATTTTTTCAAAGATTTCTTCGTTATATTCTTTTTCTTTCCAGTTACTGGCGTATCCTGTACATTTCTGGAAGTTGATACAATCGACACATCTAGATCTCTCAGGATAATGGAATTTGATGTTGTAATCATAGCTCAGTCCCAGTGCATTGGTTATACCGCAGCTGAGGTTCTTGAAGATGAAAACATCGCTTTTATCTTGTAAACGGTCGAAGAGTTCTTCTTTTCCCGTTTCTTCTTCCGAAAAAGAAAAGTACTTGGCACCCGCATCTGAAAGTTGTTTTAACATTTCTTCGAAGTTATCATGATTATACTGGCTTAACTCAGAGGTTTTAATGTTGATAAGTAGAGGCACTCGCTCAAAAACAAGGTTTTCAACGCTGATTAAAACGTCTTCACTCAAATTTTCAGGGTCAATGTCATACACAACTATCGTTCGCAACCTGAATAAACCAAGTCTTTCAGCTACTTCTTTTTCTATCTTAGAATCTGTAAGTATGCAGACAGGTCCAAAATAAGGCATCTTCTCGAGCATCTCTAACTGTCCAAAAGCGTTTTTCCAACCATTTTCAGAGGATGTATCTGACACGTTGATAGCTAAAGGAAGTTTTTTCAAGTGTTTCGAAATCTCTGAATTGTTCAAGATATGTTTCATTCGGCATGGAGAAGTTTCTAGAGGACTGTGTTCATGTTGGCCTGATATATCCAGTATTTTTTTGTCAGAAAAACCATCTTCTTCATCCATCAGGATAAAAGGTATGTCAAGTCTGTTATCCTCTCTTTTCTCAGTATTTTCTTCCACGATAACACCCTCTTTTTTTGGAAAGGCCGGAAATTAAATCAATACAAAATAGGATCTTTTAGGTATAACAGTTAATTGAACAACTTAACATATGAAAAACGAATACCAGAATTCGCTGAACACTTCAGCGATAAACTGAATCGTTTTTTTTTATGAACTATGGTAAAAATTTTTAGGATCAAAATGACTGTGATAAACTTAAAATTGTTGGATACTATAGATAATAGATGAAAGACGTTAGTTATTTTGAGGATTCGACCGATTGGAGAAGAAGTATAGGTAAAGGAGTTCTAAAGATACATTTCAGGGAGAAAAAAGGAACAGGTCATGCAGTATGTGAAAGGAACACTGGAAAATGCAAGATACACTTCGATAATCACAATCCGCACGAAAGATTTTTCGCACATATCTGGGAGGATTCTCCAGAGTTCTTAATACACACAGCTGGTGTTTTAATCGCTTCTATGGTTTTTGGAGGGTTATTCACATCTTTAAAGATGAAAAAGTGAAGAGTATTTATTTAAGATTCGGACTGAATCCATTTAATTGTCAGAGCTAAGGGGTTATCTTGATGAGTTCGGAAAAAAGCATTATAGAACGTATAAAAAATGGTGAAAGCTTCGATCTGAAGAATCTGAAAAAAGAAGTTGACAAGGTTGATAAAAAAATATTCGCTATCCGTTCCAAGAATTTCTCTGTAAATAATAATGGAGGTAAACTTGAAGGTTTACCCATATCGGTAAAGGATAATATATGTGTGGAAGGGTTTCCTGCCACAGCGGGCTCTAAGATTCTAGAAGATTACCGTCCTGAGATAACAGCTACAGTCGTGAAGAAGATTCAGAGTTCAGGGGGAAATATCTTCGCCAAGACCAACCAGGACGAATTAGGATTCGGCACTTTCAGTATGAATTCAGCCTATGAGATCCCCAGAAATCCTTATGATACTGAAAGAGTTACAGGAGGATCTTCTGGAGGTGCGGCAGCTCTAACATCTGCACTTGATCAACCGCATATGGCACTTGGTCAGTCCACAGGAGGATCTATTTCGAATCCAGCGGCTTTCTGTGGAGTTGTTGGTATCACACCAACTTATGGAAAGGTTTCTAGGTACGGTTTGATAGACTATGCTAATTCACTTGATAAAATAGGTACTTTGGCAAAAAGAGTGGAGGATGCGGCATTACTTCTTGATATCATATCAGGTAAGGATGAGAAGGATTTCACAACATTAGATAGAGGAAATGGTAGTTTGGCTGATGTAAAACCTGAAGTGGAGGGTATGAAGATAGGAGTTCCCAGGCAGTACCTGGAATTTGAAGGGATGAACGATAAAGTCAGGGAGAAATTCTGGGAATCTGTCAAGATTTTTGAAGACCTTGGTGCCGAAGTTAAAGAGGTAAACATGCCTAAAATAGCAAAAGAATACGTTATACCCTCTTATTATATCATAGCTATGTCGGAAGCGTCCACCAATTTGGCGAAGTTTTGTGGTATGAGATACGGTATAGAGAAAGACCCTGAGAAAAAGAGTTTTAATGAATACTTTTCAGAGATGAGATCGGAAGGTTTCGGAGATGAAGTGAAAAGGAGAGTTCTGTTAGGTCATTTCTTGAGGCAGGAGGGTTACAAGGATGCTTATTACATGAAAGCTTTGAAGGTAAGGAGACTTGTAATCGAGGAGTACAAGACAACCTTCAAGGAGTATGATGTTTTGGCCTCACCCACCATGCCTATAGTGGCTCCTAAAATAGACGAAGCAAAAGCTATAAAACCTGTTGAGATGTATGCTATGGACACACTTACAGTCGGACCTAATCTAGCTGGTATACCTCATCTGTCGGTTCCATGTGGTAAAGTAGATGGAATGCCTATCGGCATGCATCTTATTGGAGATCAGTTCAGAGAGGACAAGATTGTGGCTGCAGCAAAAGCTTTTGAAAATTCTTTTGGAACCCTTGAGAGACCTAAGGTGGTATGATGAACGATGATGGAATAAAGATAGGACTTGAAACACATATACAGCTTGATACAAAGTCGAAACTCTTTTGTGGATGTTCTACTGATTTGTCAGAAGAGCCTAACAGCCATACCTGCGAAACATGTCTTGGTATGCCAGGTAGCAAACCAAGAACCAATGGAAAAGTTATCGAGTACGCTATAAAGGCAAGTCTAGCACTTAACTGCGATATAAACGATATGGTGAGGTTTTCAAGAAAGACATATTTTTACCCTGACATGTCCAAGAACTTTCAGATAACACAGCATGAAATACCTGTCGGTGAAAGCGGAGAAATTAAAACAAGGCTTGGCAATCAGGAGAAAAAAATACGGATAAAGAGGCTTCACATAGAGGAGGATCCGGCTAGGATTATCCATAAAGGCGGTGACATAACATCTTCTGACTACACCCTTATAGATTACAATAGAGCTGGAATACCGCTTATAGAGATAGTCACAAAACCTGATTTTAGAACTCCTGAGGAGGCAAGAAGGTTTTTACAGAAATTGACCAAGATAATGGAATACCTGGGGATATACGACCCTTCATCAGATCTATCGATAAAGTCGGATGCTAACATATCTATAAAGGGAGGGGAGAGGGTCGAAGTCAAGAATATAACAGGGACAAGAGGCATAGAAAAAGCCCTTAAATATGAGATAACAAGGCAGAAAAACCTAAAAAAGAGGGGGAGAAATATAGAACGAGAGACAAGAGCCTATAATTCTTCACAAGAAATAACACGTTCGATGAGACAGAAAGAGTCAGAGGCAGGATACGGTTATATCTTGGAGCCGGATTTAACCAAGTTGGATGTTACCGATGAGAAAATAATTGAGATAGAGAATGATATACCGGAACTTCCCGATAAAAAACTCTCGAGGTTCATAGAAGAATACGGTTTGAAAAAAGAGATAGCTGAATCCCTTGTAACTGAAAAAGAGATAGCTGATGACTTTGAAGAACTTGTTGAGGTACACGACACTACTTTAACAGCTAATTGGATGACAAAAGAGCTGAAAAAGACGCTTAATTACAACGATATGACCTACAAAGAATCAAATCTTAAGATAGAATGGTTATCCTATATTATAGGCCTTTTAGAGGAGAGGAAAATAACTGACAGGAATGCGGAGAAGCTTGTAAGAATTATCGTAGAGGAACCAGAAGATCCAAGGGTTATAGTAGAGAAAGAGGACATGTTAAAAGCGGATGGTTCGGAGCTTGATGAGATTATAGTGGAGGTTATTGATTCCAATAACGAAGCTGTAGAAGATTTCAAGAGAGGAGAAGAAGGCGCTCTGAACTTTCTAGTTGGACAGGTCATGAAGAAGTCCGGTGGAAAAGCTGACCCAAGAGAATCAAGGAGCATGATATTGGAAAAAATAGATGAATAAGGGTTGAAAGCGGTCCTCAGATTATCAGTTGAGGATGCCTGGCAGCTCTTCCAGACTTTTTATCTCATAGGTAGGTCTTTTCGTAACATAATATCCCTCCCTGTGCTCCCTTCTTATAAATACAGAATCAATGCCCATCTTGTGAGCTACTTCTATGTCCACACTTGAATCCCCTATGAAAAGAGGGTTTTTGACGTTCATATCGCTCATACATTTTTTCAAGTAATAAGTGTCAGGTTTTCTTCTTGAAAGACCTTCCAGAGATTTTTCTCTACCATATGAACATTCAAAACTGTGTTCCGCATAGTTTTTAGCTATAAAATCTACTATGGCCTGTTGGTTGTTCGAAACAATCCCCATAGGCAGATTAATGTCTCTCAGTACATCCGTATCTGAGTAGAGGGTCTTGTAACCATCTAATATCATTTTTTTCTGTATACCATATGTCAATTCTTCTTTCCTCTTCCAGAACTCTCTGGTGTTCAGACCGTACTTTTTACAGATCTTCTCAACCTTCCTAACGTTTCTATTGTAAAGAAAAGGTTTAAGATCCTTTTTTGCGGGTTTAACCCCTTGTTGTTTGAAAAGTTTTTTCAACGCTTTCTCGTAAACGTCTCCAGACCTGTGGATTTCTATAAGAACTCCGTCGTTATCAAAAATTACTCCATCGTATTTCATCAGTAACACTTTTTAAAATATGTTGTCTACATAAGAACAGACTTTTCATGCTCTCCTATGATGAATCAATCAAGATCTGAGGAGAGATAAAAAAGCTTTACCTTGTAAAACATCTTTTCGTTTTTCCAAAAGTATTTTTGGAGGCTAAGATATATAACTGTT
>JALDAG010000032.1 GCA_022729255.1 Candidatus Nanohalarchaeota archaeon | reverse complement strand
GTTCAACATTTCGCCAAAAAGAACCCAGCAGATAGCTCACAACCTTTATGAACAGTCCCTAATATCTTATCCAAGAACAAGCTCTCAGAAACTTCCTTCAAAACTAGGTTACAAGACTATACTAAACAAGCTGAAGAAGCAAGACAAGTACAGTAAACTGGTAGGAAAACTGCTGAATAAGAGCAAATTAAGTCCTAGAAACGGAAAGAAAAAGGACGAAGCTCACCCTGCGATACACCCAACAGGTTTATCGCCTGGTAAAAAACTTTCAAAACAGGAGAGAAAAGTATATGATTTAATAGTGAAAAGGTTTTTCGCTACTTTTGGAAAGCCCGCTGTCAGGCAGAGCCTGAAAATAAAGCTTGATATAAAGGATGAAAAGTTCGATGCAAAGGGCAAGAAAACCCTTGAAAGGAACTGGTACGACCTCTACGAACCCTATGTTAAGACTAAGGAAGTTGATCTACCACCACTAAAGAAAGGCCAGATTATAGATGTCGAAAAACTTGAAAAAGTGGACAAAGAAACTCAGCCTCCCAAAAGGTACACTCAAAGCTCTCTTGTATCAGAGCTTGAGAAGAAAGGCCTAGGAACAAAGGCTACGAGGGCTCAGATAGTTGATTCTTTGTACAACAGGAAATACATAAGAGATAGTTCTTTGAAAGTCACCGATCTTGGCTTGGCGGTCGTAGAATCCCTAGAAGAAAACTGTCCTGAAATACTTTCACCCGAGCTCACAAGAGACTTTGAAAAACAGATGGAATCCATAAGAAATGGTAAAACATCTAAGGATGAAGTTTTGAAGAAAGCGGAGGAAAGCCTAAAGGAAATACTGGAAAAGTTCAAGGAAAAAGAGGAAAACATCGGTAAAGGACTTGTTGAAGCTGTCGACGAACAGAGAAGAAAGGAAAACGAGTTAGGAACCTGTCCTGAGTGTAGTAATGTACTTAAAATCATAAGAACCAAGAAAGGAAGATTCGTTGGTTGTGGAGGTTATCCTGAATGTGATAACTCATTCCCACTACCCAGAAAAGGAAATATAAAAGGCCTGAAGAACGTCTGTGAAGAGTGTGGTCTTCCAAGGATCAAAGTTTCTAGGAAGGGAAGAAAACCATATTATATGTGTATCGACCCTGATTGTCCTACCAAGGATGACTGGGATTAATTTATGAAATAAAGGGTTTCTAGTTAATTTTATATGTAGAATCCGACCATTCTTTTTATAGGTGTTTAATAAATGGAAAGGTTTGAAACAGGGATAGAAGGTTTCGATGAACTTATAGAGGGAGGTATTCCAGAAAGCTCTGTTATTCTTCTTTCAGGAGGTCCAGGAGCTGGTAAAACTACTTTTTCTTCTCAGTATATATGGAAGGGTCTGCAGAAAGGAGATACTTGTGTTTATATAACAACTGAAGAATCTCCAGAAGATATAAAAAAAGATGTTAAGGAGTTTGGATTCGATTTCAGCAAATATGAAGGAGACAGTCTTTACATAAAATACATGGACCCAACAGACTCCATAGAATTTGTATTAAGCGATATAAAAGAATTTATAGAGAATAAACAGCCTGAAAGAGTTGTTTTAGATTCTTTAAGTGTCCTAGGAAGTAGGTGGGTTGATGACGGTAAGTTAAGGTCAAACATATCCAACGTGATAAAATTCATCAGGAAGAACTCCAAGACAGCGATAATAACAGCTGAGAAACAGGGGGATATAGAGAACAAATTTTCAAAGTATGGTATAGCAGAGTTCGTCGCCGACGGAGTGATTTTGCTCGAATATATCTCTATAGGCCAGGAAGCATTTGGAAACTTGGAGATTAGAAAGTTGAGGAGAACTAACATAGCAAAAGGCAAATATGAGACTATTATAGGAAACGATGGAATAAGAATTGGGAGCAAGACGCTTAATATGAGGTAAAAATGAAAAAAACATTTTTATTCAAGCTTCTAGCTACCAAAAAACTTATTTTTGAGGATGGAAAAATTTCCCTCGGTATCACGGATTACAACCTCTTACCAACTATATTCATAAGCTCTCTAACGGAATACTTCCATTCAAGAAACGATATGAACAAGTTATACCTTATATCGTGGTTCTGGGGTTTTGAATGCGTTAAGTATGCTAACAAGACACTTGGACTTGATAGCCAGGAAGAGATTTATAGTGTCGGTATGGATTTAGCGGCCAGCATGGGAATGGGTGTTTATGACACAAACAATTATTATCCGGGAAGATACACCAAGTTCAAGATTAAGGAAAATCCCTATCTAAAAGATTTGAAGCTTGAAAAGTTTGAAAAACCTGTTGATATCTTTACAGCAGGAGCCATGGCAGGTGGAGGTTCGCTTGTACACAAAGAAGTTTGTCAAAACATAGAGTTGAAGTGTAAGGCGTTAGGTGCTAGTGACTGTGAGTTCATAACCGCAACAAGAAAAGAGTTCGAAAAGAGAGATATGTGGAAAGAAGTAGATGAAAGATACTCAGTAACCCAATTCATAGAGTTTCAGAAAGAGGTCTTCAACAGTTACAACAGAGAAAATTCAGGTGAATTTGTTGAAAAACTTTCTGATCTGCTGAGAGAACTCTGAGATAGTATAAAACTTATTTATTTAGGATACGTCCATCTTTTTTATAGCGATGAAAAAGAGAGAGCTTTTAGAAATTTATAGGGAATTCTTACCGGATAGGGTAAATAAATTAGAATCAGGTATAGAAAAAATTCCTGATGAATTAGGCACATCAGGTGTTTGGAAAATACTCGAGGAACCGTTGAATAAGTGGGAGAAAAACAGGAAATCCCTTAGGACACTTCCTGTTGTCAACGTTTACAACAACGTCCTTGATGAAAAACTCTCTAATTCAGTTGTAGAATCGCTTTTATGTCTTGATGCTTGGATAGGATCTATGGATGATGAGATAGATACTAAAAATATTTCAAAACGTGATAAAATATTTAACATATGCAATACAGCTTTTTCTGGAGGTATCGGGATATTAAATCTTCCGGAAGGTGAAAAAGAGGGCTTAAGAAACCTATTTTTTGAGTATCTGACAGAGCTTTTTCAGATACCGAACGTGGAAAAGAAAACCCTTTTAGCTATAAAAGAAGCGAAAAGCGATGTAAGAGAGGTCAAGTTCGTAAGGAGTTTTTACAGTTATAGGTCGATTGATATCGATCTTTTCGCCAAGATACCTGGAATAGTCAACGATATAGACGATAAAGTCTTTGGAACCGTTGTTAAAGACCTTGAAGTTTTTCGTGCAAGAGAGCTTATACTGAAGGATATAGTGGATGTGGAAAGAGATCTTAAAGACGAGGATTTCACAGCATTAATGGTTCTTATGGATAAGTACGATGATTTTGATAAAGTAATCGGAGAGGTTGAGGATGTTCTAAATTATTTCAGTTACAGTGATTTCTCCAGAGGTAAGTACAGAAAAGTTCTAAAGAAATTGGAGGAAAACAAGGATTATGAAAGAGATCTTGAAAAGGGTTTTAATTTGGTAAAGAAAAAGGGTTTTGAGCTCTAAAAAGTTATATTATTTCTTCTTCTATTTTTTTCTCCGCTTTGGAAAGACCCTCAGTCTCTATGATAAACTCTTCTTCGATTCCTTCAGGCCTTGATCTATGTTTCTTTAGGACAGCGTTTCTTCTGTTCTCTGAAATTTTTTCAAGTTTTATAAGACATTTAGACCAGTAAGTTGGAACGTCCTTGCCCACCATAGTTATCTCGTCAGATTTGAACGAACTGTAGACCTGATTCGTTACTATCACAGGAAGATTTTTTCTCCTGGCTATTTTTGACAATACTGAGAGCTGTCTTGATAACTCTCTGTTCGATTCTGATACTTCATCTTGTAGTTTAATCCTGTAAAGAGCTACCAAAGAGTCTAAAACAACTAAATCTATGTTTTCTTGTTCAACTATGTCCTCTATGTCTTCGAAGGTTTTTTTCTGTTCTTCAAAAGTTGTGGGCTCCATCATCACAAGGTTTTGAAGATGTTTTTCATCGTTCCCGTTCATCTGAAGAAATCTCTCCGCAGAAAACCCGCCCTCTGTATCGATGTAAAGAGCGTTACCACCCTGTTCAATACATGAAGCAACTGCTTGGATGCATACATTAGTTTTACCTGTTCCTGAAGCTCCGTAGAAATTAGTGATGATACCTCTTTCTACTCCTCCCTTCAGAAGTTCGTCCAGAGGCTCACAATTTAAGCTCATCCTCCGTACTTTTTCCATATTTTTTCTGTTATTTCCCGAGTCTTTTATCTTTTTAACAAATGAAACAAATTTTTTTGTTTAGGTACACAAAAAATATTTAACTGTGAAAAGACCTAAATAAAACGATGTCAAAGAATGGCGTACTTTTTTCATACGACACGAAGAAAGAAAAATTTGATTCCTTGTACGATAGGAACAAGTTTTATAGAGGATTATTCGGATACAAGCAGACCGTAAAAGAAAACGGCAAGGTTTACAGGTATGAGAAAAAAGGCCTCATAAACAAGATACCGCATATAAAAGTAGAGGATTCCGTTATTTTAGTTCTCGAAGAAGATGCAAAATGCTTCAGAGATTATCTTGAAATGTGGGGAGAAAAAGTCAGGTACCGAACATTCAAAGTGCTGTTAAAAGAAAGAGATATCAGAGAGCTAGAACTAAATGAGGATATCTAAAAAAAATATTAAAAAGGTGTTTTATTATGACTGAATCAAATAAATCGTCGGATAACGAAGAAAAAGTAAAGCTTAGAGTGGGAGAGATCCCTTCAACACTGCAGGAAGATATCGGTTCCGGTATAGCTAGGATCGATTCGCAGATAATGAACAAGATAAAAGTCCAGGAAGGGGACCTGATAACCATAAAGGGTGAAAGGAATACGGTTGCAAAGGTTGCAAGAAGCCTTCCACAGGATGCGGGTCTAGGAATAATCCGTATGGACGGATACGTGAGAAAAAATGCTGGAACATCTCTAGGAGAAAAAGTAGAGATAAGCAGGGCTGAAGCAAAAGAAGCCAAAAAAGTAGTGCTTGCTCCTGCAGAAGAAGGTGTTATAATACAGGTATCCAATCCCTCGATATTCAAAAGAGCTCTGATAGGTAGAGGAATAACTAAAAATGATATTATCGTGCCTGGATCGGGCAGCCAGCAGAGAAGAAAAAACTTCTTCGAGGACATGTTTGAACTAGACGATTTTTTCAAGAGTTTCACTTCACAGACAAAACTTCGCGCCGTATCAACGCAGCCTTCAGGCCCTGTTATAATAACTGAAAACACAGAGTTGAAAGTTAATGAAAAAGCAACTGAAGTATATGAAGCTGGGGGTCCAAAGGTGCCTGAAGTCACCTATGAAGATATAGGAGGGCTTGATGAAGAGATACAAAAGGTAAGGGAAATGATAGAGTTACCCTTAAAACATCCTGAAGTATTCCAGCAACTAGGTATAGATGCTCCATCAGGTGTTTTACTACAGGGTCCACCAGGCACAGGAAAGACCCTTATAGCTAAAGCAGTTGCAAACGAGGCGAACACGTTCTTCACCTCTATTAAAGGACCTGAAATAATGTCCAAATTTTACGGTGAATCGGAGAAAAAACTCAGAGAGATATTTGAAGAAGCTCGTGAGAACTCTCCCGCAATAATATTTATAGATGAACTTGATTCACTTGCACCAAAAAGAGAAGATGGTCAAGGAGAAGTGGAAAGAAGGGTTGTATCGCAGCTTTTATCTCTGATGGATGGTCTTGAAAACAGGGAGAACGTGATAGTAATAGCAGCAACAAACAGACCTGACGACATAGATGAAGCTCTTAGGAGACCAGGTAGATTTGACAGAGAGATAGAGATTGGAGTGCCAGATAGAAAGGGTAGGAAAGAAATACTGCAGATACATGTCAGAAACATGCCTCTTGAAGAAGACGTAGATCTTGATCATATAGCTGATGTAACCCATGGATACGTGGGAGCTGACCTTGAAGCCATATGTAAAGAAGCTGCCATGACCACTCTTAGAAGAGTTCTACCCGGAATAGACCTTGAAGACGATGAGCTTAACGAAGAAATACTTGATAAACTCGTGGTGAAAAACGAAGACTTCAAAAATGGTATAAGGCTTGTTGAACCTTCAGCGATGAGAGAGATACTGGTCAAAACTCCTAAAGTCCAGTGGGAAGACGTAGGAGGTTTGGAAAAGGTCAAAGACCAGTTGAAGGAAATGGTAGAATGGCCTCTAAAGAAACCTGAAGCTTTCAAGAGGATGGGTATAGACGTACCAAGAGGTATACTTCTCTACGGACTACCAGGTACAGGTAAAACCATGCTTGCAAAGGCTGTTGCAAACGAATCAGAAGCAAACTTCATATCCATAAAAGGTCCGCAGGTCTTTTCAAAATGGGTAGGAGAGTCAGAAAAAGCTGTTCGAAAGATATTCTCCAAGGCCAGACAGGTAGCACCATGCATCATATTCATAGATGAAATAGATTCGATAGCACCCAGTAGAGGACATTCAATAGATTCTGGTTCAAGCGACCGTGTTGTCAACCAGCTACTGACAGAACTTGATGGTATAGAATCCCTGGAAGACGTGGTCGTTATAGCCGCCACAAACAGACCTGACCTTATAGATCCAGCGGTTTTAAGACCTGGAAGGCTTGACAGACATGTTTACATCCCTGTACCC
The DNA here is from genome assembly GCA_022729255.1 of Candidatus Nanohalarchaeota archaeon. Classification (GTDB taxonomy): domain Archaea; phylum Nanohalarchaeota; class Nanosalinia; order Nanosalinales; family Nanoanaerosalinaceae; genus Nanoanaerosalina. The sequence goes on along the minus strand of JALDAG010000032.1, from coordinate 4,132 downwards.
GACGAAAAAACCAGGAAAAAGATTTTTGAGGTTCACACATCCAATATGCCTCTTGCAGAAGATGTGGACCTTGACAAGCTATCAAAGCTTACTGAAAAATACGTGGGTTCTGACCTAGCAGCAATCTGTAGAGAAGCAGGAATGAACGCTCTTAGAAAAGACATAGAGTCAGAAATAGTTTCGATGGAAGATTTCATGGATTCGTTAGATGATAATCAGCCTTCAGCAGATGAACAAGAAATAGAGAACTTTAGAGAAAAGGTCAAAAAGTTTGAAAGTTCAGGAGGAAAGGCAGCACCGGATTACTTCGGTTAGCCTCCTTTTTCCTTCTTTCTATTATTTAGTGGTTATCTCGATTCCTTCTTCTGTTACTATAAGCGTGTGTTCGTGCTGAGCAACTTGCCCTCCTTCTTCCTCTTTAAGTATGCCGTAGTCCTTTATAATTCCTTTCCTGACCATCTGATTTATTGCTAGTCTCATCCTAGGTTTAGGTACTCTCAACCATCTTGAAGTAAATGGAAGTGTCCTGTAATTATTCTTAACAACTTTCAATATTTTTCTAGAAGTTCTATCCCGTACATTGCCTCCCTGATACTTGTAAATGTTCCCGGATTTCCCTTCAATAACTTTTCCGGATCCATCGGTAGCGAAACATTCAATGGCATACGCCCTTCCAACTTCTAGTTCTTCCATTGTATCCGTCTTTATACATGGTATTCTTGTGCCTGCGTGCTGTTCATATTTATCGAGGGAATGTCCTCCAAGGTTCTGTACCGGATTAAATTTTTTCTTTTTAATCGTGTTTTCAGCTATCTCACCAAGTCTTCCCAAAGAAATACCTGGTTCAGCAGCCTTTAAGCAGTTTTCCACCGCCATTTTAGCGGATTCAACAAGTTTTTTATTATTCCCTAGATCCACGGTGGCAGCAGTATCCCCTATATATCCATCCACATGAGCTCCAACATCTACTTTAACTAGATCTCTTTTTGAAAATACCTTCTTATCCCCTCTTTCAGGAGTGTAGTGTGCGGCCTCATCGTTCAACGAAAGGTTAACAGGAAATGCTGGTTGAGCTCCTTCATCCTTTATGATTGTTTCAGTTTTTTCAGCCACCTTTTCAAGTTTAACCCCTCCTTCTATCATACTAGAAGCTTTATCTAGGGCTTTTTTTGCTATCCTACCTGCTTCACGATATTTTTCAGCTGTTTTTCTATCCATTTTATACACGTTTTATTATTCAGTTGGAATGTTTAAACATTTAAAAAATATAACAGTGTTATATTATGAGAATCTGTCAAGACCTGATTGTCTACCTTCTCCCTTAAGTTGTGATTCAGTGTATCCAAATACTTTAAGAACTCTCTCCGAAACCGGTATTATCTGTTTCTCTATATAATATCCAGCATCATAATTATCAGCGTATTTGGTGATCTGAGCTTTCTCAGATATGGTTTTACCTTTATTGGTAATAATGTAATCAACTGTATCGCCAGGTTTTATCCTCTCTCCTTTCTTAATTGCTTTTTTAGCTGCTTCAACATGAGGTGATTTCGTTCCATAGTTCTCAGGTCTTTTTGTAAGTGTAGTATATATCGTAAGTTTTTCTAGAGGGATATCTCCTTTTTTAAGTCTTTTTATAACGCTTTTAACGGTATCATATGCTCCTTCTACGTCCCTCTCAAGTACTTTTCGCAACACTTCTTTCTGAGTTTCTTTAGCTATAGGCGACCAGTCTCTTCTAACGTATTCAAAACCTGTTATCTTAAGCTCTCCATTATCTTTAAGTAATGCATATTTCTTTTTAGCTCCTTTTCCTTTATCAGTATAAGTAAAAAACCCTCTTTTAAACATTCCCTCAAGTTCTAGCTCCATAAGTCCAGGTAATTCGCTGTTAATTATCTTTCCAAACTCCTCTGTTTTTTCTTCAATATCCTCTGCACTGAGAAAAACAGAATCCGTATCCCCGTAAACCACCTTCAACCCCATTTCTTCTGCCACCTCTATAGTCTTTTTGATATAATCTCTACCAAGTTTGGTTGTGGCTTCAGCAGATTCTCTAGAATACCATCTTGCTGATGAATATCCCATGTAACCATAAAAAGCATTTGATAATATCTTTAGAGCGTTTTGTCTGTTGTAATTGTTTCTGTATAACTGTGTATCCCTATCATATTCCTTCATCTCTTTCTTGATATTGTATCTTTCGGTTATGAGTTTTTCCAGTATTTCAGGGAAGAAACCCTTCTCATCCTGGCAAAAACTGAACTCATCATCCCCCACTGAAATCATTAATTCGTCTCCACACCCCTCTTTTTCTAAAGTATCAGGTGAAAGGTTGTGAGATACTATAATCGTGGGATAAAGACTTTTAAAATCGAACAAAGCTATGTTTTCGTAAAGCCCTTTTTCAGGTTCGTATACGAATGCTCCGGTGAACCTTCCTGAAGTCCTTCTATCTTTAATTTGGTACTGCGTTGGCCTGTTTGGAACAATTATGTCTTTTATGTATGCTTCCTTTATCAGATAGTTTTCAACTAGCTGTCCATAAGAGGTTCTACATGTATCAAAGGGTGTTATCCCTATAAGAGAGGATAGTGAAAAAATCTGCGGCACTATGTTCTCTGCAAGTTCATGTGCAAGTTTGGAATCTTTTAAAGCGTAGCTGGCGAGTGTATCAAGATTTTTCTTGGTCTCCCACGATTTTTTGATATCTGACCACTCCATGTCCTCCTTAGATTTTCCGATTAACTCTCCAGCAACAGAGTTTAAATCCAAGGTCTCTGAATCAAGTGTCCTAGATATAACAGTAGCTACAAAAGGGTAAAGATCTATGTGTATCCTTCCTCTAACTTTAGCTGAATAGTTCCTACCTCTTCTCTTAAACCTAACTTCTTGACTACCTCCTATCTTAAAATCAATGCCGTGTTCCTCAAATCTGTCCCTTAAAACCTTGAAATCGTACTGATCAGTATTATAACCAGTGATAACAGTGTAATCCTGGTTTCGAAAAATACTCTGTATTCTTCTCAAAAGCTTTTTCTCGTTTTCCACGACCTCCACGTATTCCTCCTTATAATCCTGTTCATAAGAAACTAAAACCTTTCTAAAACCTTTTTTATAGAAAGAACACATCACAACCTCGTCATTCACCACTTCAAGATCGAAAGCAAGTATATTAGGCTCCAAGATATCTTTTTCATCTATTTGCTTTACCTCTTCTAAATCCATCTTCTCGGTTCCGTCATCATTTTCGATCTCTTCTCCTTTCATATATACCTTTGAAGGAGGTTTTAAACGCTTATCAATAAGATACCTCTTGTAGAAAGGAATATCATATTCATTGACCTGAGCTACTTCTTCCCAATCCTTTATATGCTCCTTAAGTTTTGGTATATGCCTCGGATGCTTAACATACGTTTGAAAAACTGTTTTTTCCTCCTGTAAATCTGTCTTATTCTTTTCATCGATCCTGATAACTTTTATCCTGTCGCCTTTTTCCTCAAATTTCAACTCCCCTAATTTCCTCCTAAGATCTTTCTTTTTATCCTCTATAGGAAGCACATACATGTATGGCTGAAAATCTTTATCCTTCCCTATAACCACTCCATCATCAGTCTTAATGTATAAATTGATAACAGGCTCGCCTTCTTCCGTAGTGTAAAATATATCGAAAAGGTGGCCTTCTCTTTCCATGTGGTAATATTTTTCCGTGGTCTTTATAACTGGATGTGTTATTTGGTGTGTAAGTTGGTTTTTTACCAAAAGAGTATTATTAAAGGGATTCCAATATGTCTTTGTTAAGGATGTTCGGAAAAAAGAAAGAGAAAGGAGAAGAAATGAAAAAAAGGATAGAGGATCTTAGAGATAGAATCGATTCTTTAGATAACAAGCTTTCAGAAGTAAGTTCCAAAGTCAAGGGATTTAAGGAGGAAACAGGAGATATAGAAGAAGCAGTAGAAGAACAACTTGAGCACATCGAGAAAGATATTACTGATCTGGAAAACAGTTTTGGAGACAATATAGGAAAAATAGAATCCGAGATAGATAACTTAGATTCCAAGATCAAAGAGATAGAGAAGGAAGAGGAATATGAGATAGATAAAGTAGAAACCGAGCTAAAAATGATAAAAAG
>JALDAG010000041.1 GCA_022729255.1 Candidatus Nanohalarchaeota archaeon | reverse complement strand
ATAAACGATTTTATATCTCTTGGAGCTGATCTGGAATCCACAGAGGTCACATACAAATTTGCTGATCCCCTAGCTTATAAAACCATTAAGAAGATATTGAGGCTGGGTCACAACGGAAAGACTCCGAAGATAATGGTGAACCTGACAACACTTCACATGGATGAAGATAAGCTCCTTGACATGATAATGATAGTGGGTATAGAAGATCTAGATAAGATACTGAAATCTTTAAGAACTCTTCTGAACTAAGAATTGCTTTCGGTAAAATAAATAATCCCTATGGTTCCTCCCACAATAATAAATATTATTGAATAGATGGCTGAAGATGCGAACAGTCCTATAACCCCTATGACCACAAAAGCTATATAGTAACCTTTCCCATCGCCTTTTTTGTACATAAGAGAAATAAGGATACCTGCAAAAACGGTTAGAAGAAAGCTTATCACCGTCATAACAACCCAGAGATTGGCTCCCATTTCAGTTATTAACCCTGTCTCCATGTATATATCAAAAAGAACTAAATCCATAACTGATTCGAACAAAAGAATGATCGTACCTGCGAAACATATCCAGAACCCATATCTACTTGAGAACCTGTTCTTCCTCTCCTCCTTAAATTCTTCATCTTTAGTTTCTTCCGACATTCTTTATATAAAAAGTTTCTGCTTATCCCTTAAATAATTTTTTTATAAATTACCGGTATACCACTCATTCGCTATCAGAAGATCAACGTTTTTTTCTCCTCCGACCATCTCAAGACCTAAGTGTTCAGCATATTCCTCCACCGCTTCGATCATAATATCTTCTATACTTGCCTCGCTGTTATTGAAGACGCTGAAATAGGATAATTTATTATCCTTGTTAATACAGGTCAATATCCTTCCATAAACCCTGTCATCTTTATCAACAGCGTACAAAACCTGTTTGTTGACGTCAGCAGCGTTCCCTACAGCGCCCCAACCATTTGATTTTCCTATAGCTAGACAGGAATTTGAGAAGTAATTACCCATGTTTATAGTCTCTAAAGGCCCTGCAACCCTGATCTTTAACTTTTCTGGTATTCCCTTTACACTGTCCCTAACACCCTTGTATTCATTTATTTTTTCCTTGAATATCTCCTTGTAAATCTTACGGGCTTCCTTTTTTTCCGGAGGATCAATTTTTCCTTTCATCATTTCAAAATCCTTGAAAGATCCAATATCAAAGCTTTCACCCACTATCTCTCCGTATTCATTTATCAAATCCTTCATCTCCAAAAATATTTTTTCCTTCCTCTCATCCAGTACGAATTGATCTATATCGGTTGATTTGTATTCTGTCTCAAAATTCGTAATCCTTTCAACGTCAAACCCATTTTCCATCAACCATTCCCTATTTTCTTCGACTTGATAAATATCTTCCTTGTATTTCAAAAGTTTTCCAGCTGTTTCACGGTTCTTAATGTATTTCTTGGAGGCTTTAACTATCTCAACCAGCTCTTCATCATCTCTGAAGTCCTTCTTGTCTTCACCGGTGTACCTCTTGTACTCCTCCCTGATCTCGTTTATACCTAGTTTTTTAAGGCCTCTAATCGTGTACTCCCTCATCTTTGTATCTATCTCTTCCTCGAGTCTTTCCTCGATATAACTAATATCAACATTTTTCTCAAAACCTCTGTTCTTTCTCTGGCCCTCACAACCTTTCAAGTATTTAATAGTGTCCAGACTTGGGGTTATACCAGCTAATTCACCTCTCTTGAAAAGTTTGGATAATCTATAAGTTTCCTTACTTATCGCTTTTTTCGCCATCTCATAGAAAGGAGAATCGTCTTCAAAAAATTCCAGGTCTTCCTGGATAACTTCTTCAACCTTTTCCTCATCAAGACGGTCCCTGATAAAATCTCTTAAAACGATATAATCCAGGAAGTCATGGTATTCGATACCTAAACCTATCTCAACCAGATCACCGCCCAGTGAATGTTCCTTTTTCTCTGTTTTTAGACTTCTAAATAAATCGTTGACGTATTCTACACCCATTCTACCCCTTATTCCTAACAAAAGATCTCCGAATGAACCCAGTTTTTCCTTACATCTATTATCATCTTTTTTAGCAAGTGATGACACCATCTGTCCGTAATACTTGTCTGGAAGAAAGTTGAAGAATCTGAGGTGCTCTATATCATTTTCTATATCCGACAAACTTAATTCACCCTCAATGTATTCTCCATAGCTGTCGTTTAATTCTTTGAGTTCCTCGAAGCTTTCAACTGTCTCATCGTTCACTACAAATATCTGGAGGTTTTTTAGAAGCTCCCTATCATCTTTAAGTTCTTCTTTCAGTTTTTCCCAATCCCCACGATATGTGATGAAATCTTTGTTCTCTGATTTGGTTAAAACGGATATTCCAAAGTTATAATGATCCACATCTATGGTTTTTGCGGCTACTAGGCCTCCGTAAGATAAGTGGTCAAGCATGCGACCCTCCACTTTGTCCCCCACAACATAGGTCATGAAGCTTTCGTAGATACCTATCCAGTTCCTTCCACCTTTCTGCAAAAGATCTCCATAGACTTTTATGCCGTTTGAACTTGCAACGCCTGCTTCTGACGAGTGAATGTCTCCGACCACGCCTATTTCAGAATCATATATACCTATCCTACCGCTCTTTATAGACCCTACCTTGTCTATAACCGACTTGTACACCCCTGTCTCCTTTGATTCGATGGAGCCAATGTTTTTTACCCTGGATTTTAAGATACCTGATTTCTCAGCCTTTATTTTTCCTATGCGGTATATCTCAGAATTGCTTACGCCGTTTCCTTTCGAGTAAACATCGGAAACATTATCCACATACGATTTGTATATCCCGTCTAACCTAGATAACACTTCATCCACAAAACCTATTTTTGAACCGCTTATACCGAAATGTTTAGAGATAACTGTTCCAACACTCTTTATTTCAGAGTTTTTTATGGAGGAATAACCGGAAGTTATCCTCTCCACCTCATCCAATGTAGAATCAATTATCCCATGTGACTCGGATTCGATACCGCCCACAAAACCGATATCCGAATCATAAATCGCTGTTTTTTTGGATATTATCTCTCCAACCGATCCAATAGTTGAGTTTTTAATCCCTTGATTCTCGGATATTATCTTTTTTATGGTGCCGACATCGCTTCTGAAAACACCTTTCACTCCTGAAAAGATGCTATCAACAGTATCTATTTCAGATCCGTAGACACCCACATAGTCTGAAAATATTTTATCGACTTTTCTGACAACTGATCTGTATATGGCGTCTCTTCCCGAATATATCTCTTTTACCGTATCCAGCTCTGATTCGTAGATACCGTCATTTTTTGTTACCACGGTACCGATATCTTTTACAAAAGATTGGTATACTCCAATGCTTCCGGAAAATATGCTGTCTATACCGTCTAAAACAGATTTATGGACCGATGTTCCTACCGAATGAATCTCTCCTATGTTTTTGATCCTGGAAAGTGAGACACCTCTTCCTCTAGACCTTATATTTCCTATTTTTCCTATTTGAGATTCTATAACACCGTAACTGAATAAAAAATTTCGGTTTTCTGAGGAAATAATGTTTCCTGAAGCGATTTCTTGTTCTCCTGTTTCTATCCTTTCAACGGATTCTATCCGGTTACCCATCAAAGAAATTTTTTCAGACGATACAGTACCAAGGTTCCCGAACTCCCCGTTCTTTAGACCTATCTCCCCTCCCCTGATATTGATTTTTTCTCCAGGTTCTAGGAGCTTGGACCTTAAAACCTTGATGCTATTTAAAAGACCCATGGAATTATTGTAACTGCTTAGTATTAAAAATCTAACTTGATAAGTTTTGTTTACAAGTTGGTGAACATGGAGGACACAAAAACGATTCTGGAGGGAACTAAAACAGAAACAAAGTATGGTAAAACACACCTGATATATGGAAAAGGAAAGGGTAAAACATCTTCTTCGGTTGGAATGGCTGCAAGGGCTGCTGGAAATGGTTTAAAGGTCAAGTATGTCCAGTTCATGAAGGGTAAAGGTACAGGAGAATCGAAGTTCCTTGAAAAGATGGAAAACGTGGATTATTTCTGCCAGGAAAACAGTTCTCTAGTCGATATAGAAGAAGGTATGAACAAGAAACAGGTGGGTTATCTAAGAAGGTATATCGAAGAGATAAGAGATGTGGAAGAAGAATACGACATGTTGATAGCTGATGAGATACTCAATGTTCCTCTCTTCACCCAGAAAAACGATGATTTCAAACTCACTTACAAGGACATAGAGAGGATAATAGAGAACAAGAGAAGCGACCTTGAAATGGTTCTTACAGGGCTATTTTGCAATGATTCATTGATGGAAAAAGCAGATTACATATCGGAGATAAAGAACGTAAAGCATCCCTATGAGCAGGGTCTTGAGGCGAGGAAGGGAATAGAGTTCTAGTTCGTTTCCTTCCTTTCGAGATTTTTTCTCATCAACAGAGATAAAAGAATTGACTACTGATTAATAAACATGGTTCTTCCAAGGTACAAGATCGGGTCAGTTAAGGCCAAGAGCGAAAAGGATAGGAGTCGAGAAATATACAAAAGATCTGTGCTAAACGAGAGAAACGGTATACCAGTAGTGGAAATTAGGGATATAGACAAATTAAGTGATGGAGAAGAGCTAGAGTATGTGGTAGAGCAGGATATGCTGCACCACCAGTGGAACAAGTTCAAGAAAAACATAATCAGGAAAATCGATGATTACGAGATAGATCTGGTGCCGGGTTATAAAAGTCTAGGAGGTCTTAGAGGCGGAGCTATAAACGTTGTTAACTACGTGCCTTCGAACAGGAAGGAGATATTTTTAACAAAAAACCATGATGGACAGCTAGATATTAGTTCAGGGAGCCTTGACGGAACTGAAAACCCGGATTTGTTTCAGCTTATCGCGGTCGAGGCCAACACAACAATCCTTTTTCTGAAAGACAGGGAAAAAATAGTTCTTCCGAATTACAAGGACAAGGAGTTGAATGATATAATCGAGAAATATATCAGAGAGAAAGTTGAAAAGACTGAAATGCTTGGAGGGATATTCGGAGAAGATGTCGAGTTCGAAAAATACAAAAGTTCTTTTATAGCTCCTAATGATAGCTACGAATTGGTTATTGAAAATGATGATGGTTTCATGAACTTTCAGGCGAGGATAGTTCCTAATACAGATGAATCAAATTTTGAAGCACTGCTCGAAAATCACAGGGAGATACCTGATGGTTCTTTCCCTGTAGCTTATGAAATCGATGGTGGAAGTTATTCTGAGAGGGATGTCGTAGGTATAAAGCTGGATGAAGATCTTCCCGTCACTATTTATAGAGGTGGGAGAGAGTTGAGGAGTACTTACCTGGAAGAATTCTTGGATGATCTTTCAGATGAGTATCTCAAGACAGGTTTCAGGAATGAAAGCTACTGTACTAAAAGAGCTGCAGAACTTCTCAATGTAAGGAACAGGACTTTCAGTCATGATTACAGGCTTGAAAGCCTTTTTAAAGAACCTAATTTTTCTGAGGAATTCGTTGTCGAAGATCCTTATGAGGAGGAACCCGTTAAAAATTAGTGTATTCACACCCCTTCCGGGAGTTGAACCCGGGACCTCGACCTTTCAACATGTATGTTCCGCAGGGTCGCGCTCTATCCAGACTGAGCTAAAGGGGTATACGTTAAAAAAGGATTTGTGCATCAACAGTTAATAAAATACAGCTATTTATTTGGCGACTTAAAAAATAATTTACAAGGTCATCATGATTTTCGATTTTTTGAAGAAAAACAGGAAGTTCTTGTTGGTCTTCGGTGTTTTAATTATTTTCTTTTCAACCATGATAATGTCTCAGTACTGTTGGGACTGTTTCAACGTTCACCCTGAACTGGGTCAGTTGAACCACACTTTTCCGCTTGAACAGTACCGTTACAGGGATTACAAGGCCCCTCTGTTTCTTTCGGTGCCTTTCGTGAAATTGTTGGGGGAGAACCTTTTCGCCATAAGACTTTCATCTTCGTTTTTTGCTGCGATGGTTGTATTGACAACTTTTTTTGCGGGAAAGGTTCTTAGGAATAATAGGACGGGTCTTATCGCTTCTATAACTGTCATGTTAACCCCCTTTCTCACTTTGATGGTTCATTCGGAGTACATATACACTGTTTTTTTCACCACTGTTACACTACTTTCATGGACGTATTTTATCAAGAACAAAACATTTTTATCTGCTGGTTTAACCGGGTTCATCACTGGTTTAGGGATTTATCAAAAGTTTTCGTTGGTTTACATACTCATAGGTCTTTTAATAGCGTCTGCTTATTTTATGGACGGGTTTAAAAAATTTGTAAAGGAGGATTACCTGAAGCTTTTGGTACTATGCCTATTCTTGGTTATAGGTTCTTCTCACATGATTTATTCCAACATTGTAGAAGAACCGGTAAGTGTGGAAGCTGTTCAAAGCTCGTTTCATCCAAGAGGTTTGCAGAGGTTTGAAGATATCGGGATAAGGGTTAGACAGTTATCCTCAATTACGGTTTCTGAAGGAAATGTTTTGAGCTCTATGAGGGACGGGTATTCCATAGAGGACCAGTTCAAATTTTTGAGGTTGAGAACTCCTTTCCTATTTTTACTACTAATTTCATCGGTTTATATGGTTTATAAAAGGGACAGGGAAGGCACATACATCTTTATAGTGTTTTTGACAGTTTTGTTGCTTTTCACTTTTATACCAAGGTATCATGAAGATGCTTTTTTGAACCAGAACAACATGTTAAACCTTGTTCCCCTGGCTTGGTTGATGATAGCTTCAACTGTTGACCGTCTTTTGAACGAGGAAGGATTCCATGAAAAAATTCTTTTGGTTCTCGTCCTATCGACCACTTCTTTGATACTACTATCGAATGTTTTCAGTTATCACTACTATTACTCTCATGTGGGAGATCAGAGATGGGTGGAGGAAAACATTCCTTTTTACTCTTTTGTTCATCAAGAGGCAAGGATAGTTGCCGATGAAAGTCTTGGAGAAGGTTTCGATAAGATGTCAACCAGGTTCATCGAGACAGGAGGTACCAAGATTTGGACCAAAGGCCTCTGCAGTTCAAAGATCTTAGAAGAAGAAAATTACCGCCATATATCTATAACGGCTGAATGTGGCGATATAGAAACTTTGTTGGACTGCGATGAATCCACAGATCTTGTTCTTCCATATCCTCCTGGGAGAAAGAACGGTTCGGATGTATGGACTACTTATTACTGCAGAAACTCTGATATCCTTGAATCCTCCTGTATGAAGCCATTCCTATATTTTGAGGAACTCGAGTCAGAGGAGAAAATAATCAAGGAAACACTCAAAAATATCGAGGATTCTAGGGGTAAAACCGCCTACAAAAAGATCAGGATAGAAAAAGTTTGTCGGGATTAAATATTTTTT
>JALDAG010000053.1 GCA_022729255.1 Candidatus Nanohalarchaeota archaeon | reverse complement strand
TTGGTGGTTCTCTACATGCTCAGACTGTTGATGGCTGGGATCCTGATACTGAGAACATGAACTTGTTGTTTGATAACTGGGAGGAAACTTTGATCGAAAACCTGGATCGATGGGAAGAAGCTGACCGTATAATAGTAAACCCGGAGGACATACACTTCCATTTCCTAGATCATCATGAGTTACAGAACCAGAGGAACAGAGAACTGATAAATTTAGCAAGGGAGAATTACCAGGGAGAGGTATGTGTTCATTTCAAGGAATTAACTTTTATTTCCGACAATCCTGAGATAGATTATTACGAAAAAGCGGACTGCGTCATCATAGGAGGTCATCTACCCTACAAATACCATGGAGTTGAAAACGATGTGGAATCCTTTGAAAGATTTTTTTCAGATTACTTCAACAGTGATTTCTTCTATCAAGGCCTTGATGTCTACCAAATGATTTCCACAATGAGTTATGATGATTACATAGAGAATCAGTGGTTCGAGGTGTTTGACATGGAAAATATCGGGAGAGATCACGAACCCGATTTCAGGCTTCAGGCGAACGCATACGAAGGAATGTTTAGAAGTCTTCAGAGAGAAAAACCAGATATAGAGGGTGTTTTCCATTACGGTTACTGGTGGGACGATGTCAATTTTGAAAGAGACGATTTCGATGTGGCTTTAATGAACTCTATTAGAAATAAGGATGCTGAACACGTTTTCTACAGGTGGAACCAGGTTATCGGAAGATAGCTTAAATCCTTTTTTACAATTCTTCTATAGTGATCCCTGTAAATAAATATATTAATGCTTAATTTTTGGTTTTTAGAACCTCTCATCCACAAATTTTCCATCAATAGGTCTTAAGAAAAATTTTTTGAAAAAATAAAAAAAAAAGGGAATGGAGGGGTTCAAATGTGTTTCTTCACGTCTTCCGGCAAATCAATGTTTTCGAGTTCGTCCCCGAAATCATCCTTGATCTTTTTGGATATCAGAGCAACCGCTACAGGCCCCGTCTTCGACTTGTACTGCTCCACAACTCTCTCAAAAAGTTTTTTCAGATCTCCATTGAATGACTTTACATCTCCTTTTTCGGAAACTTTCAGGCCTTTTACGTTGTTGGCATGGCCTACACTGACTTCATCGCCGAGTATGTCCATCTCCCTTTTGACCGCGGCCTCTATCAGTTCGACATAACCTACCATGTTTTTATCTACCGAAAACCTGCAATACTACTGTTTCCTCGTTGAACCGGGCTTTTTTGGTCGTTGTGGCTATCTGTCCGAATCCGTAAACACCGGCAACTTGTTCTACACCTAGTGTTTCTTTGATCCGTTCCACTTCTTTCGCTGTGAGTTCCATGTCATCGTATATAGCGTGTCTTCCCACGCAGCTGAAAATAATTGCTGATGAAGGTTTTGAGTCAAGGTTTTCTTTAGCTATTTTCGCAGATAATTCCGCTGCGTCAAGCAACTTGTCCTTTTCTCCTTTCATGATGCTGACTTCTATGTTTTCGGGTACCGTTGCACCGCAGTGGTAGCTTCCATCGTCTCCAACACCGAGAGTTACCCTTATCTCTTTTTCATCTCCTCCGACATCGATTCCGAAAGGTGTCATGAGTAGGAATCCAGGGTCTTCCGACATCTTTTCTCCGAAAAGATCGGAGTAAACTTCTTTAGGAGGTCTTTCGTCCAATTTAAAAACATCCACTCCTTCCGCATCCGTGACAGTGTATTCCTGAGGTGTTTTTTCGAATCCGTGCCTTGCTGATACCTCGACAGGGACTTTTGTTTCTAGGATAGCTGTCACAACCGTTCCCTGTAGAACTTCGTCTCCGAAAAACACGTATGTGTCCTCGAATGCGAGGTCGTCAGCTGCGAATTCTCCGGCTACTTTCATCCCGTCCGGGATCATATTATTAACGCCTTCGAGAATGTCCACTCCTGTGCATTCAAGTGGATCCGCAAAGATGTTTATCATCGTTGTTTCCAAGGATTTTTCTGGGACTTCTATGCTGTTTTCTGAGACTTCGAAACTTTCAAGGTTTTCAGCTGCTTCTTTGATAGCTTTTTTACCTGCTTCATAACTGTTTTTAGAAGCATTTTCCGATTTACCTATCCCAACGTTCACATCTCCTTTTACTAAAGCTACCACAATACTTCCTGTGGAAGGTCCTTGATCAGAAATTTCAACAGAGCTTGAACAACCAATGACAGGTGTTCCTTCACTTAATTTGCTGTTAACTCCTTCAAGTATCTTTTTTAGGTCATGTTTTGTTGATGAGAAAACGTAAGCCAGTTTTCCATCTCCACCTGTTTTTTCCGCTGCTTCTTCCCCTGCTTTAAAAGAATCTTTTTCCTTTGAACAACCGATTTTTAGTTCCATTGTTATCTTGAAAAACAATTATCTTTCTCGATTAAAATAATTGTGTATCAAGAAAGGATATATAGGTTTTTTATACTGTATAGGGATAATAGAGTTGATCAAACCAGCTTGATCTTTATATTACTTCACAGTTCTCAATTATTACGATTTCAGTTAAATCAGTATTTCTATGAAGTTTTATCTAGTAGGGGAATTGTTAGTTAATTATGATACTGAAGAGATAACTGAAATAACTGGTTTGTTAGATACGTTCACATTGGGTGAAGTCCCTTGATATCAATAATTTTTTCGAGAAAATATCATTCCAAGATTTTCCTACTAGAAGCTCTCTAAATAGGTTTCTAAATGATAAAGAACATGTTTTAGAAGAAATAAATGAAATTATAACTGGAAAATCAGAGTTTATTGATTCTGAAGGTAAACAACTGTTTAAAGACAGATTTGAGTTCCTTAAAGAAGAAAATTTGGCTCCTGAACAGATATATGATGATATCCTAAACTTGATATTCAAATCAGACATAGATGCAGGGCTAAATGTTGTACGTTTGAAGAATACTGAAGGAGAGATAGGTTTGAGAGTGGGTAGAAGTGAAAAGTATTTTGGTCTGATCAGTATTGGAGACCCTAAAAAGTTTACCGATAGGATTGAAGAAAAAACAGATATCCCTGTGGAAGAACAGGAATTTAAAGAATCATTATTCAGAAACATTGATTCTGAAAACTCTGACATAAATATTCTTGTAGGCGCTAAAAAGTTCGTAGAGGGTTGGGATAGCTATAGAGTCTCCAACATGGGTTTAATGAATGTGGGTAAAAGCGAAGGTTCTGAAATTATACAGATTTTTGGACGAGGTATTAGGTTGAAAGGTTATAAAAACTCTTTGAAGCGTACAAATGCAAATGATAATATTTCTAAGTATCAAAAACCTAGGTTTATTGAGATTTTAGAACGTTTGAATGTTTTCGGTGTTAAAGCAGGTTACATTGAGAAGTTTGAAGAAAAATTGCAGGACGAAAATATTCCGACTGGTTATAAAGAAAGGCAGGTATCAACAGAAGTGAACTATGAACTCCTTGAAGAGGATTTAAAGGTTCCAAGGCAAACAAATGATAAAGATTTTTCTGAAGAAGTAACTATGAAATTACAGTTTGAAGAAGAATTAGAACCTAGTATAGATCTTTATCCAAAAGTAAGGACATTGAGAAG
>JALDAG010000003.1 GCA_022729255.1 Candidatus Nanohalarchaeota archaeon | reverse complement strand
TCGATTAAAGGCTTATTATCGATTTTTAATGCTTCTTTTACACCTTTAAGCTCCGAAAAAAGGGAATTACCCAGTTCAAAACCGTCAAAATCGGTCAAACTTTTTCCCCTAACGGTTATACCATTAAATTCTTTTCCAACCTTTAAAAATGTGCTCTTGTGTTGTGAGAGATGAAAGAGCATTGTGACCACATCATCGGCACCACCGAAAATTCTCTGTATGGTGTGGTGCTGACATTCTGGACCTATGTCTCCGAAAAATGTTTGCCCCTTCCCTTTCTTACATACTGTTTCGTGCATCAGCTGAACAAAAAGAGGATAGAAACCGAACAGTTCAGTCGAATAAAAGGGAGTGAAAACTTTGTCTATCCCTTCCTTTTCAGCAGCATAAAGGATTTTTGCGGCCTTTTTCGCCGCATTATTGTTCTCTTTTTCGAATTTCTCATAAGTTTTTTCAGCTCCTTTCCTTATGCTTTTAGCATCCAAACCCATAAAAGCAGCCGGTACTAGAGCCGTCTCAGTGGCTCCTGTAAACCTTCCCGAGATATCAGGATGCTCTATAAAATCAAAGTCTTTTCTATCAACTATTTTTTTTAATGCTCCTTCGTTATCAGATGTGACAGCGAAAACGGGAAATCCTTTTTCCATAAAGTGCAGCAACGCCTCTATGACTCCAACCGTTTCTCCTGATTTACTGATAGGCATCACCAAAGTATTGCTAGGTTTTAGCTTCGATGACAGTTTTGAAAGGTATTCGGGCTCCATGGTCGTAACAATATATGCTTCTTTATCCGTGTTTTTCCCTAGAGCTTTCATGTATGCTCTAAAAGAAGTCACGGATCCTCCATTACCTATCACAACCAGGTTATCGAACTCTTGTTTTTCTGCTTTCCTCCTTATCATTTCCATGTCCGGCTTATAATCGGAAAAAGGCGGTCTGTCCGGATCTATAGATACTTCATCAATTTCGACGTTGAAGTACTCTGTATTAATCATTTTTTGACCTCTCAAGCGCCATAGAATGCGAAACATAATAATTATCTACAAGGCGGTTCCAAGAAGTTAGTTGAACTGCTTTCCTGGCGTTGTGCTTCCTTTCAGTTATCTCTGTTTTGGTGTAATTTACAAAAGCCTCTATTTTCTCGGCCAAAGAGTCAACAAAGTCCTCGTAAGGAACGTCCTTTCTCTTAACCACTTCTATGCCTGGTTTCTCCATGTCGCTGTGTTCCATCAGATACTGTCCAAAACCTGCTAAATCGGTTGTTAAAGACAGGCATCCGCTTGCGGCAGTTTCAACGGGAGTGTAACCCCATGGCTCATAGTAACTAGGAAATATCCCTGCGCTTGTAGCTTTTATTGCGTCTTCATATGACATTGAAAGCATTTTGTCGCCTCTTTTCAGGTAAGTGGGGTAAAAAATGATTTTAACCCTGTCCTCCTCCCTGTTGTAAAGCTCTTCGCTCATCAATCTCTCCATGATATCGTCATTGTCGTAGTTCAAAGAATAAGCGCATAAAGGAGGGACGCCACCTCTCTTCGCATGGAAGTTCTGTCTGATGACCTCTAGTTCGTGGGACTTCGCAAGCCAGTTCTTAACGAATTCCTCGACGTTTTCTCCGGAAGTGATCTTGTCTAAAAGCTCTGTCTTAAGATCCGGAAGCATAGAGTCTATGTAATCTTCAAGTTCATCGTACAGTGAAACGTTCTCTAGAACGTCTAATCTCTCTCCCATGACGTCAGCAGGCACGAATATGAAAACAAAAAAATCGTCTCCTTCCTTTTTATTCAATTTACCAAGCGCGTCTATAAACGCGTCAATTCCCTTGTTGTGGAACTCGTACCTTCCCGATATGAAAAGTATCCTGGGATCTTTCTCAAGTTCCACGCTGTAATATGGCTCAAAATAAGCTCTCAAAAATGATTTCATCCTCTCCTTCTTCTTTTTGTGTTGATAAGAAAGTTCTTCAAGGCTGGGGAATTCATCAACGTTGAAACCATTGGGTAGAACCCTGTCCGGCTTCACTCCTAAAACAGCGTGAGCTTCTTCTGAAGTTACCTCAGAAACTGTTGTAAAAACATCTGCTTCTATAGCGCCTGTTTTTTCCATCTGGTGTCTTGATTTAACCCCGTACTGTTCAGCTATGTTCTCGCCAAAGCTTTTCTCAAGATTGCTGAGCCTGGTATACCTGTGTGACACGTTTTCGACCATGTCGTCGTTTACTTCAGAGTTTTCTACCATCGAAACAACGTCTCGCCCTGAGTTTGAAAGCGCTCTTCCCAAAACCGTTGCATGAGTCGTGAAAACGCTTGGTACACTTGATTCAAAGATTGCAGGGGCAGAAAGCCATTCGTGAGCATGTAAAACTGTTTCGCCCTCAAACTTTTCAGAAAGCTTTTCCACCAGTCTTCCAACAGCAAAAGCCCATTTGAGAGGGTCTTCGAACATAGGTCCTGAGTTAAGAGAATCTATCTTGTACCTTTCCCAAAACTCTTTTTTTATCTCATCCACGTCTTTTTTCATGTTTTTTGCATCTACCAATATACAGCTGGGATTATGGTCTATCTTCCACACGCCATATGTGCACTTGACGCCCAGCTCCTCTTCCATCTCATCGAATATGTCCTGAAAGTCATGGGTCGATCTCTTCGCAAAATCTTTCCTGGCATTTTCTTCATCGTAATATCCTACAGTAACATAATTTTCCCCATACTTCCTTTTCATCTGGCCGGCTTTTGACTTCAAAACTTGATATATCCCTCCCACCTTGTTTGCAACCTCGTATGAAACCTCCACAAGGTTTTCTGGTGTCTCAGTTTTTTCTGTTCCGGACATATATTAGAAAATATGTTCGTGTTCAGTTAAAAGATTATCCAAAAAAAAGCCGTTCAGGAGTGTTATGACCGTTAAACAGTGAATATAAATTTTATAATGGTTCCCTGACAACCTTATTTATAATGGACTACATCCTGGAAAAAGATTTTGATGAGTACTGTGGCACTATATCAAACATGCACGGGTTCGTCCACAGGTATCTGGATACAGGGTTCAAGACCAAGTGGGCTGGTTTCTGGGTGCCGCCATACAAGTTCCTGGACTACTTTGCTTTCCAAGTAAACGGGACGTGGCTATCTCCAAAAACTCTTTTCAAAACCGAATACGGAGATAAGATGGTTTTTCACCACGACTTGGATTGTTTGACCGTTGAAGAAGTTGTAGAAACTCCAGAAGATGTTCCAGGTTTCAGAGTCACTCTTAAATTCAGAAACAATACTGAAGACCCTAAGGCGGTTCACACAAAAATGGAGTTAGGCGTTGATATAAGACATAAGTCAGAGGATGTTCATGACCCGAGTTACAAGACCGAGTTCTCCAAAAAAAAGATGATAGTAGAATCCTACGGCAGACGGCTTATGGTAAGTTCAGAACAGCCCCTTGAAAAAAAAGGGGAAACAGAAGTAAAGGAACATTTTCCAGGGGAAAAACAGGTATGTATAGTCCCCGGCGAACTATGTTTTAAGAAAAAAATCGGGCCAGAACAAAAAGCTGAGAACATAATCGAATTTACAACAAATGGTCAAAGGTTCGGAAAGTTGGAGGAGAAAGAAAACAGCATCTCCTTTGGAGAAAACCACGAGATAATTGAGAGAAGCTTTACAAACTCCGAGAAAAGCCTAAGAAACCTTGTTTATGACAGGAACGGCAAAGGTATCATAGCGGGACATCCCTGGTTTCAAGAGTACTGGGGCAGAGACGCTTTCTGGGCTATATTAGGATTAATAGATCTTGGATACTTCGAGTTTTCTTTAGAGGTTCTCCAAAACTTTGCAAAACAAGATAATTTTCCAAACCAGATAACCTTGGGAGATGAAGAGGCAGGATATCTTGGTGAAGACGTTCCACCTCTCTTCATAATAGCTGCAAAAGAACTGGAGAAGCATTACAAGATAACGGACGAGATACACGAAAAAATGATTGAGGCCATGGGACATCTGAACATAGATAAAAACAATGTCGTGGACCACATACCGGAAGGAACCTGGATGGACACATTGGAAAGAAAAAGCGCCATAGATATACATTCCCTTTGGCTTGAAGCAACCAAAATGCTTGGAGCAAGCACAAATGAAATGCTTGAAAAAGGCCTTGAAGAATTCGATAAAAACGGTGTTTTGACGGACTGTAGAGAAAATGATAACATAACAGCGAACATAGCCATACCTATCATGTTCGGGCACCATGACGGAGATAAGACCCTTGAAAAACTTAATTCAGAGCTTATAAACGAATACGGGGCAGCAACTTTATCCATAGAAGACGAAGAATATTCTTCATCAAGCTACCACAAGGGTTCAACATGGGGGCTTACAACGGGTTGGCTTGCCGCTGCTAATTTAAAGAAAGGAGAGCTTGAAAAAGGACTTGGCCTTTTGAAAAAGTTTTCGAAACTTATGGATCGCGATCAGCCAGGCGCATTCCCAGAAATTGTTGATTCAGATACTGGCGAAAACCTTGGATGCGTTGAACAGGCATGGAGCGCTTCGATGATAGTTCACGCAATAGATCGTTACCTGTTTGGTATAGATATAAAAGACGGGGAGTTAGTAGCCGATCCATTGAAGGGGTTCAACGGAACAAGAAAATACAAAAGGTTCAAGGACAATCTCTACCACATACGGTGTCAGAACGGTGAGGCCAAAATAAACAAGGTGGTATGAAGGTTGGACTGGAATAAAAAGTTTCTAGAAATATCGGAAGAGTTCCCAGAACCTGATAAAAACCAAAAATTCTTAGCGGGTTTCAATGCGAATATAGACCGGGTTTTGTCGGCCGAAAAATTCTTAGACTCCGAGGTTATTCCGAAAGATCTTGAGCGCATAACGAAAAAAGATGACTTGAAGTCTGTTTTGGCTTACTGTAAGGAAAAAGGTAAAAACAAGGAGATAGATATCGAGAAATTCAAACCCGATATAGAAGACGGAAAAACGTTTATAGGAGGGCAGGGCGGCATAGTATCCACATTCATTTCCAGGATTGGTGCTAATTCTGCTATATACACTCCTTTTATATCAAAAAGACTTTCCAGAGCGATGGACGATGAAGTTCTGGTTCCTGTGACCGAAAAAAAATTCAAGAACGTTTCGGATGCTGTGAACTCTGAAAAAACAAAGGAGAACCTTATATTCGAGTTCAAGGGAGACAAGACAGGAAGGCTGATCCTTTCAGACAGCTTAAAAGGTTTTGAACCTGTTTTTATGGAAGATGAGGATTTCATAAATTTTATCGATGAGGAAATAGACAGGTTTTTCTTCTCAGGTTTCCACCACATCAGCGAAGAAATGGTTGAAAAGGCTAGAACCCAGTTGAAAACTTTAAAAACGCCCATACACTTTGAGTATGTTTATACGGACGGAAAAAAATCGAAAAAGATAGTTGAAGAAATTTTGCCGTGTGTTGAAAGCTTAGGATGTGACGGAGATGAGATGAATCAGATAGCGGAATCAATAGGTTTGAAGCCGCCTGAAAGCCTTAATGAACATGCGGATACGATGGTAAAAATCATGGAAAGCGCAGGTCTAAGCAGGTTCCACATACACACCTATGAGTTCCATATTTGTGTTTTCAGAAAGGATTATGGTATAAGTCCGGAGAAAGTGTTAGATTCGATGGTTTTTGGAGAGCTTTGTGCCATAGCATCTGCAGAAAAAGGCGATATACCTTTCATGGAAGATGTCAGAAACTTCGACTTTGAAGAAAAGCATTTAAAGGGTGTTGGAAAAATCGAAGATTTCTCAGAAACGGGCATAGTTTCATTAAACGATTTTTATATCGTTGCAATACCTATAATAATCCATGAGAATCCAGAAAGGTTGGTTGGTCTAGGAGATATAATCTCTTCGGGCGGCTTCTTCTCGGAAATTTTTTAATGCCAGTATCCCTCTAAAATATCTTTCCTGTCCAAATAGCCTTCTTTAACTTGTTCAAGAGATTCTTTCATGACTTTAGTGTCGAGAGCGGTCTCCATAAACCCTCTGTCTTTCTCGTATATCGGTACAACTTGGACATGTAAGTGAGGTATGGACTCTCCTGCAGCCTTCCCAATATTTATCCCAACGTTTATTCCTAAAGGACGTCTTACCTCTCTTTGAAGTTTTTCAACGCTTTGAACCATGGCAAAAAGCCTGTTTCTTTCCTCATCACTTAATTCGGTCAATGAATTAACGTGTTTCTTCGGCACCACCATTAGATGGCCTGTGTTGTAAGGAAAAATGTTTAACACAACCATCAAGAAATCGTCCTCGAAAACAGAAAGTTTGGTCACTCTCTCATCGTTTTTAGATTGAGCACAGAAAATACATTTTATGTCCTTCGGTATCTCTTCATCCTCGTATTTTTTTCTCTCAGGACTCCAGAGATAAGTTTCGTACGGATGAGTGTCCGACATCTTACCACTTAGTCAAAAAACCTTAGGAAACCTTTTTTAAATCGTTCTGCAGGTCCTCTCTTCGGAGGCTCTAATCCAAGAAGTTTGTGAGAAACATCTTCAACAGAATCCACAACCTTTGAATAAGGTTTATGATGTATAACGGGTTCTCCATGAGCTATGGATTCTCTAACATAGTTGCAGTGCGGTACCTCTCCTATTATTTCTTCGCCTATCTTTTCAGCGACAACGTCGTGCCTCAATTCCAGATGATCGTCGAAAACCTGGTTCAAAACAACACCATTTATATTCACCCCTGTTTTTTCAGCCAGTTTCTTAGTCAAAATAGCGTTATCCACCGCCGGATACATGGGCTTAGAAACTATAATAGCTTCATTGCTGGCTTCAAGAGCTCTCTGAACTGGTTTACTTGCTCCCGGAGGACTGTCAATTATGACAAAATCTTTCTGTCCCAAGAAATCGAGTATGGCGTGTTTTAAATGGTTGGAATCAAGCGAGTAATCCTCAAAATCTGCCGGTAAAACCGATAAACCCGACTTGTGTCGGTAGACCGCCTGAGTTATATACGCATTTCCTTTAACCACATCATTCAGGGTAGCGCTTGACGCATTAAGACCGAAATGTCTTGATATATTCGCGCCAGAAAAATCTCCATCAATCAAAGCCACCCTTTCCCCTTTCTCTGCAAGAGAGACAGCCAAGTTTGTGGAAAAAGTTGTCTTACCTACTCCACCTTTACCGGAAACAATTGAGACTACTCTTGTCATACATAACTTATTGTAGTCCACCAATTAAAAACCTTTTTAAGAATACTTCGAAATCGCCTCGATAACAGGAAGATCTTCTCCACTCATAAACCTCACAAAAGCTCCTCCAGCTATGGAAACATGTGAAAAATCATTTACAGAAAAGTTTGATTGGTTTAAAAGGGTTGATGTATGGCCTCCTCCCAGTAAAGTAAACCCATCACAGTTTTTAACCTCTTCAAGAACTTCCAAAGATCCTCTTTTAAATCCTTCCTCATATGCTCCCATAGGACCTTTCATTATGACAGAATCCGCTTCATCGATTATCTCAGCATATTTCTTCGATGTCTTGGGGCCTATATCCCAAATCATTTCAGTTCCATCAAGCTTTGAAACGCTCACTTCTCCTTTCTCATTCCTGATATCCACAGGAACGACGAATTTGTCCTGGTTCTCTTTCATAAGGTCCAAAAGCTCTTTTTCACCTTTGTTAAGTTTTCTGTCCTTTATCCAGCTGTATTTTTTGTCTAAAGGAACTCCTCTTAACTTCAAAGCTATTTCTCCAGGTATTCCTCCTAACAAAACTTTTTTAGCTCTATCAATCATGTTTTCTAGCATCTTTACTATGTCGGACGGTTTTGCACCTCCCAGAACTAGAACAGGGTTTTCAACTGCATCTCTTGCCTTGGAACACTCCTTGACCTCTTCAGACATCAAAGGTCCTGAAAAAGTTTCCAGTCGACCTATAAATCCCATCATAGAACCATGGGGGCGGTGAGCAACTGAAAAACCATCGTTGATGTATGCATCGAAGTAACTGGAGATGTGTTTCACAAAAAAATCATTAGAGTGCTTCTCCACCGATCCTTTCCTAATTTCCTCGGAAAGAAAACGAACGTTTTCCAGAAGACAAATATCTCCTTCATCCATTTTTTCCAAGGTTCTCGGGAGTTCTTCACCAAAAAAAGAATTCACAAACCCTACATCTCTTCCCAGCTCCTGTTCAAGTAGAGGAACATGATCCTTTAAGGATCCAAAATCTTTGTCGCCAGGTCTTCCTTGGTGAGCCATTACAACCGTCTTAGCTCCTTTAGAAGATATTTCTCGTAGGGAGTCAGCGTACCTTTTCAATCTCAAACTTTTAACAGGCTTTCCTTCTTCTATCGGAAGGTTGAGATCAGATCTTACCAAAACCTTTTTTCCTTTGATATCCTTTTTCTGGGCTTTTTTCATTTGGACAACCTCAAAAATTTTCTATTGCTTCTTCAACTGTCTTGTCCCTGAAAAGCAGGTCTCCTATGGCTTTTATGATCTTTTCAGGGTCTTTTCTTTTCCAGACGTTTCTACCTACAGCGGTTCCAACGCATCCCGCTTCCAAAGATTTATCCAACATCTCTAAAAATTCTTTATCTTCTTTTCTTGATCCTCCGGAGACAACCACGTCCATGTCGCCTGTAACCCTTGTGACCTCTTCCATGTTTTTCCTTGATCCGGTGTATTTTACTTTAACCATATCAGCTCCAAGTTCAAGACCTATCCTTGCTCCATAACTAACAACCTCTGGCGTGGTGTCGTCATCTATCTCGTTACCTCTTGGATACGCCCACATGACAACCGGGATCCCGTGTTCCCTGGCATTTTCCTGAACCTCTCTGAAATCCTCGAACATTTTTTCCTCGGCGATGGAACCCGGATAAACTGTGTATCCGACAGCATCAGCACCTATCTCAACAGCTCTTTTCACCGTGCAGTTTTTAGGAGAGTAAGGTACATCCTTTTTCATGCTCGGTGTTCCATTAAGTTTTACCAAAAGGTTGACTTTGTCCGAGTAGCTGTCATAATAGGTCTCAGCTAAGCCTTTTTGAACTGCCAAGATGTTGACGTCTTCAAAAGTAGAAAGTTTGAATACTCTTTCTGGATCCGCGGTTTCTGGAAGCCCCTTAAAATCAGAAGGTCCGTGCTCCATCCCGTGATCATAGGCTAATATGAACGTTTTACCGTTGTTCTTCATTCCCTGAAATCTTTCTTTTTCCATACGAAAAAATTGGTCTTCTCTCCATATAAATTTGTCCGCACCAACACTAACTTTAAAACCTTTACCAAGAAATTCAAAAGATAGCGGGGTGGAGCAGCCAGGAGTGCTCGTCGGGCTCATAACCCGGAGGTCGGTGGTTCAAATCCACTCCCCGCTATGAAGTTGTCAAAAAGTTTATGTTCTCTTCCATACTTCCAAACTGTTCAAATAAGGATTAAAGCTCTGGCTTCAAGATCCTTGCTCTAGTCAAAAAGTTGTTGACAGAGATTATATCTCTATCAATTCTGCTCTGGTCATCAAACTTAAAGATCTAAAACGCTTCTTCTAAAATGCTTTTTGCACAACACAATAGATCTATTGTCTTCTTTAAGTACGTTCTTAAACGTTGTGGTTTTTCCACATACCTCGCATTCGTATCGAACGCTTTGACCGCTGTTTTGAGTTTTATTTGGCATACTTGTTTCCAAAACTTTTGTTCCTTGCATTTTTGTTCCCTCCTCGGGATACTGCCCACCTGGCTCGAACAGGTATCTCCAGAAACCCGGTGTGTTACCAAGAACCCTGAAAAGGATCTTCCTTTCCCGCATAAGAAGTGGAGGCGTACAGGCACGGGAAAAGTTACACCAGAGCAGTTTTAGGGTGAATTATTTAGAAATTTTTCGACCGCCTTCTTCCGTTCCGGGTTTAGTCCCAGAAGGTTAAAGACGAGCTACTTTTTATCTATCCCCACACAATATTCAGGATATAATGTGTGAAAATAGCTGAGGCTCTATGGAACAGCTTCAGAAAGCTTCTAGTTCCGCAAAACGTGGCCTCAGTATTAACCATCTTAAATCTACCATAAAGTACCTTCCACACCTTTAAAAAGGTTTTGGAGGCTTCCTTAAGCGGTTTACATTTGTTTATTTTGTTCCGTTCAGGAGGGTAAAATATTATTATACTCCGCCACAAACCTATTTTCTATGTGGGCCTCAAATTCAGGTTTGCTTTTGGTAGATTTTCAGAACGAGTGGAAGGACGAATCATCGGTTTATTACCTTGGAAGAACCAGTATAGTGGAAAAAAAAGCCAAGACTTTGGTTCATGAAGCAATCAAAAATCAGTCGCCTATAGCATATACGAAGAAGTACGGTGACAACGAAGAAGAGGATGTATTTCCCAGAAACAACCTGAGATCCGATATAATCGATGAGATACCTATGGAAGAAGGCATAGAAATTTTTGGAAGAAAGGGGTGGGATCCTTTCATCGAAACATATGTCGACGATTTCTTCATAGATATGAGTGTTGAGCACCTCTACATAGCAGGATTAGCCATAAATGCCGGTGTAAGGGAATGCGTGGAATCCGCATACAACAGGGGTTATTCGGTGACTCTTGTCAAAGATTGTTGTTTGGCGGAGACCTCGGAGGAGTTTCAGTTCACTGTAGAAGACCTACAAAAATACCGTTTTATCACTGTTAAGACATTAAAACAGGTTATCGAGCAGCCGTTGTAACAAAGCAGTTCCCGTGGCCAAAAAATATTATTTAACGACCCCCATTAATAATTCTAGAGCCCTTCAATCGGTTTCGGGCTTTAAATGGAGATGATCAAATCATGCCAGTAAAAGAAATAAAGGAAGGAATAAAGCACATACAAATACTAGATAAAGAAGGAAACGTGGATGAAGAACTCGAGCCAGATCTTCCTGAAGAAAAGCTCGTCCAGATGTACAAGGACATGGTATATGCCAGGATTCTGGACAAAAAAGCTTTCAAAATACAAAGAAGAGGAGATGCAGGAACATATGCTCCTGTAAAAGGAGAAGAAGGTTGTCAGGTCGGCGCTGCTCATGCATTAAAAGAAAGTGACTGGTTCGTTCCTTCCTTCAGAGAAGCAGCTTTTGCACTATCAAGAGGTATGTCCCCTGTTAAGCTTTTCAGATATTTTATGGGAGATGCTTATGGCAACAAAGTAGAAGACACTCATAACCTTCCTGTTTCTATCCCCATCGCATCACAGACTCTGCACGCAACAGGGATAGCAATGGCGTCAAACATAAAAGAAGAAGATGAGATCGCAATAACCTTTTTTGGTGACGGCGCTACATCTCAGGGAGACTTTCACGGCGCCCTCAACTTCGCAGGAGTATATGAAGCGCCCGTAATCTTTTTCAACCAGAACAACCGTTACGCTATATCAACTCCAAGAGAAAAGCAGACAGCTTCGGAAACCCTTGCACAGAAAGCGAAAGCCTACGGCATAAAAGGAGTGCAAGTAGATGGAAACGACGTGCTTGCGAATTATAAAGTTGTAAAGGATGCTGCTGAAAGAGCTCGTGGAGGAGAAGGACCAACTATGATAGAAGCGTTAACATACCGATTAGGAGTTCACACAACATCCGACAACCCTTCAAGATACAGAAGCGATGAAGAGGTCAAAGAATGGAAAGAAAAAGACCCTATAAAGCGTTTTGAGACGTATCTGATGAATAAAGGGCTGTTAGATGAGGACAAAAAACAGGAGATTCATGATGAAATAGAGAAAGACATTGAGAAACACGTTGAAAAAGCTCTTGAGATGGATTCTCCTGAAAAAGAGGAGATGTTCCAAAACGTGTTTGAAGAGGTTCCCGATATGTTGAAAAAACAGCTGGAAGTCGCTAAGGAAAGAGAGAGGGGTGGTAACTGATGGAAAAGATGAATATAGTTGAAGCCATAAGAAACACGCTGGACGAACAAATGGAAAAAAACGATGACATAGTTGTTCTTGGAGAAGACGTAGGTGTAAACGGCGGTGTTTTCCGTGCTACGGACGGACTTCAAGATAAATATGGGGAAGAAAGAGTCATGGACACTCCTCTGGATGAAGCAGGCATATTAGGAACAGCTACAGGGATGGCCATAAACGGTTTAAGACCGGTAGCTGAAATACAGTTTTCAGGTTTTATCCCTCAGGCGTTCCACCATATAAAACAGCACATATCAAGGATGAGGATGAGAACAAAAGGAGATATCAATATACCTATGGTTATAAGAGCGCCTTACGGAGGAGGCATTGAAGCATTAGAACACCATTCAGAATCTCAAGAAGCTATTTACAGCCATATAGCTGGGCTTAAGGTGGTCATACCTTCCAACCCTTCTGATGCTAAAAACCTTTTAAGAGAGGCGATAGAAGACCCCGATCCTGTTCTCTTCATGGAACCTAAAAAGATTTACCGTGCATTCAGAGAAGAAGTAAAAGAGTCAAAAACCCCTCTAGGTGATGCCAATGTTGTGAAGACCGGTGAAGACATCACAATAGTGTCCTGGGGAGCCATGTTTAGAGAAACCATCGATGCAGTGAAAGAAATTGAAGAAAAGAGAGATGTAACGGTAGAAATGATAGATCCTAGAACCATCAATCCTCTGGATCAAGAAACGATTTTGGAATCCGTAAGAAAAACGGGAAGACTTGTGGTGGTTTCTGAAGAACCGAGGACAGCTAGCATGGCCTCGGAAATCTCGGCTATCGTATCCGAAGAAGCTATTCTAAGTTTAAAATCTCCTATTAAACGTATAACAGGTTTTGATATCCCTTATCCTCTTTATCAACATGAAGACGTTTACATGCCTAATAAGGAGGATATAAAAAGAAGGATGGAGGAATCCCTAGATTTCTAGGTGTTGAAAAATGGTAGAGGAATTCAGATTCCCGGATGTGGGAGAAGGAATAAGAGAAGGAAAACTAATAGAATGGACTGTTTCAGAAGGAGAGCAGGTCGATGAAGATCAAACTGTCGCTGAGGTGGAAACAGACAAGGCAGTTGTAGATGTGCCCTCTCCAAAAAAGGGATCAATAGGAGAATTGAAGGCAGAAGAAGGAGATATCATCAAAGTAGGGGAAGTCATACTGACGCTTGAAAGTCCTGAGGAGGAAGAAAAAACCGTTAAAGAAGAACCTGAAAAAGTTCAGGAAAAACAGCAGGAACCTGAAAGCGCTGATATCAAGGCGATGCCACGCACAAGAAAGTATGCGGAGGAAAAAGGCGTTGACCTCTCAAAAATAAACTCTGATGGAGTCATAAAGAAAAAAGACGTGGACATGTTTCTAGAAACCGAAGATGTAACGCAGAAAGAAACAGTAAAGGAAGTAGAAAAGAAGGAACCTGAAAGGGTTCTCGCCGCTCCCTCAACAAGAAAATACGCTAAGAACAAGCATGTGGATATACACGACGTTGAAGGAACAGGCCCCGGCGGAAGAATTTTGAAAGAAGACATTGACAGTTATCTTGAAGATCTGACGGAGGAAAAAGGAAAGGTTGTGAGGGAAAAAGTCAGCGATTCTCCTGTTGGAAAAGTAGAATTCCGGGAACCAAGTCTAGAGGAATACAGTTTTGAAAACTACGGAGAAATAGAAAAAGAAGACATATCAAGCGTAAGAAGAGCCATAACCAAAAACCTTGTTGAATCAAAGTACACGGCTCCTCACGTAACTGTTACCAGAGACGTAGTTGTTTCGGAACTCTGGAGAATAAAAGATAGAAAGAAAAAACTTGCAAAGGAGCGCGGAGTTAAACTCACTCTCACTCCTTTCATCGCAAAAGCTGTAATAGGCGGTCTGATGAATTACCCTTACATGAACGCTTCTTTTGATGAGGAAAAAGGAGAAATAATAAAGAAAAAGTATTACAATCTCGGAGTTGCAGTTGCGACGGATCAGGGATTGAAAGTTCCTGTTGTGAAAGAAGCCGACAACAAAACAATTCTCGAACTAGGAAAAGCAATAAACGAAAAGGCTGAAAAAGCCAGAAACAGCGATTTAAAACTAGAAGAAATCAGAGGAAGTAGTTTCACCATCACCAACTGGGGAAGCATAGGCGGAGAGTACGGTACACCTCTCATAAATTACCCTGATGTCGGAATACTTGGCATAGGACGAGTAAAAGAAAAACCTGTTGTAGTAAACGGAGACATCAGAGTGGAGAAAGTTCTGCCACTTTCTTTAACCTTTGACCACAGAGCTGTGGACGGGGCATACGCCGCAAAGTTCATAGAGTTCGTATCAAAACACTTGGAAGACTCTGAATTACTTCTTATAGATGACTGAGGCCTAAAAATGGTAGTTGGAAACATAAAAGAGTCCGCTGACGTTGTTGTCATCGGAGCAGGTCCTGGAGGATACGTTGCAGCCATAAAATTAGCTCAACTCGGAAAAGATGTAACACTTGTAGAAGAAAACAAGATAGGAGGCGTATGTTTAAACGATGGATGCATACCTTCTAAAGCACTTATACACGTTGCAAAAACTTTAGAAGAGATAAAGGAACTTGAATGCTTAAAAACAGATATAGAGGTCAGTTCAAAAGAATTACAGGAGTGGAAAGAAAACGTCGTTAACAAACTTACTTCAGGTGTGAAGCTGCTGGAGGAAAAAAACGACGTAGAAATAATAGAAGGAAGGGCGAAGCTTACAAGCAGTAAAGAAGTCCATATCAACACAGATGAAGCTTCGAAAACTTTAAAATTTAACAAATGCATCATCGCCACAGGTTCAAAACCCTTAGAGATACCGGGATTTGAGTTCTCAAAAAAGGGGATAATAGATTCTAAACAGGCTTTAAAGCTAGAAGAGATCCCAGAAAAACTTCTGGTCATCGGTGGGGGCTACATAGGTATGGAGCTTGGAACAGTTTACCAAAAACTTGGTTCAGAAGTGACCGTTATAGAGGCCTCCAAAAACATTCTTCCAAACATGGACTCACAAGCCGCAAAAGTGGTTGAGAGAAGAGCTGAAGAACTCGGGATGAAAATAATCACGGGCGAAAAAGCCGAGGAAGCTGTCGAAAAAGAGTCCGAAATCAAGGTTAAAACAAGCAAATCCGAGTATGTTGCCGATAAGGTTCTTGTGGCTGTTGGTAGAACTCCAAGAACAGAAAATATCGGTCTGGAGCATGCGAATGTTGAAAAAAACGATAAAGGATTCATAGAAACTGATGATGTGATGAAGACATCAAACCCTGATATTTTCGCGATAGGAGATGTTGCAGGGCAACCTATGCTTGCACATGTTGCTATGCATGAAGGAAAAGTAGCTGCAAAAACTATTTCAGGAAAAACAGCTTTTTCAACTAGGCAAGCGGTTCCATCAGTTGTTTACACAGATCCAGAAGTTGCCACGACAGGATTATCGGAGAAAAATGCTGTTGAAAAAGGATTTGAGGTTGAAACAGGCAGTTTTTCGATGGCTGCTAACGGAAGAGCCATGACCATGGATTACAAAAAAGGTTTCGTAAAGCTTATTGCGGACAAAGAAAACAAAACCCTTCTTGGAGCAACTATCTGCGGTCCTGAAGCCTCTGAACTGATATCGGAACTCAGTCTAGGTATAGAAATGGGTTGTCTTGTTGAAGACATTGAGATGACCGTGCATCCGCATCCCTCTATCTCTGAAGCTGTGATGGAGGCTGCAGAAGATTTAATCGGTAGACCGGTTCACAAGTACAAACAGTAAGTTGAAAAAGATGGGAGTTGAAAGACTCCTTTTATGAAGAAGCTGGCAAAAAACGTTCTAGGGGTCTTCGTCTTAGAAGAAGGAGAAATTATCGATTACAGAGAGTTTTCAGGTAAAGCCGTGGAGATCGCCAAAAAAATTTCTTGTGTTACTTCCGAGGAAAAAGAGCTTGCGGAGAAACACGGCAAGATGGAAAGAATCCAAATAGATGCGTTCGAAGCCGGTAAAAAAACAGGTTTGGTGGACAACAGAAAAAAGGTATACGATTTGATGAAAAAAGTAGCCACGGAAAAAACCAGGTCAAAATTAAAGGAAGATCAAGAACACGATCAAGTTTTGATACAGGCTGTTAGAAGACTTACAGAGCTCGAAAAACAATTTAACAGGTCTTTCGAGAGATTAAAGGCATGGTATTCCCTATATTTTCCTGAGCTGGATCAGATTTCAGAGGGGAACAAGGAATTTCTCGAAGACGTCTACGAAAATTTTGAAAGAGAGCCTCTAATGGAACAGAAAAACATAGAAGAAACAACGGGTTTCAAAATGGATGATAGAGATCTTGACCAGTTAAAGACGTTTGTAAACACCGTTAAAATATTGGATGAAGAAAAAAGGAGTTTAACTATGTACATCGAATCGCTTGCAGAAGAACTGATGCCCAATACTTCATCGGTCGCGGGTCCGTTGCTAGCAGCAAAAACGGTCTCTGAAGCTGGTTCTTTGAAAAAACTTGCTAGGATGCCCTCGTCTACAGTTCAGGTACTTGGAGCAGAAAAAGCGCTTTTCAGACACATGGAAGGGAAGGGTTCAGCTCCAAAACACGGTATTCTTTTCCTACACCCTACGATAAGCGCATTGCCAGAGGGAAAAAGAGGTAAAATGGCCAGGTATTTGGCTAACAAACTCACATTAGCCGCTAGACTTGACATGTACAACGGCGATTTCAAAGGAGTTTCTTACCGTGAACAGGTAGAAAAAAAGTTCAGAGAATTGAGGGACAAGTAAAATGAAAGAGATACATCCCAATGTTTGGAGAAAAGGCAAAAAGATATACACGAAGAACCTTGTAAAAGGAGAGAAAGTATACACTGAAGAACTTGTAGAGACCAATATAGGCGAGATGAGAGAGTGGGATCCAAGAAAATCGAAACTAGGGGCGGCGATAACCAAAAAAATCCCTAAAACAGGTCTAAAAAAGGATTCAAAGGTGCTTTACCTTGGAGCTGCTTCGGGAACAACAGTATCCCATGTATCGGACATAGTAGAGGAAGGCATCGTATTCGGGGTGGAGTACTCCAATAAAGTCGTAAACGATTTGTTGAGAACTTCAAAAAACCGTGATAATCTTTGCCCGATTTTAGGAGATGCAAGGAAACCCGGAGAATACAATGACATAGTTGATAATGTTGACCTTGTATTTCAAGATGTTGCGCAGCCCGATCAGGCGAAAATCTTTCTAAAAAACTGCGATGCTTTTCTTAAGGAAAGCGGAGTAGGCATCCTTGCCATAAAATCCAGATCCATATCCTCATCGAAATCAAAACAAGAAATATTTAAGGAGCAGGAGAAAAAACTTTCGGAAAATTTCGAAATTGTTTGGGAAAAAACGTTAGAACCTTTCGAAAAAGACCACAAGGTATACCTGTTAAAGAAAAATTAGTTCACTCCTTAACCTCTTCTGCCTGAACAGCTATCAAATCAACCGATACGTCTCTACTAGTGGAGGCTCTCAGCTCCTCTTTCAAGCTTTTTAAATTCACATCAGGGTTTATTGCAACAATCTCTATGTGAACCTGCTGCTCCGATATAGTTATCTCTTTCGACAGTATGTTCCCAGCAAAGTTTGAGTCTATTATGGACTCCATCTCCGTGTTAATATTCGTGGTTCTAATGTTTTGAACCGTCAAATAACCCAGAAAAGCAGTTATAAATATCATCGAAAAAGCAGATATCATTATCGCCTGTCTAAGCTTTTTTTGAGACACTTTTTTTCTGTAATAAGTGGAGGGGGAAACTCCCAACACCTTAAAAGTCACCGACCCTGCCAGTATCAATGCAGACATGTTGGTCAGTATAACGACAAGGGAGTTCAAAAAAGTCGACATCGCTCCTATAGATAAAGAAATTCCTGATGTGGCTGCTGGAGGAACTAATGCTATAGCTACGGCCACTCCAGCAAGTTGTTCTTTATTACCTGATACGAATGTCAAGGCCGATGCGGAACCTACAAAAAGAGAAAGAGGAACCATTATGAGAGTGGGATTCGCTATCAAAATCATCAAAGAGTTAGGTTCTTGAAACCCTGGTTTTGGGATTATGAACGCCACAGCTAATGCCAAGAACACTCCAAAAACCGCATTAAGAAAGCTATCCTTAATTATCCTTCTGTCTCCTATGACAAACCCGAAGGAAGTGGAAATAAAAGGCCCTATAAGTGGCGCTATAACCATCGCTCCTACCACGACCATGACGTTTTCGAGCATGATTCCGAAAACAGCTATTCCTGCTGATAACATTATCAAAATCCAAGAAACTATGTCGAACTTTGTAAAAGACAACGCCTTTGAATACATCTCCTGTGTTGACATTTTAGAAGACACGTGCTCCATCTTCCTTCCTTTTTTGATCTTTGCGGACTCCTCCAAGATATCTATAGTTAGTTCTCCGGATTTAATCTCCTTCACGTGCCTGACTTTCTCTATAAGTTCGTCAATATATTCAGGTTTCACGACTACCTGAAACTGTACAAAGTCGCCGTTATCCTTCTCAACATTGTTATACGTAACATCATCACAGAAATCCTTTACTATGCTCTCTATATGTTCCGTTTTTTTCTTTGGAACTGTTATCTCTAGTCTCTTCATCAGAAAAAAGTTTGTTTCCCATCCTTAATATATTAACCTTGGTCCTATTCGGTGTCCGGCATCTCCTTCAAAATGTTTTCCTTAAATTTTAAGAGATTTTTTTTATACAAAGAAGCGCCTGCGGCTTTTCTGTGGCCTCCTGCTTCTGCATCCTCCGATATATCAGGTGTTAATGCTTTTTTCAGTATTTTGCCTAGATCTACTCTGCCAGACTGGCATCTCGATGAAACATTGACATTTCCATTGAAAACCCTGAAAGTGATGAACGCCCACTCCTCTTCCTCAACGGATATCTGTGTTGCAAGAGAAGAATTGATGTGGTAAGGAGATTCGAAAGTGAAGAAAACAAGTTTTTTGTCATCGAAAACTTCTTTGTTCTCCTCAAAATTCTTTTTTATGTTTTCAATCTCTTCGCTCACATTTTCATAGCACTCATACAGTTCCTTATAACATTCATGGCTTTCAATATACTTTAGCCCTCTTGATTCTGTTAAAACCCTGAAAGCAAGGTTCGAACACCTGTTAGTGTCCTTATACGGTTTGACATTCATAACAGAACTGTATGTACCATACCTACAGTTCTTAGCTAGATTGTATTGGCTGAGGTTTGACGGAAAATATTTCGGGTATAGTCGTTTAAGCTTCTCAAACAGTCCCATTGCCTGGTTAACACCAAAGTCTTGTATTATTCCTAGTCCCGCTATCCAGTCAAAATCCATCCCAAACCTCTTTGAAATATCATTGCAGAGTTTGGATGCAGGAATATATATCCTTGGATTTTGCTTTCTAGGGTTTACAAGGATACCTTTATCAGGATCCCTGTCAAAATCGTGGTGATCTATAACAAGAACATCTACACCTAATTTTTCGGATAGTTCAGATACTCTTTGAGCCGGAACACTTATGTCCAGAACTATCAACTTGTTAAGATCCTTCCTTTTTACCAGATTCTCGGTTTCTTCTCCTATAAAATGTTTCCTTCCCTCAGGAACTTTTACGAAATCTGCTCCCTTTCCTCTAACCTCTTCAAGAATTTTTGAGATTATGGCCGCTGAACAAGAACCATCCATATCCCAGTGGTTAACCACTAGCACTCTGTCTTCTTCCGTTAATTCATTTAAATAGTCTACTGCTTCCTCGTACATTTTCAATCCTCGCTAATCTTTGAAACAATTGTTTCCTCATCTACAATAAACCTTGGGTCTATCTTTATCATCTTCTTTCTTCCGCCGCCTCCACCATAAACAACCTCTCTATCAAGAATGTCTTTATCAACGACTTTTTTCAGGCCTGTGCCCACAGGAGGTACCTCTCCTACATCGTAACCTGTTACCCTCCTTACTTCTTCCCTTGAAGCCATTTCAACATTTTCTACTTCGAACTCTTCAGCGATTTTTTCAAAATCAGCTCTCTTATCTCCTCTTAAAACAGTCACGATTTTTTCTTCGCCTGCCTCTATAACCAAACTCTTTATTATGTTTTTCTTGTCTGTTCTCAAAGAGCTGGCTGCCTGTGACACAGTGTTAGTCTTGCCTTTTAATTCTATTACTTCGGCATCGATATCGTTCTGTTCAATAAAAAGTTCTAGTTCATTCATAGCGAAACACCTCCCTACTAAACGGGTTCGGAAAAAGAAAAACTTATGTTTCTTCCCTTAAACTCTACTTCTCCTCCATATTTATAATGGTCTTTGCCATAGTCGATGTCATTTAAATTTATCCTCTCTCTCAATGTTTCCTCGTTAGATTTAAGCGGGTTGAAATCTCCGTCAAAAGACAGGTCAACTCTGTCAGATACATCAAGATCCTCCTCCTTTCTTTTCTGCTGTATCGCTCTTATAACTTCGCTGACGAAGGCCATGTCCTTGATTTTTTCGGTCATGTTAAGATCCAAAAATATCCTTCCTCCTTCGAACTCCTTGCCCTTTACGTTCTTAGATGTTTTTTTAGTTATCTTGACGTCTTCCTCTCCTATCTCAAATCCTTCTATTCTGATGGTGCCCGTGTCTGTCAGTTGTTCCAAATTGTCATGATCGAGTTTTCTGACCATGTCAGCGACCTTTTCAGCTTTCTTACCGAACTTGGGACCTATACTTGAATAATCTGGCTCTGCTTTTAAAGAAGTTGATACTTCTCCAAATTTGAAAGATTCGACGTTAGCCATCTCCTTTATTATGTGTTGCATTTCCTGTAAAGCGTATTTGACTTCATCATCAGCAGATATTATTATCTCTTTGGCGGGCCATCTGAGGCTGTACTGTTTCTCGTCCCTTATCTTTATCGCTTTTTCCACTATTTCTCTGGCTATCTCCATCGATTCTTCAAGTTTTTTGTCCAAAAAACTTTCCTCTGTTATAGGGTACTCTTCCATGTGCACAGATTCTTTTTCTCCTCCAAGCTCCTGATATACTTTTTCAGATGTGTAAGGAGCTAAGGGAGCTAGAAGAAGATTTGTTTTTTTCACGGTTTTCATCAATGTCCAAGTCGCTGCTTCGTCTCCTCTCTTGACCCTTGGCCTCACAGATTTTACGTACCATCTTGAAAGATCTTCAAGTATGAACTTCTCCAGTTCTCTTGTAACTTGATGGAACTTGGAGTTTTCCATGTTCTCGGCTACGCTTTCCACCAGATGGTTCAATTTTGAAAGCATCCATCTGTCTTCTTCCTTTAGTTCCTCTACTTTTTCCACTTCATCAATATCAGCGTATGTATCCAAAAACTCCTTGGTGTTGTAAAATACGGAAAACATCCTGTATATCTCGTCCTCTATCTCCTTCTCATCGTACTTTGTCTGTTCCCATGGAGCGGCTACCCACATGGAGTAAAAACGAGGTATGTCGGAACCGTATTTTTCGACCTGTTCCACGGGGTCCACAACGTTCCCAAGAGATTTTGACATCTTTTTACCTTCCTCGTCAAGCACGTGAGCCTGAAAAAGCACTTTTTCAAACTGCCTGGAGTCGAATCCCAGTATCCCGCAAAACATTAACGAATAAAACCATCCTCTTATCTGGTCCGAAGCTTCCGTTATAAAATCAACTGGGAACCTGTCCTCCGGCACGTCTTCAAAAGGATAGTGCATCGAAGCAAAGGGTGCGCACCCGGAATCAAACCAGACGTCAAGGATGTCCTCAACTCTTTCAAACGTTCCTCCACATTCGCATTCCCACTTTATTTTATCGACAACGTGCTTGTGAGGATCAAAGTCTTCGGGAAGTTCTCCTGACTTTTTTTCAAGCTCTTCAAAGCTTCCGACAACTTCTTCATCCCCACAGTCTTCACAAATCCATACGGGTACGGGCGCTCCCCAGTAATTTTGTCTGGATATGCACCAGTCAGGGCTTTTTTCTACGAAGTTCTTGAACCTCTTCCTCACGTGTTCCGGAACCCATTCAACTTTTTCGGTTTCTTCCAGAATCCTTCTTTTTGTCTCCTTGTTTTCGATGAACCACTGTTTTTCGGCCCTGTAAACCAGCTTAGTCTTGCATCTCCAGCAGTGAGGATACTCGTGACTGTACTTTTCGGAGTGGAACATCAGGCCTTTTTCCTGAAGTCTGCTGTTAATATCGTCTTCAGCTTCGAAAACCATCTTATCCTTAAAGATACCTGCTTCTTCCGTATATATCCCTTCTTTGTCAACAGGAGAGTAAACAGGAATACCTAACTTCATAGCCTCTTCATAGTCTTCCTGTCCGTGTCCTGAAGCAGCATGTACGAGACCGGTACCTTCTTCTAAAGTAACAAGTTCCTCCGATACGTGTACCCTGTGAACCTTTCCTTCCTTGTCAAGCTCTTTCTGCCTTGGTATCTCGTCTATGAAGGGATGGCGATATTTTTTGCCCTGTAGCTGCAAACCTTCAAAACTTTCCAAAACCTCGTATTCTTCTTCCTCATAACCTGCTTGTTCCATAACTCTTTCAACAAGCTGCGTTGCTATTATTATTTTTTCTCCATCTACTTTCACTATCGAATAATCGAAATCGGGATTTACAAAGACCACCATGTTGGCAGGCACGGTCCATGGAGTGGTTGTCCATATCACAAGTTTTTCCTCCCTGTTCTCAAGCGGGAACTTTACGAATATCGCGGTGTCGTCCACTTCTCTGTACTCGTCAGTTACCTCATACCCTGAAAGAGAAGTCTGACATCTAGGACACCAATGAATAGGTTTTTTAGCTTGGAAAAGCAAGTTTTGACGATAGGCTTCTTTTACAAGCCACCACTCGCTTTCTATATAATCATTAGAGAAAGTAAGGTAGGGATCCCTGAAATCTTGCCATATAGCTAGGTCTTCCATAACCCCTATCCACAAATCCTGAGCTGAAGTCGCTCTTTTTCTGCACTGCTTTATAAATTCTTCCGGAGATATGGATTTACCTATCTCGTTTTTGTCTTCTATTCCTAGCTCTTCTTCCGTAGCAAGCTCATTTGGCAAACCATGAGTGTCGAAACCGGCCTGATCCCAAACATCGAACCCTTGCATCTGCCTAAACCTCAGCATAACATCTTTTATGACCTTTCCCTGCATATGTCCTACATGCGGTGCTCCGTTAAGATATGGGGGGCCATCTATAAGGATGAACTCTTCGTTTCCTTCCGTAGACTTCCTCACTTTTTCAACTATGTTGTTCTCCTTCCAGTACTCTGATATCTCCGACTGTATTTTTCTGGGCTTGAAAGACATAATTATCAACTTTTCTATATTAACTGCCAATCTTTAAGTTTTTCACCCGAACATGAAAAAGGGTTAACAAGTGGAAAGAATTACTTCCCTTCCGGATGTTTGCTTATTATATTGTCGATCTCTTCCAATGCAAACTTCTTGTCGGTAAAACCGTATCCCGGGAGCTCTATGTTCGGTTTAAACCCGACAACTTCTACATCCCAAAAACCTGTTTCTCTTTTAACAAGTTCGATTGAAGCTTCTGTACCCGTATGTTTCCAACGGTTTTCTGAAGTTTTATCCCACCTTCCTGTTTTTCTCAGCTCTTTCACGTCCTTTGAAAACCTTCTAGAACCTTTTTTTGAAGCCATCAAACCTCTTTCGGACATAAATATCTGGTAAATGCCTCCTCTAGGGCCTTCCAACAACGCTTTTTTCCCTGATTTTTCCAAAACCTTGAGCGGTTTTTTCTTATCGTTAAAAAGGACGTGATCTCCTTTTTCTATCTTCTCAAAAATTTTTTCGGGTTTCACTAACAAAGATTTGGTACAAAAATTGATAAATCAGTTCAGAGAATTTTTTCCAGAAGACGGTGAGATTCCCTGGAATTTTCGATTATCTTCTCGGAAGAAATGTTCTCAAGGGATTCACAGGAGTCATAGAACTTTTTCCTAAACTCCTCTCTAGTGTAAGGTAGAAAACGTCTGTAAATATTGTTCTGGTAAAAAGGCAGAATTCCAGGAAATGTTTCAAAAAACTGTTTCCAAGTCAATCCTTCTCTAACATTTTCCCATAAAAGTATTTCATCGTTCAAAATTTTCTCAGGGTTTATCTCACCTTCAAAAAGTTCGTCAATGACCTCTTTTCCTATAACTCCTGCTCCATTCAATTTTTCAGGCAATATGCTGTGAACATCCATTTCAGAAACTATGGGTACTTCGTACTTTTCTGATAACGAAATCAAGTTTTCAGGTTTTTTATTAGGATTCAAGCCGTTAAAAACCTCTTTGAACCTCATTTTAATCGTTCCGTTGATAAAATCGTGGGTTCTCCTGTATTTTCCATGTGACAACCTGTTAAAAAACTTGGTATAACCGCATGAAAACCCTATAAATGTCGGAATACCTCTATTTTTTGACTCTCTATAAAACTTGTTAAGCATTTCATCAGGGATTTTATAGTGAGGTGTGAAGGGATGCGCAGGGGCCGCGAACTCTGCTTTTTCCGCTTCTTGCATAAGTTCTTCAAAGGATAGCTGGAAAAAGTTTTTGTCCTCTTTTAAGGGCATTCCGCACAGCATAAAGTGAAAGTTGTTGTTCTCCACGGATAACTCTACAGAGTTTATAATAACCGCTCTTTTCCCGTCTAATTCTAAGGTGACGTGCCTGTCATAGAACTCGAACGACCCTCCCTTCTCTTTAATCCTTTCCTCCATTTTTTTGTATTTTTCAATGCTGCTTTTCCAGTGCTCTGTAAGGTTGAAAACCACATCTATATTTTCCGGAAGCTTTTCAATTATTTTAAGAGGGTCTGCGGAATGATTAAAGTCTCCATAGTTCCATATACCTGTATTTTCAGACATCCTTTTATCAGATTCTTCGGTATGTATATGGTTTATGAATAACGCTTTTTCTCGGTTCATTGAAGAAATTCCCTCATTTAAAAACTTTCTTTAGTATTATGATTGTAATACCTTAATCTATTAAAATCCTCTATTCTTATTACTTGATAATAATGGCAAGAAAAAGGATTTCCCTAACTCTGGATGAGGATCTTGTAGACAGAATAGACAGAGAGAAAGAGAAGAAAAAGATGGATAACCGATCCAGAGCGATTGAGACTTTCCTAAAAAAACACTTCAAAAGCAAAATGGTTGAAAAAGCAGTTATTCTTTGTGGAGGGAGTGAGGAAACGCCTGCATGCATCAAAAAATTCGATAACACCAAGATAATCGAAGAAAAACTTAGGCATCTGGAAAAATACGGTGTTGAAACGGTTTACATCGCAACCAATCAGGACGCCGAAAAGATGAGTGAGAACATAGATGAAAGCAAATTCAAATTAGATATCCGTTACTCGGTTGAGGATGAGCCTCTGGGGACTGCTGGCTGCCTTAGAAAGCTCGGAGAACATTTAAAAGACACTTTTATTCTCACGAACGGCGATGTTATTTGCCATATAGATGTCGAGGACATGCTTAAAATACACAGGAAGAACCACCCTGAAGCTACAATGGCGTTAACTACAATAGATGATACTTCAAGCTACGGAGTAGTTAACATGAAGGGAAACAAAGTAGTGGGTTTCAAAGAAAAACCAGAAGAAGCATCCACAAAGCTGATAAATGCGGGTTTCTATCTCATAGAACCGTCCATCATTAGGAGAATCGAGGATAAAAAAACCGAAAAAGTGGCTATCGAAACGATTTTCGAGGAACTCTCCGAAAAAGATCTTCTAAAAGGATATCTTTACGAGGGAGACTGGAAAGATTTAGGCAACTGAGTGGTAAAATGGAAAAAGGAATGGAGATACATGAAGAATTTATCAGTAGACAGATGGAAAAAGGAGATTTTGTTTTAGCGATTGTAACATCTACAAAACCTGACTTCTACAAACAAGCTCCTTTGATGGAAGCAGCGAAAAACTTTGATGTTCCTTCTTTTGTCATACACACGGGGCAGCATTACGACGAACTTTTAAGTCACGGAATGGAGGAATACGGTCTTAATGATAATTTAGGAGCTAATCTGAATATTAGAGGTGGTTTAAGCCAGAAAACCGCAGAGATAATGACAAAAACTAAGAAACTCGCAGAGCATCTGAAAAAATATGAGGGCAAAAAAGTCCTTCCTATAGTTCATGGAGACACATTAGCAGCAGGAATAGTTCCTCAGGCCTGGATGTTTGCAACTAATCAGAAATCAGCTCACAACGAGGCAGGATTGAGAGGTATGGCTCCAAAAACAACTGATTTTTACCCTATAAACGATTTCATAAATGAACAGTTTAACGGAGAATGGAATATAGAAAGAAATGAGCCTTTTCCAGAGCAGTACAATACTTTCATCGGTTCGGCGGGGTCTCAGTATCTTTTTCCTCCAACTGAAACAAACAAGCAACACCTTTTAAGGGAAGGCTACCACGAAGAATCCGGTGGAAGAAAAAACATGGAGGTCGTGGGAAACTCGGTTGTTGACGCTATACAGATGAAAACCATGGCTCCTTCTGAAGAATCTGTTTTTGATGTATACCCCGAACTCGAAAAAAGAGATGACTGGATACGTGTTGACATACACAGAAGAGCGAACCTGCAGCCCGGAAGGTTTTCCGCAATAATAGAAGGTGTAATTGAGCTGGTTGAGAGCGGTTTCAACGTGAACTTTGTTGAGATGAACGCTACAAAAAAAGCATTGGACGCTTATGACCTTAGAAAGAAAATTAAAAGGCTTGAAAAAAACCATGAAAACTTTTTATTCACTGGACTTTGGAAAAAACATGCTCATGTATACGAATTCTTTAAATCAGGCAAGTGCTTTGCCGCTCTTACTGACTCAGGCAGCATGCAGGAAGAACTGAACCATATTGAGGAAACGATCTGTATGACAGTTAGATTCAATACGGACAGACCTGAAACTGTTTTCAAGGCTAATACCAATATATTGGTTCCTCCTGTTTCAGGAAAGTTTGTTAGAATGATGGTTGAACACGTGTATGAAAACGAAGAACTGATAAAAAGGATGAAAAACGGTGAAAAGCTTTATGGTTCAGAAGTGGGCACCAAAATAATCAATTTCCTTATTAAGATGTACGACAGAGATCTTTTTGAGTGGACAAGCGATAGAAAAGGTTTCCACAACGAGAGCATGTCGAAGTTTTCATACCTTTAGTAAGAGTTAAAATCGTTGAACTTAACTTTTCTTTATGAGTCAAAAAGACACTCCTTGGGGTGCGGAAGAATTCATAATAAACACCGACATAAAAAACGAGGAAAAATACGGGAACCTCGTGATAAAGAAATCTATTGTGGAACTAGGGGAGATGACAGAGCTTGAAAGACACAGAAAGGCTAACGTAATCCTTTATGTTTTGAAAGGAGCTATTAATTTGAGATCTGACGATGATTTTTACGAGCTTGTCGAAGGAGAATCTCACTTCATCGAGTCTAACCTGCCTCATCAGATCGAAAATCTTGAGGACGGCGTATCAGAAGTGTTGAAGATCATATTCCCGTTCAACAAAGACGATGTAGACATACTTGAAAACCCTTATGAGTGATCCCGGGGTTTTTTCACATCTGTGTTTTTCAAAACGTCTCTCACATAGAAAAACCCTCCAAAAATTAGTGTCATCGCTAATAAAAGACCTCTATACATCAAAACCAGAGATGCTGCTTCAGTTCTTAGAATGCCG
Source organism: Candidatus Nanohalarchaeota archaeon (assembly GCA_022729255.1). Lineage (GTDB taxonomy): Archaea > Nanohalarchaeota > Nanosalinia > Nanosalinales > Nanoanaerosalinaceae > Nanoanaerosalina. The sequence goes on along the minus strand of JALDAG010000003.1, from coordinate 24,028 downwards.
TAAGATAAAAGAATAAAAAGGGTTACTGCTTCTGAAGAGCCTAGGCCTGACGGGCTTACGGGGATGGCAGCAACAAGCGACCAAGAAAATGTGAAAAAAGCTATCAAAAACAAATCAGCTTCTATGCCCAGTCCATAAAAAACTATGAACGTTTTTAAAACTTCCACCAGCCATGTGAAAGCTGTTAACAACAGATAAAAGACCTTCCTTCTTGTTCTGACCGCTTCTATAAAAGAAGATCTGAACAAGACATATTTTTCGTTAAGAAACGGTGTTCTCTCTATCTTTTCAAAGAAAAAGTAGATAAAAATTCCTGCCGATAAAACCATAAAAATAACCATCAGATAACTCGTGAACCTTTCAAAAATCGTTATTACAAGGATAGAAAAGAAAAACATCAACACTACCAAGTCAAACAACCTTTCCTTCAAAACTATCAACGAGGAATCGATAAAGTCTTTTTTGGATGATAAATAACCTCTGTAAAGGTCTCCAGCACGAGCAGGAAGGAAAAAATTGACAAAAAACGAGATATTGTAGTACCTAAAGGAATCCCAGAGTTTAAGCTCAACGCCTTTTTCAGCTATCACACACTTCCACCTATAACTCATAAGAAGGATGATAAAAAGCTGGACGGAAAAAAAGGCTAGTATTGCAACAGGGTTCAAACCCGCTATTTCCTGAAAAACATCTGAAAAAGAAACCCCGGTAAAAACATAGTAAAATCCGGCCAGGATAACTAAAGTGCTGACAAATATCCTTGCCTTTTTAGACTTATCCATAATTATTGGTTTTTAATCTCGAATTACAAAAAGATTATAAAAGCCAAAAGACAGATTGCTGTTTCCACGAAATACATGCTAACAACGATTTTTTTCTCTGTCATGCCCTCCATCCTCATAAAAATATGGCTCAAAGAGTATATCTTGTCATGTTTTGACTTTAGAGATCCGTCTTCCTGAAGATTTCCAAGGGAACTTGCCTTGAATTTCGATCTTAGTTTAAGAAAAGCCTCTATTATCCAAGGAATGAACACTATAACTGCGAACCTCTGAACGTTTCCTATTATTGCCGAAGCAACAATGACAGCTCCAAAGGAAAACGTCAAAGAATCACCGGGAAGTATTTTCGCGGGATAAAAGTTGTATTTTAAGAAGGCCAATAAACAGAAAGACATGGAAAGGGACAATGCCGCGGCTTCAAATTGGTTGTGGATAAGAGAAAACACGCCTATTGAGAAAAGCGCTATAGCTCCTGTACCAGCTTCAAGTCCGTTTTGACCTGCTAACAAATTAGTTCCATTGGAAACGCACACTACCCCGATAGGGATCAGTAGAAGAGGATACAATATCCCGAAGTCCACAGAACCAAGTAAAGGCAACACCATGGAGGACTGTCCTGCCCTGACGACCATCAGTGGAAGTGCAGCTGGCACAACAAACAAAGGTTTGACCCATCCCTTTCTGAATCCAACGGATAATTGGCTTTCCATCTTAACCTTCTCTGCCTTTTCCTTAACATGTATGTCGTCCATCAGACCTATTAACCCGATTATGATAACTGAGGAAAGTGAAGCCAAAACAAGAGAATTATCAATAGGGAGGAATAGGAACGTTCTCAACCCTATAAACACGCTCACGGAGGTTATAAATCCAAAAAGAACTGAAATGCCTCCTGAAGTCGGTAAAACAGGTTTGCCTTTTTTCTGCTGGTCTTTTCCAACTATCCCTGAAGACCTTAGAAAATCAATCGAAATAGGGGTCAAAACCAGAGTGGTGACGAACCCTGCTAATACTGAAATAAATATGGTCCACAAATCGCCTCACCTCTGTATCTCCCACATCTTTACATAGCCGTTATCAAACACTTTTTCAACAAAATCTATGTCTTCGCCATCCATCAAATACAGCCTCACAAGAGTGGAATCCATTATGGCGGGAGGCACCATTACAAGCCTTGAAGGCCCGTAGTATGGATGCACGGAAACACATCCTCCAAAAGGTCTATTTTGCTGGAATGTTTCTGTGAGCGCTTCGTTGAAACCTCCTGTCGACCCTCCTTCCTCAAAGTTTATCAGTCCTTGTTCAGAACAAACATTAGCCACTTCTCTTGTTTCTCCACCATACCGCATAATTGGTGTGGCTGTAAACTGTAGTTCTTCCTCCATCATATCCAAGGGTAAAAGAAGTTCCATTTCTCCTCCCATATCATAATGTATTACCGTATTGTCTTCAAGTTGAGAAGTTCTGCATGCTCCTGTGTTCTGATCAAACTTGCAGTTCAGTTCCTGCATTCTATGAAAGTCCTCGTTGGATCTTCGAGCTATCTGAGATACAGCAGAATATTTCCCTATCATGGTGCTATCTAGGAAAATATAGTCGGCTCCGTACATTTCAAGCCAGTCAGTGTGGTTTTCGGGTTCGCTGGACGACAAAAACTCTGCTATAGGATAATTAACTCTTTCCGTAACATTTTCATTTAAGTAGTGTCCGTGGTTTCCTCCATCCGCTATCGTAGGTCTTTCTCCTATGGATTGAGTCCAGTAACCATAGTCCCACCATGAAAGCATCACAGATCCTTCCGGAGTTTCTTCTCTCATGTACTCAAAAGCCTCGTACCACGGTTGTTCTGGAGATCCTCCTAACTGATTAGCTCTCACGTTAACCGCTGCAACATTCACAGTCACCATAGCAACCAGTAAAATAATTGTTAGCCCTAATGTTAATGCCGGCACCACAACGTCATTATTTATTTTTTCAGACAGTGTTTCCCATAAATTGCAGCTCTTGACGTAATCCAATGATTTGGAAACCCCTAATCCTGCGAACAAAGCTACCGGGGCGCCTGTAAGTATGAAAAGTCTCGATCTTCTCGTTGCACCATAGATCGTTGAAGTAATCCACACCACGATTATAAGGTACGACCATTCAAACTCTACAGAAATCTTTTCTCCTCCCTGGAAAACTAAGAAAACTCCTTGCAAAGCACCTAGAACGGCTATAAGTAGTAATTCACTGATATAAATGGAGAGGATGAAAAACAGCAACCAAAACAGTAAAACAACTACTTTCCACTGCTCAAAATCTTTTTTTGTGAATGAATCGTATGAAAAAACAGCTGACGTAGTAATAGTGGTTAAAACAATGGCAGGTACAAACCCGGTTATTCCTTCTCCAGCCAAACCGTAATATGTAATATAAGATATCGCTGAAACAGCTATTGAAACGCCTCCAACAACTATGTTCTTACTCACTTCTTCCAAATCAAAGTAATGCCTTAGGAAAACACAGATTAAAAACACGGAAAGGATTCCAAACCCTATTAATCCAAAAGTCCATCCGCTTAAATAGTCAGCGAAGTTCTCTAACATAGGGAATGTTTCTCCACTCATTGAAGCTCCAAGTTGAACTACAACCTCGTCGATCGTGGAAGGCGTGTTTTCTGCCACAGTACCTCCTATCACCCCTGTTGAATCCTGTAAAGCGTTTCTAATAACGGAGGATGTTGTGTCCGCAACTGTCTGAGAATAAATAGGAGATAATAACAAAGCTAATCCTCCTATCAATACCAGAGAATGCGATATATAAGGTACGTTGTCCTCCGATACTAACTCGAACTTTTCAATAAAGTATCTGGCTGTTAGAAAACCAAGAACAGCAAGGTGGAAATAGGTGTATGTATTGGGAAAACTTAGGGTGTTGGCAGAACCATCAAGAATGATCGTTATAGGAGTACCTAACAATGCAACCGGCGCGAATGCCTTGAAAACTCTGTCAACCTCTAACTTTTTCATTTCGCCATCAAATATAGCGACAAAAACAGAACCTACGATAGGTAATAACGCAACAAATCCTATAACTGTGATAGGGTAAAGCATATACAGAAACCTTGTTCCTCCCCATGCTGTTCCTGAAATACCTAATAAAACACCTGAAACTATGCCCGGCCACCACTTGTTTTCATCCCAGGCTTTAAAGAAAAAGTATATTGATGTGATCATCAAAAACATAGCTGGAGGTTCTTTACCGAACCAGCCTGCTGAAGACCTGTGCATAACCGCTACAGACGTTGCAAGGAAGAAAGCCGCGAACAATCCTGCCTTCTTATCAAACATCTTTTTTCCTACGAAATATAAAGGAATAACTGCTAAAGCCCCCATCAATGCGGGATAAAACTGGGCCCATGTTAGAAAGTCTGTTCCGAACTGTCTTGCGACCTGAAACATTAATGCCGGTATAACAACAGTTCCTTCATTTATCATGTAAGTTGGATTAAAATAAGGGAAATATCTTAAAACATCTACAGCTGGTAAGCTACCTGATTCAGCTATTGAAGCGGACATCCTGGTTATCATGTAAGGATCTAGAGCTTGTATATATTCCATATTTTCGACAGGGATGAACCTTACCCATAGAGCAAGAATAAATATTGCAAAAAGAATTATTCCATAAACCGCCTTTTTAGGTTCAAGATTATTTCTAAAAAAATCTATGCCTTTGTCTATTTTACCCATTAAATTTAGGGTTAACAAGTTAGATTTAAAATAGTTAACCAATCTCTTTAACTGTATGTCCGAACTTAGGGAAAAAATCAATGAAAAATTTGAACAGGGAACCAGCAATATATTTGATAACTCCACAAAATGGATGTTAGTTCCGTTAGCGATAATTGTTTTCTCTGTTACTGTTTTAGGAATAACCTATGCAAATACAGGTTATGTTGTGAGTTTGGGAATAGAGTTTACAGGAGGAACTGAGGTGCAGTTCAGAGCTCCTGATGACGTTTCAATAGATATGATATCGGAGTCTCTTGAAGGAGAACTTGAAAATTTGAATGTGCGACAGTTGTCAAGAGGAGAGCAGAGATGGATTTTATTGGAGACACAGACAGAGATCGAAAGCCGTTCAGAGATAGAAGAAATCCTTTTAGGTGCAGGGATAGAGGATTTTGAAGATATAAGTATCAGTACGATGGGGGCTGCGGTTTCAGAAGGATTTTTGTTTGAAGCACAGTTAGCTGTTGTCATTGCGTTTTTAATTATGTCTACAGCTATTTTCGTTGCTTTTAGGTCTTTTGTGCCTTCTATAGCGGTTATTTTATCAGCTGTTTCTGTGATAATGTTTGCAATGGCTGGCATGAATGTAATAGGTATTAACCTAACTTTAGGATCTCTTGCTGCTCTTTTAATGCTTATAGGTTATTCAGTAGACACCGACATAGTTCTATCTACAAGGGTGTTAAAACAGAGAGAGGGAAGTCTGAAAGAAAGAATCAGGGATTCGATAGCAACAGGTACAACCATGTCTTCAGGAGGAATAGTCGCGTTCACCATCCTTTTACTAGTATCAACTTCTCCTGTTTTGGATCAGATAGCAGCGGTTATGATAATGGGATTAGCAATCGATATGCCTATCACATGGCTTGGAAACGCAGCGATATTAAAGATGCACGACGAAGGGAAGATATAAATGGTGCTCAAAGAATTATTGAAAGAATGGAGAATATGGATGCTTATAACAGCCTTAATGGGTGCTTTATTAGCCATAGGACCTCACTATGTCGAAGCGGAGGACGGCACAACAAGGTTGGATACTAATGTTATACAAGGTTTGGATCTTGCTGGAGGTGCAAGGATATTAATAGAGCCGGATCTATCTGATGTTCCTTATGAAGAAAGACAAAGCACTATAGAACAGACCATAAGGACTTTAAGAACCAGAGTTGATGCATATGGTCTTGAAGACATGACTATACGTCAAGTAAGTAGTTTGACCGCTGACCAGAATTTTATCCAAATGGAGATGGCTGGAGCCACAACAGAAGAATTAAGAGAAATTGTGGACAGGGAAGGTATTTTTAAAGCGTCTCTTTCCATGGAAGCGGAGGACGGAGACTTAATATTATTAGGCGGTTCTGAATTCGAACTTGAAGGAAGAAACGAATCCATAGTTCTTGGCAACACGGAAATAGGTGTTGGAGAAGAAAAAGACGTTGAAGGTTCTGAATACAGTGTGCCAGTTGAATTTGTTAACTTAACGGATGAAGGAAGGTACAACTTAAGGTTAGTAGCGTATAAAGGAGAAGACATAACAGGTGTTGATATAGATCCTTCCCGGTCCGGTGTTGGTAGAGAACAAAACGGAAACTTTCCGTTCCAGTTCCAAGTATCTATTGATAGGTCTGCAGCTGAAAGATTCAGAGATCTTGCACAGAACTTTGATGCAGGGGGAGTGTCTCCTGGAGAAGACACAACTTATTTAGAAGGAACACAACTAGTATTAATACTTGATAATGAAGTAATTTCGTCTTTGAACGTCGCTTCAGTGTTTAGAGACCAGGTTATAACTGAACCATCTATAAGTGGTGGAGAGCCTACAAGAGAAGAAGCTTATGAGCAGATGAACACTCTTAAATCTGTTCTTGAGTCGGGTGCTTTGCCCGTTCCTATATCCATATCTTCAACAGATACTGTTTCAGCTGTTCTTGGAGAGGAATTTATGAGGGTTGCGCTGACAGCCATATTTTTGGCTGTAATCGGTGTGGGATTACTTATATTTATCAGGTACAACACTCCAAAAGTCGCGTTACCTATAATAATAACTGGTTTTTCAGAAGTTTTCATAATGATAGGGATATTCGCGGACGGTTCTTATCTTTTTGATACCGCTCGAGGTATAGGTATAGTAGTTCTTGTAATTGGTGCTCCTACACTGATAGGTCTAATAACAGGTTTCAAACAAAACGATTTCACTGTACTGATGCTTCCTGTTGTATCTCTGTTTTTAATAGGTATGATAAACTTTTCCACAGGATTGGATCTTGCAGCAATAGCTGGTATAATCTCCGCTGTAGGTACAGGAGTAGACGACCAGATTATCATTACTGATGAAAGGACTAGGGAAAGGATCAAATCGTTAAAGAAGAGAGTAAAAAGAGCTTTCTTCATAATTTTCACTTCAGCAGCATCCACAATAGGAGCTATGATACCTGTAATGACTATTGGTGCAGGAGCTGTAAGAGGTTTCGCAATCACAACGATTATAGGTGTGATTGTAGGAATATCTGTTACAAGACCTGCATACGCTACTGCTTTAGATATATTAGATGTTGAATGATTATTTCAGACTCATTATAGCGTCTGTAAGGTCGTCATGAGATTCCAAAGCTTTTCTTGCTTCATCCTCTGAAACGCCTGCTTTCTCAGAAACAAGTTCTATATCTTCCTTAGAAGGTCCTTTTCCTCTTTTAGTAAACTTTCCCTGTAATTGAAACATGTCCTTTCCTTTAACAGATATTTTTACAAGTTCTGGATCACTAAAAACCATTTCTTCGTCTCCAAGATCTACAACTACTTTTTTAGCGCCCAAGTCTTCTGTTTTCATGCCCATCTGCTTCATCATTTTTTCCATGTTCTTTGGATTAAACATAATTATCACCAGTTTATTTTAACTCCAGACTTTTTAATCATGACCTTCATATAACACTGTTATATTTCATTCGGTCAGAAAAATTATATGAGGAAAACTGTTTTTTGTTGTTTATTACAAAAAAATATTTGGAGATCTTTTTTGAGATGTGTAAAAAATCATTTATACAATTATTTTTGTCTTAATAGGTTGTATTTCGGGCATTATAACAGGTAGTTTGCCTGGAGTTCATCCCAACACGGTTTTTTCTATACTGATGGTTTATTCCATAGAAGGTGTACATGGTATTATGTTTGCTCTTGGCCTAGGAATAACTCATAGCCTGATAAATCACGGTCCTTCTATATTTATAGGGATACCAGATGAAAATTCTCCTTTGATCACATTACCAGGTAAAAAGCTCGTGGTAAAAGGAAAAGGATCAAAAGCTTTTTTTACAACTTATTATGGCTCTATAACAGGTGTAATAATAACTTGTTTGTCTTTGTATCCTCTTTATTTATTCTACAACTATTTTTTGGACAAGATTTCAAATTTTCAGAATTTTATGATAGTAATAATACTTCTGTACATAATATTGAGCTGTAAAAATATAATAGCAGGGATAATAACTGTTTTTTTAGGTTCTCTAGTTGGTTTAATAGTGTTTAATATAAATTCTGTAGGTACATCTGAAGCTTTTCTGCCTATGTTCGCAGGTCTTTTCGGGACCCCTATACTCATAAAAAAATTTAATGAAGATTTTCCAGTTCAAAAAATTGATTTCTTTTTTCCTGATAAAAAAAACATTGTTGGAGGTTTCAAAGGGTTTGTTGCAGGAATATTTTCCTCTGTTTTGCCTGGTATCGGACCTTCCTCCACAGCTACTGTACTTGATACTGAAGATAGATTAGAATTCATGTCTGCTCTTGGATCTGTTAATACCACTAATATCATTACGTCTATAATAATCATTTTAACAAGTTTAAGAAGTAGGACAGGTCTCGCAGATTTCATTATTTCTAATTATTCGACGGATAAAATCAAAATTTTTTATATTATTTCAGTTGGATTTATTAGCTCAGGTTTAACATTTTTATTAAGTAAAAAAATTGTTTTCATGTTCATATTTATCTTAGAAAAAATAGATGAAAATATTTTAAAAATTACTATAATTACATGTCTTCTATTCTTGATAATATATTTTACAGGTCATACAGGTGTAAGCATTTATTTCATTTCGACAGGTGTAGGTTTAATATGTTCACGTCTAGATGCAAAAAAATCGTTACTGATGTCATGTATAATTATACCTGTATTGATACTCTAACTAAGTATAACAGTGTTATACAAATTTTATTTCACATAACATAGTTATACATTCATTTTTTGTGAAGTAAAAAAAAAAATACTATAAATATAACGCTGTTATATGAATTCAAAGTATCACACCATGATTTCATATGGAACTGTAAAAAAAGAAAAAGGTATGAAATAACAATAATATAACACTGTTATATATTATATTGTTATTATTATGTTAGCTCCATAAGAAACAGAGGGGTGGTGGTGTGGTAATACCTTGTTTCAAGTGGAAACTGTTTTAAAATTAGTTTTTCTATGTTAATTCAACGGTTGATAACATGAGTTCACTTCAGGAGAAATTTACAGAATACCTTGAAAGAGAATCTATATTCAAAAATAAAGATGTTTTATCCACTAATTTCCATCCTGAAAATATATTGCACAGGGATAAACAAGTAGATGAATTAGCTTCAATTCTTGCTCCATGTCTTAAAGGAAATGATCCATCAAATGTTTTTGTTTATGGTACTGTAGGGACAGGAAAAACACTTGTCACAAAACATGTTTGCGAAGAATTAATGAAAGTAGCTGGAAATGGTTCCAGCGAATTAAATGTTGTTTATATTAACTGTAAAATGAAGAAAGTTGCTGATACAGAATACAGGTTATCAGCAAAATTAGCAAGAGAGCTTGGAGCAGAAGTCCCAGCAACAGGGTTACCTACAGATGCAGTATATGAAAGATTTTTTGAAGCTTTAGAAGATAAAACAGGGGTTGTTATTTTAGTTCTTGACGAGATAGATGCGCTTGTACGTAAAATAGGAGATGATTTTTTGTATAACCTTACAAGGGTAAATGATGATTTAAAATCCACGAAAGTATCTCTTATAGGAATTTCAAACGATCTTAACTTCGTTGATTATATAGATGCCAGAGTAAAAAGTTCTCTTTCAGAGGAAGAAATAATTTTTCCTCCATACGATGGAATGGAGCTGAAAAGAATTCTTAAACAGAGATGTGAAGAAGGGTTTAATGAAGATGTTCTTGATAACGGCGTTATTTCAAAATGTTCTGCACTAGCAGCTTCAGAACACGGAGATGCAAGAAGAGCTATAGATCTTTTAAGGGTGGCAGGGGAACTTGCTGAAAGAGAAGACGAAAAAAAAGTTACTACAAAACATGTTGATAGAGCACAAGATAAAATTGAAAAGGACAGGGTTGTAGAAGCTGTTAGAAGTCAACCAAAACATTCTCAAATAATTTTATATACTATAATAAATATGGATGAAGGTGAGATACATACAGGAGATGTATATAAAGATTATCAAGATATGGCTAGAAGAGCAGGAAGTAAACCTTTAACACAGAGGAGAGTGAGCGATTTAATAGCTGAACTTGACATGTTAGGAGTTATAAATGCCAGAGTGGTTTCTAAAGGAAGATATGGAAGGACAAGGAAAATATCTGTGGATCTTGATAAAAACATAGTGGAAAAATTAGATAATATTCTGAAAAACAAGTTTTATCTCTGAGGTTGTTTAATGGAAGAAAACAGCTTGATAAAAAAATTTTTAAAGGAAGGTATTACTGTAAGTCCTGACGTTATTGATCACATATCTGAGAGAGATTTTTATAGGATGCTGGAATCAGATAAAGAGATAAATCATATTGATAAAAAATCCCTTTCAGAAATAAGAGGAAACAAAAAATGTTATGAAAATAGTTTGGAAACGGAAGTAGTCGTTGAAAAATGTTTTAAGGGGAAAGAAGAGGGTAAAGATGTTGATGAGTTCGTACAGTATTTTAATGACAGGTTTTTCAGATTAAAAGAGTTTTTGATGAACAGGGTTGAATTATCCGATGCTGTTTCAATAGGAAGATTAAAAGGGTATAATAACAGGGAAGATGTTTCTATAATAGGAATGGTTTCAAGAAAGTACAAAACTAATAGCGGACGCTGGATTGTTTATGTTGAAGATGATACAGGCATGACAAAAGTTCTTGTTGATGAGGATGAAGGAGAATGGATAGTTTCGGATGAAGTTGCAGGGTTTAAAGGAGTGGTTGGCGACGACATAGTTTTTGCAAGCGAGGTTGTAAGACCTGATGTGCCTCTATCAAGGGATTACGGAGAGGTCGATGAAGAAGTTTATGCTGCTTTTCTTTCGGACTTACACTTTGGTTCAAAGGACACCCTTGGAAACAAAACTTTGAAGTTCGCGGAATGGGTTTGCTCTGGTAATGGAGTTGCGAGCAAGATAGGATACATTTTTTTGAATGGAGATATAGTAGAAGGTATAGGAAATTATCCGGGACAGGAGAACGATCTGAACGTTCACGACATTTATTCACAGTACGATGAATTCAGGGAATTTGTGGATATAATACCGGAACACATACAAATCATAGTTACACCCGGAAACCACGATGTTGTAAGAATGGCAGAACCTCAACCACCTCTACCTAAAAAAGTATGTTCTGAATTACATGAACGTGAAAATGTACACTTTCTTTCCAACCCTTCAACAGTTACTATACACGGCTTTTCTTCAGGCGGCATCCGTGTTTTATTATACCACGGATATTCTTTTGATGGTCACGTAGATTCAATACCGGATCTAAGGGAGAATGCATATGAGGATCCTTGCAGATGTATGGTGGATTATATCAAGAGAAGGCATCTTGCACCTATGTACGGTTCCAACCTTTTGAGCCCCGAAGATAGAGATTATATGGTGATAGATTTGATTCCAGACATATTTGTTATGGGCCATACTCACGGATTCAACGTTTCAAATTATAAAGGAATAAATTTGATATCTTCAGGGACAATGCAGAGCCAGACTTCTTTTCAGAAGAGGATGGGACACAAACCAGACCCTGGAAAGATAGCTATGGTAAACCTTAAAACCAGGGATGTTAAGGTTAAGGAGGTTTAAACGTGTTTATAAATATATTACAAGGTGTTAATTTTTGGTAGAAGAAATGAAACAGTACTTTGACGATATAGAGAAGAAGACAGAGAAAGCGTATGAAGTGGCTGAAAAGGCAAGGTCAAAAGGAAAAGACCCTGAGAAAAACGTTGATATACCTGTTGCCGAGAATTTAGCAGCGAAATCTTTAGGTTTAATATCGGCAACACTTTACCCTGAACTTGATGGTTGTGGTGCTGAGCACAGGATAGAGGAGCTGGAAAGCGAATACGGTAAAAATGATGAAAGAGTAGCTTTCAAAATCGGAAAGGAAATAGCAAGCGGCAAGTTTGTAGAATTTGATTCGCTTGAAAGTGCTGTGGATGCGGGCATAAGAGTAGGACTTGCTTACATGACAGGAGGTATTGTTACAGCGCCGTTAGAAGGTATATCAGATACTTTTATTAAAAAGAATGATGATGGGTCCGAGTACCTGGCTGTTTCTTATGCAGGACCAATAAGATCTGCGGGAGGAACCGCTTCTGCGATGTCCGTTCTGTTGGCGGATTATATTAGGAAAAACGTTGGCCTTGAAAGATTTAAGATAAGAGAGGATGAAGTAGAAAGATACGCTGTAGAAGTTGAGGATTATTTCACTAGAATTACGACAAAACAGTACACTCCTGAGAGAAAAGAAACACGGTTTATAGCCAAAAACGTCCCTGTTGAAATCACGGGGACTCCAACTGAAAGTCTTGAAGTTTCAAGTTATAAGGACTTGGAAAGAGTCGATACCAACAGGATTAGAGGCGGTATGTGTTTGATATATCTTGATGGTCTGCCTTTGAAAGCACCTAAAATAAAGAAAAGGGTGAAAAATTATGGAGAAGAGTTCGGAATAGAGAACTGGTCCTGGGTGGAGGATTATCTTGAGTTACAAAACGAAATTCATTCCGACAACGGTAACGGTTCTGATGATGAGGAAGAAGAAGCTAAAAAAATATACGAAGCTTCTGACAAGTTTCTGGAACACGTTGTTGCGGGAAGACCTATCTTTTCTTTTCCAGGTGTTAGAGGCGGGTTCAGGATAAGGTACGGAAGGTCTAGGACAGGAGGTCTTGCAGCTCTTTCTTTCCATCCTGCAACGATGGAAGTCACTGAGAGGTTTATGGCTCTTGGAACGCAGTTAAAGATGGAGTACCCTGGAAAAGCAACCGTTTCAACGCCTTGCGATTCTTTGGAAGGGCCTGTTGTCAGGTTGGAAGATGGTACAGTCCTTAGTTTAAACAGCAGAGAGGAAGCCAGGGAAATCATGGAACGCATCGATAAAATCCTTTTCCTCGGAGACGTTCTTGTTCCATTCGGAGAGTTCGTTGAGAACGGTAAAGATCTTGTTCCCTCGCCTTTTGTTGTGGAGTGGTGGGCCAAAGAGGTAAGAAACGCACTAGGAAACAACGTAAAACTCGATATTGATTTAGAAGAGTTTATTGAAAGGCCTTTTGAACAACCTGGTTTTGAAGAAGCCATCAAAATATCGGAGGAGTTAGAAGTTCCCTTACATCCATGGATGACGTTTTTCTGGTCAGGTATAAATTTTGAACTTTTCAAAAAACTCTATGAAGAAGTTGAAAAAGCGGAATATGATGGAGGGAAAATAAAACTTGGAAAAGCAGCTAAAAAACCCCTTGAGGAACTTTTTGTTCAGCACGAAGTATCTAACGAAAAAATAATATTGTCTGAAAAAGATTCTAAGATACTTTACAGGTCTTTGGAACCGGAAAAGACAGATTTAAGCGATTTTGAAGAAAGCGTTATAGACGGCATTTCTGATGTTTTGGGTGTTGAACTACGTAAAAGAGATTCCGTGTATATAGGTGCAAGGATGGGAAGACCGGAAAAGGCTGAGAGAAGATCTCTAAAAGGAGATCCCCACTTTCTTTTTCCGTGTGGATCCGAGGAAGGAGGAAGGATGCGTAACTTTATGAGAAGTTATGGGGAGCATGGAACAGTTAATGAGGAAATAATACATAATTTTTGTACCGAATGCAACAGGACGGTTCATTTTTCATACTGTCCTTACTGTGGAAAAGAGGCCGAACCGATAAGGATATGCAGGAAATGTAGTAAAAAAGTTAAAGATGAGAAATGTGGAAGCTGTGGAGGCGAAACATCAAGAAGCAAAAAGACCAAGATACCGGTCAAGGAGCTCATGAACAAGGCAAAAAGAAATCTCGGATTGAGGGTTCTTCCAGAACTTTTGAAGTCTCCTAAAAAAGTAACAGGTAAACTGAAGCATGTTGAACCGATAGAGAAAGGACTATTAAGAGAGAAGTACGATCTATATGTAAACAAGGACGGCACAATTAGATATGACTCAACTGATTTGACGCTTACACATTTCAAACCTTGTGAAATAGGAACCTCCGTCGATAAATTGAGAGAACTAGGATACAAAAAAGATGTTAATGGAGAAGATCTCGAAAGAGAAGACCAAGTATTGATATTAAAGCCGCAAGACATAGTTTTATCTAACAACAGCTACAATTTTTCCGCCGATGAATACCTTTTCAACGTTTCTAAGTTCGTTGATGAACTTCTTCAAAAGTTTTATGGACTTGATTCTTTTTACAACTTTGAGAAAGCAGAGGATTTGGTAGGAGAACTTGTGATAGGTCTGGCACCTCACACATCAGGAGGGATAGTTGGAAGGATAATAGGTTTTGCCGATGCAAAAGGAACATATGCACACCCTTATTGGCATGCTGCAAAAAGAAGGAACTGTGATGGAGACGAGGATTCAGTTATACTCTTGATGGACGCCTTATTAAACTTTTCTAGACAGTTTTTACCGGACAGCACAGGTTCTAGAACCATGGACGCACCCTTAATTCTTTCAACCGTTTTACATCCTGATGAGGTTGACGATGAATCATGGAACGTTGATGTGGTTCCTGAGTATCCCTTGGAACTTTATGAAAAATCCCAAGAATTTTGTTCTCCGTTCGAACTAGATATAGTTCTTGCTGAGAACTTGATAGAAGAGAACAGTTCTTTTGATTTCAACTTCACACACCCTACTTCTAATATAGAGGACGCTCCAGTTCAATCCAACTACGTTACTTTAGGAGAGATGTCTGAAAAGGTCCAAACTCAACTAGATCTTGGTAAAAAAATCAAATCAGTTGATGAAGATATGTTGGCAGAGCTTTTATTGACGGAACATTTTATACCCGACATTAAAGGAAATTTGAACGCTTTTTCAAGACAGAGGTTTAGATGCGTTAGTTGCAATGAAAAGTTTAGGAGAGTCCCTCTAAGAGGAGTATGCACTAGATGCGGAGGCAGAATTCTTTTGACAGTTTCTGAAGGAGCTATAAGAAAATATCTTGAACCTTCTGAGGAGATAGCGGATGAGTTCGGAGTTTCCAATTATAGGAGGCAGTATATTTATTTGCTTAAGGACCAGATTATATCTTTGTTTGGTAGAGCTGATAGACAGTCCAGTCTTGGACAGTTCACATCTAAATAAGTTTTTCACATTTCTTTCTCTTTAATCGAAGGGGTTTATAACTTTTTCTGCACATGAAATAAGGGGGTATATATGTTTTTTGTTCACACCGGTTTTTTCCATAAAGGGGGGTATATATGTTTTGTTGTGTTGAAAATTGTTGTTTTATGGTATCTGCATATGAAGTTTAATCCTGTTTTCAGAGCCCAAAACAAAAATTATATGTTGTTATTATACAATAACAATTTTAATAGAAATGAAGGGGTGTGTGGTTCAAATTTTTCTAGGTTTTGATAACACATTTTTCTCCAGATGAAACAAGGGGGTGTTTCTTTCAGATTTTCAGTTCACATTCATTTTTATTTCACATTTTAGACGTGATAGTTAATTTTAATTAGTTGGAAACCATAAATTTTGACATGGATAAACTAAACGTCAGCGAAATAATGAGCAAAGAAGTTTTTGGAATCGATAAAAACGCGTCTATAAAAGAAGCAGCAATAGAGATGAAAGGTAAAGACGTTAGAGGACTGGCTGTCGTAGAAGATAATGAAGTTATTGGCATAATAGCTGGAAAAGATATATTGTACAAGGTAGTGGCAGAAGGCAAAGATGCTTCAAATACCAAAGTCAAAGATATAATGACAGAAGACGTCATAGTAAGTTTTGAATCCGATGATGTTTATGATGTAGCGGTAAAAATGATAAAAAACGATATTTCAAGAGTTCCTATTGTTTCAGGATCCGGAGAAGTAGTAGGGATAGTTACACAGACAGATCTGTTACATACTTGGCCAGGGTATGTAGATGTTTTGGAGGAACTTGCATCAGGAATATAGGAGAAAAACCTCTTTTTTGTTAGGAATAATTATAACTAGAGGCTCTAAAAACCTGTTTTTTTGACCCTAGAACCTCTCTAGTTTGACAAAACATGCTTCACATCCGACCTTTCTCTGAACAATTAACTAGGAAAAAACGTGAAACCAAAGAATTATCCACGAAGGTTCCGAAGTACTGGACTGTTAGGTAACTTATTTTAAGTTGTGAAGTTCATTTTTTGTTATGTATATAGAAGAGGAGGCCGGTAGAAAAACCACGACGGTCGATGTTTCCGATTGGGAGGTAGCATACAGGGAGGTCAAAGACCTTTTGGAAAACAGGTTCGTATTTGATAGGGTTGAAGAAGAAAAATTCCGTCACCATGTTGAGAGAGGCCTTATAATATCTAAAATAAACTGTTACAATGAGATGGACGATTTTACTGTTGTAGAAATAACCATAGTTCTTAACATAACTAAAGACGATCCTAAAGGACTATCGGCATCTGTAACGGTCGATTCAAAAGGCGAAGTAGTGACAAAATATTCTAATAGTTCTGGAACAAGGTCTGTATGGTATTATGCGTTTAGAAGCGTCTATGATAAGTTAGTATATGGTTGGGCAAGAGGAAAGTGGAAAGACGATGCCAGAGAGCTTTTAAACGAAATCCACTCCGAACTCAGAGGCAGTTTAAAGAATTTGTGAGGCAATCCTATGGACTCAAAGAAAGAAGAAGTTATTGAGCGAAGAGAAGAGATATATGGCAGGAACATAGACGAGGTTTTTGAATATTATAGGCACGCCCTTAGGATAATGGAGGAACTGGGGTTTGACGAGATAGAGGAGGGCAGAAGCGAGATGTGGAAGTCATTACCCATTAAACCGGATATTATAGGTTATAAATACAAAGATCCTTATACTCGTATAAGGATCAAGGTAAAGACCAGAGTTAAAAAACCAAGACCTAATAGGAAATACGGCGAAAACACTGTCAAAGGAAGATTCATGATCACGGGAACTGTTGAAAGAAAAAAAGATCCTGAATGGGGGTATTTGGATAGTTTTGTTGAACAGACGTTTATAGGTAAAACTTCGATAATTTCATCAATAAAAACCAAAATAATGGACTTCGTTCAGGGAAGAGTTTCAAAATCAGAGTGGGAAGTTTATAAAGAGGAAGCAGAGGAACTAGCTATAGAAGTAGCTTCTCGTTTTAGACAGGTTTTAGGATCTACAAAAGCAATTGGAAGGAGCAAAAGAGAAGGATACATTCCTGACTTTGGTAAAGAGGGTTCTTAAATGTTTAAAGTGGAGAGAGAAGTTGTAAAGATGGAGGAGTGGTTTGAAGCATTCAGCGTTGTGAAGTATTACGAAAAACTTCTCGACATCCTTGAACAGGATTTGAACTTTGATGATGTTTATGAGGTATATTACGAGGAAAACGTTGACAACAACGATTTCAAGGTTGAACTAATAGCTACTAGACAGCTGGAAGGAGGTTTCAGGAACCAGATATCTGATACAGAGCTGAGATTTTATATCACTTACTTTAACCAGTCGCCTCTAAAGGACAAAGAAGGAGGAAAAGGGCTCTACGGAGCAGTCCAGCTTGACGTCAATACGAAACTTGTTGTTTCTATGCCGGGTGAAAAAGATAATTGGATCCATTCATTCCTTAGAAGAATATGGTTTAATTCCATATACCGTAAACAATTCCTTTACTGGGTAGAACTTGCTCAAGAGGAAACAAGGAGATACCTCAATGAAACACGTGCCTACTTCGGCTTAGAACCCGTAGTTAGAAAACCAAGGAGACAGAGATATGAACCGCTTGAGCACAGCCTATGACTTTTTAATGTCTTTCATTGTAACTTTATTTTCATGCCGACATTTTATGTTAAGGTGGAAACTGACAGCGAAGAGTTCGATATAGATTTATCAGGAAACATCCCAAAGATTTTTCTTAAATCGGAGCCTATCGATGGAAAAGCCAACAAAGAACTCGTAACAAGACTTTCGAAAATACTGGGAAAAAATGTTGGTATAATGTCAGGACACCATAGAAGGAGGAAAAAGCTGGTTGTCGATATTGAAAAAGATGAAGTATTAAGTATTCTACGTGATTATCATGTCTAATTCATACAATTCATCAGTAAAATACATCATTAAAGCAGTTATAAATTCAAAAGGCGTCGTAGAAAAACCAGATGTTATTGGAGCGATTTTTGGCCAGACCGAAGGCTTATTAGGTCCTGAAATGGATTTAAGAAAGCTTCAAGTCAAGGGCAAGGTGGGTCGTATAGAGGTCGAAGTTGAAAGCGATAACGGAGATTCCGAAGCCAGGTTAAAAATCCCGAGCGGCTTGGATTCTGCAGAAACAGCGATTCTTGCAGCTTCTTTAGAAACCATTGATAGGGTAGGGCCGTGTATTGCGGATGTAAAAATAGAAAGCGTAGAAGATGTTAGGATTTCTAAAAGAAGCTACATAGTTGATAGAGCTCAAGAACTGCTTCAAAATATGGTTGACGAGGCCCCAGGACCGGAAGACCTTTCTAAAAGCGTTAAAAAAAGGATGGATCCAACAGTTAAATCCTATTATGGATTATATGCTGGACCAGGAGTTTTTAATTCTGAAGAGATCATCTTTGTCGAGGGAAGGAGCGATGTATTGAACCTTCTTAACAACGGTTATGATAACGCTGTGGCGATAGGAGGGACATCGGTACCTGAAAAAGTCTCTGAAATAGCAGAAAATCATGAAAAGATTGTGTTTTTCCTTGATGGAGATAGAGGAGGAGATCTCATAAAGAAGGAGGTCGACGCTAAATTAGATTACGATTTTATCGCTAGAGCTCCCAGAGGAAAAGAGGTTGAGGATCTTAGTTCCGAAGAGATAGAGTCTTGTCTTGGAGACATGGAAGATAATTCGGTAGAAGAAAAATTGGAAGAGGATAAAGAGGATAAAGAATGCACTGTTTCCGACATAGAAAGAACGGTTTTTGCCGGCTTGTTGAAAGAGTTGGTGGGAACTCGCGGAGCGGTGTTTCTTGACAAAGATCTCAATGAAATCGGGAAGCTTCCTGCTTCTAGAATTTCTGATGGGTTTGAATCATTTGGTTCTAATGCGTATGCCGTTGTTTTTGACGGAAGCATATCTGAAAAAGTAGTTGCAGGTGCTGAAAACTTTGGAATAGAATTTATCGTAGGTATGAGAGGGGATACAGACTGTTCAAGAGTTTGTTGTTTGAAGAAGGAGGATATTTAAAGGTTAACCTCTATTTTTTGTGTTACGCACCAAAAATGTTCAAGACATGTTTTTTGGTGTACCGTTGTTTATTTAAATCTTGATGATGGAATAAGGTTTTGTCGGCTAGTAAAGGCTGGCTGACGTAAATAACTTCCATTTATTTTGGAAGTAAATGATGAGCACCCTGATGGGTGTGATGTAAGTAATTGGCGATAGTGGTGATATTTTACCAGTCTAGTTTCTTTATCTCTCTTTTTGGAGGGAGATTTGGTTTAGCACTCTTTTGTGAGCGTGCGACAGTCTTTATTGACTGTAATTCCGGTTGATCCTGCCGGAGGCCACTGCTATTGGAGTCCGATTTAGCCATGCTAGCTGACCGATTTAGATCGGAGCGGAAAGCTGAGTAACACGTAGTCAACCTGCCCTAAGGACCAGGACAACCTCGGGAAACTGAGGCTAATACTGGATAGGGAAGAATTGCCTGGAATGGTGTCTTCTTGAAATGTTCCGGCGCCTTAGGATGGGACTGCGGCTGATTAGGTATACGCTGAGGTAACTTCTCGGTGTGCCGATAATCAGTAGCGGGCGTGAGAGCGCGAGCCGTCAGTCGTGTTCTGAGACAAGAACACGGATCCTACGGGATGCAGCAGGCACGAAACCTTTACAATGCGTGAAAGCGCGATAGGGGGACTCCAAGTGCTTCTCGTAAACAAAGCGGGAAGCTTTCCTGAACTTTAAGGAGGTTCAGCAACAAGTGGTGGGCAAGACTGCTGCCAGCCGCCGTGGTAATAGCAGCACCGCGAGTGGTGGCCACGATTATTGGGCTTAAAGCGTCCGTAGCCGGCTTCATAAGTCCGCTGTGAAATCTGGTAGCTTAACTATCAGAAGTGCGGTGGATACTATGGGGCTTGGGACCGGAAGGCGTCGAGGCTATTCCTGGAGTAGGGGTGAAATCCTAAAATTCCAGGAGGAGCGCCGGTGGCGAAAGCGCTCGGCGATTACGGATCCGACGGTGAGGGACGAAAGCCAGGGGAGCAAAGGGGATTAGATACCCCTGTAGTCCTGGCCGTTAACGATGTCCACTTGATGTAAGGAATCTTCCGAGGATTCCTTGTGCCGAAGGAAAACCGTTAAGTGGACCGCCTGGGGAGTACGGTCGCAAGGCTAAAACTTAAAGGAATTGACGGGGGAGCACCACAAGCGGTGGGGGCTGCGGTTTAATTAGATCCAACGCAGCAAACCCTACCAGAGCCGACAGCACAATGATGGTCAGCTTGAAGAGCTTACCTGAGGAGCTGAGAGGTGTTGCATGGCCGCCGTCAGCTCGTGCCGTGAGGTGTCCTCTTAAGTGAGGTAACGAGCGAGACCCGTGTCCTATGTTGCTACGGTCCTCTCCGGAGGTCCGGCACTCATAGGAGACCGCTGGTGATAAATCAGAGGAAGGAACGGGCGACGGTAGGTCAGTATGGCCCGAACGCTCTGGGATACACGCGGCCTACAATGGCCGGTACAAAGGGATGCGACTCCGAGAGGAGAAGCTAAACCCCTAAAACCGGTCGTAGTTCGGATTGAGGCTTGTAACTCAGCCTCATGAAGGCGAAATCGCTAGTAGTCGCTAGTCATTATCTAGCGGCGAATACGTCCCTGCTCCTTGTACACACCGCCTGTCAAGTCACCCGAGTTAGTCCCAGGTGAGGTTCTCTCTCTGAGAGGATCAAATCTGGAATTAGCAAGGGGGGCTAAGTCATAACAAGGTAGCCGTTGGGGAACCAGCGGCTGGATCACCTCCAAACTACTCGGACTGGGCTGGTAAAACACCAATACATCTATCGTCAGTTGAGCTACGGGAGTTTTCTGTTTATAGTTTTGGGCCCGTAGTTCAGTCTGGCAGAACGTCCCCCTTGCAAGGGGAAGGCCCAGGGTTCAAATCCCTGCGGGTCCATTAAAGCTTTCCTGTCCTAAAAAGACTGGAAGGTTATTCAAGGGTGTGTTTTTTAACATATCCTGCATCAATTCAGGTGCAACCGTAAATTTTTTTTGTTGTTCCAGGTTTTCCTGGAGCGGTACAAAGTAGGTCCTGTACATCTTTGTCCCACTGTAAAAAGTGGTGTCGAGTACTGATTGTTGGAGATCACACGGACTGAGAGGTTCGTTTAATCCAGGTAGAGGATAGCTCGGCTCAAGACGCTGATGAAGGACGTGACAAGCTGTGAAAATCTTGGGTGAGGCGCATGTAGCCTTGGAGCCCAAGGTTTCCTAATAGGACTTCCTACGTGTTTTACACGTGTTTCCTCTGGAAACGGGAACGCTGGGAACTGAAACATCTTAGTACCAGCAGGAAAAGAAATCAACCGAGATACCGTTAGTAGGGGCGATCGAAAGCGGTTCAGAGCAAACTGAATACCTTCACGTGAGTGAAGGAATATGTGGTTTTTTGGTCCGTCTTTTAGTCTTTGAGACCTAACCGAAGTTTTCTGGAACGGAACACTTCAGAGGGTGATAGTCCCGTAGGTAAACGTTTCAAAGATGTGACGGTTTCCAGAATAGCAGGGGTTGGAAATCCCTTGTGAATTTGGGAGGCACCGACTTCCAACTCTAAATACGTCTTGAGTCCGATAGCGTACCAGTAGCGTGAGCGAAAGTTGAAAAGAATCCCTAAAAAGGAGGTTAAAAGAGCTTGAACCTGCCTGGTCTTAGGCTGGTCAGAGCCTTAAAGCGCCGATGTTCCTTGAAGGAATCAACTGAGAGGTTGTAGTACGAGAGGAGCGGAGCAGGGTTCTGACTTCCGTTTTGAAAAACGGGGCAGGGAGTGTATTTCTGTGGCGAGGTTAAAAAGTGTCTAGCTTTGCAACCGAAGCGAAAGCAACATGTCCGCAACATTGTGAGGGACGCCGTACGAAAGTGCGGGAAGTCACTGAAATACTATCCGAAGCCGGTTGATCTATTCATGGTCCGGGTGAAATGTAGCGAAAGCTGCATGGAGGCCCAAAGCGTTGCTGTGAGCAAGCGCTCGTGTGAACTGTGAATAGCGGTGAAATGCCAATCGAAACCGGTAATCGCTGGTTCCTCCCGAAATGCACCGAAGTGCAGCCCCTGACGAGGCAATTAGTGAGGTAGAGCTACTGATTATGGAAATCCAGCTCTTTGAGCTGCTTCCGTTGTCAAACTCCGAACTTGCTAATGCTGAAAACTCAGGGAGTGAGGGGTAGCGGGTAAGCTGCTGCTCCTAGAGGGAAACAACCCAGACTAGGGTTAAGGTCCCTAAGTGCTAGTTAAGTGTACCTGAAGGTTGTCCCGGATCTTAGACAGCGGGGAGGTTAGCTTAGAAGCAGCTACCCTTTAAAGAAAGCGTAAAAGCTCACCCGTTGAGGTCTGGGACGCCGTAAATGGACGGGGCTCAAACTAGCCACCGAGACCCTGGGGTCGTGGTAGCATTCCACGACCGGTAGGGAGGCGTCCTGCATGGATGGAAATTCGGCTGTGAGGTCGAATGGACCGTGTAGGAACGATAATCCTGTCGGCAGTACCAACAAAAGTGAGGTTCGAATCCTCACCCCCGCAAGGGCAAGGGTTCCCCAGCAATGTTCGTCAGCTGGGGGTTAGTCGATCCTAAGTCATTCCTTAATCGAGGATGACGAATGGGAAACCGGTTAATATTCCGGTACCGTTAGGACACGTTCAGTTGACTCTGACGTTTTGGGATAAGCTAAGCAGAGGCATACTCTGTTTAATGGTTTAAGGAAGGGGAGCGCCGTAATGGCGAGAACCTTTTGAATGCCAGAACAGCCTAGGAACAAATCCTGGGTTTAGCTGATTCCTAGAACCCGTGAAAAGGAGTCTTAAGTCCTTGTTCGTACCCAGATCCAGCACAGGTGCCCTGGTTGAATAGACTAAGGGGTGTCGAGTAATACTTGGCTTAGGGAATTCGGCAAATTAGCCCCGTAACTTTTGGAGATGGGGTGCCCGTCTTTGTGAAAGGACGGGTTGCAATGACTAGAGATGCCCGACTGTTTAATAAAAACGTAGCTGGCTGCTAGCCTGAAAAGGTTTGTACAGCCGGCGACTCCTGCCCAGTGCGAGTACCTGATTACCTTGTACAAGAGGAAGAAGGGCTCGTAAACGGCGGCGGTAACTATGACCGTCTTAAGGTAGCGTAATCCCTTGCCAATCAACTGTTGGCCCGCACGAATGGAGTAACGAGGTATCTACTGTCCCAAGCCAAGGCTCGGTGAACCGCGCCATACCGGTGCAAAGGCCGGTGACATCCAGTGGGAAGCGAAGACCCTGTGAACCTTTACCGCAGGCTTTTATTGATGTATGGGCTTTGGTGTGAAGCGTAGGTAGGAGGCTTCGAAGTCGCGCCACTAGGTGTGATGGAGCCAACCATGGGACACTACCCTCCGAAGCCCGTACGTCTAACCTGAAAAGGGACAGTGATAGTTGGGCGGTTTAGCTGGGGCGGCATCCGTCTGATAACAAATCAGACGGGTCCAAAGGTCCTCTCAGCCCGGTCAGAACTCGGGCGTAGAGCACAAAGGCAAAAGAGGGCCTGACAGGACTCACTACATTTCTGAGTCCTGACGCGAAAGCGAGGCTTAGCGAACCCTAGTAGCCTCTTGGTTGAGGCTCTGGTATGACAGAAAAGGTACTCCGGGGATAACTGGATTGTCTGCGGCGCGAGCCCATATCGACCCGCAGGCTTGTTACTTCGATGTCGGCTCTCCGTATCCTGGCCGTGCAGCCGCGGCCAAGGGTGGGGGTGTTCACCCATTAAAACGGATCGTGAGCTGGGTTTAGATCGGCGTGAGCCAGATCGGTTGCTATCTACTGG
>JALDAG010000044.1 GCA_022729255.1 Candidatus Nanohalarchaeota archaeon | reverse complement strand
ATTCGTAATCATCCATAAAAATCACCGTCTCAAAGCTTCTTTATCTTACCTGGTTTGGGCTCATAACATGTACCATCACTCAGCAAATCATTTATAACTGACTCCACCCTTTCCTCTGAAAGATCTGATTTTTCGATGATGTCGCTGTAACCCGAACCTTCACCATCATCCAGATCCTCTATAATACCTAAAACAGTTCTTTTATCTCCTTCTTTTTCCATTTCGGTTTCTTCCATCTCAGAACGAGAAAAAGACGCATTTCCTGACTCCATTTCATTTGCGGTATCGAACTGTTCATCAGGATCGACGTATTTTAGGACCGCTTTGATGTCCGATTCATCAAAACCGGTTCCCTTCATCTCTTCCAATATATCTTCTTCGGATAGGCCGTCTCTAAAGTACTCTCCTACTTTTTCTACGAGATCGTTCCACCTATTTTTTGTCTCTCGAGCTTCAATCATGTGAAGTAACTCGTATGCTATATCTCTCTTTTTCAGGAACTCGGGCTGAACGTATATCTCGTCATCATATTTTCTTATCTTACCCACAACTTGAACTATGTCCCCTTCTTCAAAACCCTCCATGTCTTTCAGATCTTGAAAAAACTTGATTCTCAATACTTCTGAACCATCATCCATGGTAAGAGCGCCATAAGACGACTCATCATTTACAAAGGTGTCCACAACGGTTCCAACAACTTCTGTCCTCGAAGCATTTACTCCGGAAGGGGTTATCAAAAAGTTAGGTTCGAATCCCTCTCTTTTGTAGTAGTTACCATTGACTATGTCTTCCATCATCAACCTTCTTGCAGTCATCCTTTTTCTATTTCCTGGCATCGTATAACACCTATATCACGTCGATAAATCCTTGTTTAGGTTCATAAAGTTCGCCTTCACGTATCAGTTTATTAACAACTTCTTCAGCCTGTTCCTTTTCTATACCTTCATCTTCAAGTGTTTCTATAAGTTCTTCAAATGGTATAGGATCATTTTTTGATCCTGAAAGTTCGTCAACAACTTTCATAATGGTCTGTCGTTTGCTTCTAGACTCGGAATCCATCCCGGTCTCGAGCTTGTCAATATCATATTCTCCTGACTCACTTATAACTCCAATCTTTTTCAATGAGTAGGTAAGTAAATCGATAGCTCTCTGAGCGTCTCTTTCCTCAACAACATCGCTTAACCTCAACCGTGCAGAAGCCTCTGAAAGCCTTATTATCGCTTCTAGCTGTCTCGCTGTAATAGGAACTTTGGACTGTCCTTCTTCTCCACTGGTACCTTTCTGCCTTGTATCCACATAAAACTCTTTCAAAACTTTCTGAGCTTTTTCTGAGAGTTTAGGGTGGACATTCCTCTTTGCATAAGCTATATAATTCCTCAGCCTTTCAAGAGATATTTCTCCTGTCAAGTCCTTAGGATCCGTATGCATCGACATTATATGATCGGAAAGTTTCTGATCTCTAGAAACGTCTGGTATGTCTTTTACCGGAAACAATAGATCAAAACGAGATATTAAAGTATCTGATATCTCTATCTGTTCTGCCACAGGTCTGTAAGGATCGAACCTTCCGAACTTGGGATTTCCTGCTGCAAGTATGCTGGTCCTACACTGAAGTGTAGCCTGTATATTAGCCTTAGAAACCGTTATACTTTGTTGCTCCATTGCTTCGTGCATGGAAGACCTATCTCCTTTCTCCATTTTATCTATCTCGTCAATCGTGGCAATTCCTTTGTTAGCAAGCACGAGAGCCCCTGCCTCTAAGGTCCATTCATCAGTTATCTCGTCTTTCATAACCGTAGCAGTGATACCAGCCGCAGTAGCTGCTTTTCCTACAACGTATTTTCCTTTAGGAGCTAGATTACCTGTGAATTTCAACAACTGGGATTTTCCTGTTCCGGGCTCACCTATCAAGAGAACGTGTATATCGCCTCGGGTCGTCGTGCCGTCAGGCCTTTCCTTTCTAACTCCTGAAAACAATTGTAATGCTATGGCTTCCTTTATATGTGTATGTCCATGAATAGATGGAGCTATACTCGCTATCATTTTATCTATCAACTCATCGTGGTTAGAAAGTTGCTCTATAGCCTCCTCTTCCTCCTCATCTATCTCTATTTCCTCAAATTCTCTCTGAACGGTCTCAAGATAGTTTGCCTCTATGTAAAGATCATAACGCTTTGAATCTTTTTTTATGGCTTTCTCCCTAAGAATCCCGTTTATTATAACTTTGTTTCCAGGTACAACCCTGTTCTGAAACTGTGGGTCTACAAGGTCATCTCTAAGGATGACGCCTATCTTCCTGGGTTGTTCAGCCCCTTTTATTGTTTCAGGGTTTTCCTCGACGGTGACGGTCTGAACGTCTCTCATCACTTTGTCAACAAGGTTAAAGCTTCTTGAACCACAGTCACATTTGTGAGGCGTTGTTATTTTGGATGAGTCCTGTTCTTTTTCAAACCTGTCACCACAGTTCGAACATTCAAAGATCGCTGATTCCAGTTCAGGTCTAACTTCCGAAGCTCTCTTTATTAATCCTTTAACTCCCAAAAACTTGCCAATGTGTCGACTTCTAAGGTTTCTTATAAACACGTACTCCGTAGAAGGCAAGTTCTCAAAATGAACAAGCATGTCAAATTCGACCATGGGAAGGTTTGAAAGTGCTTCGGATGCCGCATCGATTCCTTCCTCAGGATGATCTAGTAAAGTATCTGCAACAGCATTATCAAATTTAGAAAACTCATTAAAGTCCACTACAACCGCTCTTTTACCGCAAGAAATTGCTGCAGTGATCTCTTCATCATATGCTTCTCTAAAAAAGTTTTCAAAAGCCTCTACCTTTTTATGATATTCCAACAACTACCCCCTCATCTACCTGACATGTAAAACAAAAGAAGTGGATTAATTCTTAAAACAGTTAATGGTATTTAAAAAAGAAATAAAAAAAGGGAAACGGATACGAAACTAGAGCGCTCCTATCTCCTTAAGTTTCTCCTTAAGTCTCGTGATGCCCTTATTGACATCTTCCTCTTTCTTTCCACCAGTACAAACTATTTTTCCCGATGAAAAGAGTAGAAAAGCTACTTTTGGATCATCCAACCTGTAAACCAAACCAGGAAACTGTGCAGGTTCATACTCTGTACCGACCAGTTCAAAAGCTATCCTGTTAAGGTTCAAGTTCTGATTTAGATGACTAGAAGCCACAACGTTCTGAACAGTAATCACTGGTTTCTCCTCAACGACCACATCAGACTCTTTCAATTCCTCAATGATCTTTAAAACAGCTTTCTCTGCTTCTTCCGGACTAGTTGTTCCAGTACAAACAATTTTACCGGATCCAAAAATAAGTGCGGCAGCTTTCGGATCCTTTAGCCTATAAACAAGACCTGGAAACTGTTCAGGTTCGTACTCCGTGTTTTCAAGGTATATTGCAATTTTATCAAGCGGCATTCTTCTCTTGAAATCAGTAGAAGCCACAACGTTCTCAATTTTTATCTCTTCCATTTTGGAAACACCCAATAAATCGTTACCGGTTAATTCGCCGGAGTTTTATAACTAAAACAGACCTTTTAAAACAACCTTTATAAATATTTATATAACATAAAAATGAAAATAAGAAACTAAACCAGAAACCTTCAAAAAACCTTAATCTTCCAAAAATTTCTTTAATTCCTCTGACAATATCTTATTGACTTTTGAACCTTCTGCGCCACTTCCAATTCTTTCCATAACTAACCCCATTAAAGCGCCTCTAGCATGTTCTCCTTTACTCTCCAAAAGACTCATCTTTTCCTCCAATACCTTTGTTACAACTTTTCTTATGTCTTCATCAGAGGTTTTTACAAGATCTTCCTCCTCAACTATTTCCTCAATGTTTCGATCCGGATCCTCTGCTTTGAACCTCAAGACTTCAGCTACGGAATCCTTGGGAATATCGCCATCGAAATAAAGTTTTAAGGTTTTTTTGATATTATTAACACTTAAATCCTCTGTTTCTAACTTATAACGAGATTCTAAATCCTTGAGAATGTTAACAAAAAGGTTTGCAACGAATTTTTTATCGAATTTTTTTATCTCACAGATTTCTTCAAAATCCTCCAACCTCTTAGAACTTATTATCTGTGATGCCAGTTGTTCCCCTATCTCCTTAGAAAGCTCTTCCTCCCTTTCATCTAATGTTTTCGGTATATTGTCTTTCAACGACTTGATATAATTTTTATCAGCCGTGAAAGGCCTAACATCTGTCTCGGGATACATCCTTGCGGATCCTGGAAGAGGTCTGGAATAATCTGTTGTAAAATCATCGTTAGCAGATCTTGTTTCCTCAGGAACGCCTTCAAATAACTTTGAAGCTCTTTCCACAACCGCCTTCAGTGCTTTGTTTGTTTTATCATCAGGTCCCGCTGCTATGCATACAACTTCTTCTTTTTCTTTATCAAGATGTTCGCTAAGTTCTTTGAATTGCTTCGATAGACCGTATTTCGAAACATCCTCATCAGTATGCATTATGCCGTTGAGTCCTTGTGCAACAGCATAACCTGAAAGCTCTTTACCTAAAGTTTTTCCTTCACAGAGCTCCTTGTTCATAAAACCTTCCAAAGGAAGTCTAGTGGCATAAACCTTGCCTCCGTCATCTAAGACAGAATCTATGATATCGTTATCAGAATCTTTGAATAACTCTGTGACATCATAAACTTCTCTTTCAAAAGCTTCTGAGCGCCCCTCTAACTTTTTCTTGATCTCAAGTAGAGTTTTCTGACGCCTAACTTCTTTCTCAACAAGTTTATCAAGGTTCCTAACATCTTGAAATCCCTTTATCTCTACCCTTGCCCCCTCTTCTATTGAAACATTTACGTCCTGTCTTATTGTGCCAAGACCTCTCTTGACATTACCAGTAGATCTTAAAAGCATGCCAATCTTCATAGCTGCTTCTTTAGCGTGTTCAGGGTTTTTTATAGAGGTATCAGTCCCTATCTCTATAAGAGGTATTCCTAGTCTGTCCAGGTCAAAAATCTCTCTTCCATCTGATTTACCGTGCTTTCCGGCGGATTCCTCCTCTAGTTCAACGTCAGGAATATTAACCTTCCCCTGATCTGTTTCAATGTAGCCATCAAGAGCTATCAATGCAGTTCTTTGAAATCCTGATGTATTAGAACCGTCCAAGACAAGTTTTCTCATAAAATGTATTTTATCAGGTATTTTACAGTTTATCATCAGTGCGAACTGTAGCGCCGTGTTCATTGCCTCTTCATTTATTTTGTGAGGTGGCTCCTCATCAAGCTCTACTAGGCAACAAACCTCTTTGTAAAAATTATACAAGAAGCTGTTGTCCTTCAAAAACTCGAATTTGGCGGCCTCGTCCACGCTTCCTCTTTCACCAGGCACAGGCCTCAAACTCCTTTTTATCCTTGCATCAGCTTCCTTGTTAACATTATCTGTCGGACAGT